>NZ_CP120717.1:4605000-4905000 GCF_032883915.1 Endozoicomonas sp. 8E | reverse complement strand
TAAATATGTCTCAGGAAATACTCAGTACCACTTACCCAGTGGTCTGTCTGAAAGCAAGGAGCAAGAACTTCAGGCTCTGGCACTGACCGCTTTCGAAACACTGGGCTGCTCTGGCTGGGGTCGAGTCGACTTTATGCAGGACGAAAGAGGACGCTTTTGGCTACTTGAGGCAAATACTGTACCCGGTATGACTGAAACGAGTCTTGTTCCTATGGCTGGAAAGTCAGTGGGTTTGAGTTTCGAAGCATTGGTTCTGGAGATTCTGAAGTCGTCCCTGTTACCGGCTCGCCAGAAAGGGGCTGGAATAAAGGGAAGCAAAGAGCTTGTTGAAACTGAATCAGAAGTCACCTGACGACTCTGGCAGGCGCAGTCGCGGGGCGAGTCGGGGAAAAGAGAAAAAGCTGGCTCGGCCTATATCCTGGCGACGCTGGTTAGGGTTGACTGTCATCTCTGCTCTGGCCGTGGCTTTGCTCTGGATTTGGCCGGTATTGATGATGTGGGTTAATCAGCCGATAGCACGGGTGGAAGTGCGCTCTACGTTCAATTATCTGGAGCCTGGTGATGTTGAAAAACAGCTGGCACCCTGGTTGGTCAATCGGTTTTTTTACCTTGACCTGGAAGAGATGAGAAGGGCGGTTCTGGATATGCCCTGGGTAAGGAAAGCCAGTCTGCGACGTGAGTGGCCAGATACTCTGATCGTCAGGTTGGAAGAGCGAAAACCGATTGCCCGTTGGCAGGATGACGGTTTGATTGATGAAGACGGAGAGGTTTTCAGACCGGGATCTCTGGAGGCCTTCAATAAGCTGCCAAAGCTGGCAGGGATGGAAGATCGTTCTGAGGATGTAATGCAGCAATACCTGGCGTTCAGTCAGGTGATCAGGCCCCTTGGGGTTGCCGTTAGAGAGTTGAGGCTCAGTACGACGGATTCCTGGTGGCTGAAGGTAGATCACGTTGATGTCAATCTCGGGCGTGATCGCAGAATGGAAAGATTGCAGCGTTTTATCAGGCTGTATCATGCAAGGCTTGATGATCGCTGGCAGGATGTAAAGCGCGTTGACTTGCGCTATTTGAATGGGGCTTCGGTGGCCTGGAAATAGTCATAAAAACGTCGTCATGCGTTTTCGTGGCAACACTGGAGTAGTGGGTTCGGCGCACTGACTATTACGGTCAGAGTGGTTTGGGATGATAGATGCCATGACAGCGGCAGATAACGGAAATTTAATAGTCGGACTCGACATTGGGACTTCCAAAGTTGTAGCGATCGTCGGTGAGATAACCGCGGATGGCCAGTTGGAAGTGATCGGGATCGGCTCACATACCTCACGGGGTCTGAAGCGTGGTGTTGTCGTCAATATTGACTCTACGGTCCATGCCATCAAAAGGGCGATGGAAGAGGCTGAGTTGATGGCCGGTTGTCAGATTCACTCCGTTTACGCCGGCATCGCAGGTAATCATATACGCAGCCTGAACTCCCATGGAATCGTTGCTATCAGGGAGAGGGAGGTTACCAGTGCTGATATTGACAGGGTGATTGATGCCGCTCAGGCCGTTGCCATCCCGGCAGATCAGCGAATTCTTCATATTTTGCCTCAGGAATATGTGATTGATACCCAGGAAGGCGTGAAAGAACCATTGGGTATGTCAGGTGTGCGTCTGGAAGCGAAAGTGCATCTGGTAACCTGTGCTGTCAATGCAGCGCAGAATATTGAGAACTGTATTAAACGATGTGGTCTTGAAGTAGACGACATTATTCTGGAGCAGTTGGCTTCGAGCTATTCAGTGCTTTCAGAAGATGAAAAAGAGCTCGGTGTGTGTATGGTTGATATTGGCGGTGGCACTACCGATATTGCTATCTTCACTGAGGGGGCCATACGACATACGGCAGTTATTCCTATAGCGGGTGACCAGGTCACCAATGATATTGCCATGGCTCTGAGAACACCCACTCAGCATGCTGAAGAACTTAAGATTAAATATGCCTGCGCTCTTACCCAGCTGGCTCGTGCTGAAGATATGATCAAGGTGCCGAGTGTTGGAGACAGGGCCGCCAGAGAGCTGTCTCGACAGTCGCTGGCTGAGGTGGTTGAGCCAAGATACGATGAGCTGTTTACACTGATTCAGGCGGAATTGAGACGAAGTGGTTTCGAAGATCTCATTCCAGCCGGTATTGTGCTGACAGGTGGTACGTCCAAAATGGAAGGTGCCGTAGATCTGGCAGAAGAAATTTTTCACATGCCAGTTAGACTCGGCATGCCTCAGGCCATTCAGGGGTTGACAGATGTCGTTTGTAATCCTATTTATGCAACAGGTGTCGGCCTGCTTCACTATGGTTTGAAAGCTCAACAGGAAGGGCGAAGGGAAACTGCCAGTTTCAGCAGACAGGAAGAAAGTCTGTTCAATCGGCTTAAAAAATGGTTTCAGGGTCAATTCTGATTGAGAGGTGAGTACCAATCAATAGAAGTAATTCTGCAGAAGGCAATGGCTGGATTGCCATTGGCGAAGAAATGGGAGCACACTGCATGCAGGGTGTTCTTACTGGAAAGTGATTTGAGTGTAATGGCAATTAATATTCAGAAAATATCCTGTTTACGGTGACAGAAAGGAGAGAGCCATGTTTGAACTGGTGGATAATGTTCCGCAGGAAGCGGTGATCAAGGTGGTAGGCGTAGGTGGCGGCGGCGGTAACGCAGTCTGCCACATGTTGAACAGTCGGCTGGAAGGTGTTGAGTTTATCTGTGCCAATACGGATGCCCAGGCTCTGAAAAAACAGCATCTTCAGGCTCATACCCATCTGCAACTGGGAGCCAATATTACTCGTGGCCTCGGGGCTGGAGCAAATCCGGAGGTCGGTCGTGATGCGGCGATGGAAGACAGAGACCGTATTTCTGAAGTGTTGGCGGGTTCTGATATGGTTTTCATCACTGCCGGTATGGGAGGGGGTACAGGTACCGGCGCTGCTCCGGTTGTGGCTGAAATTGCCAGAGAAATGGGGGCTCTGACCGTGGCGGTGGTGACTAAGCCATTTTCTTTTGAAGGTCGCCGCAGAATGACAGTGGCTGAAGAGGGGCTGAACCAGTTGAAAGAGAGTGTAGACTCTCTGGTCTGTATTCCTAATGAGAATCTTCTGCCTGTTTTGGGTCGTGATGTCAGTTTGCTGAACGCCTTTGGTGCAGCAAATGACGTACTGCTGGGCGCCGTTCAGGGTATTTCAGAATTGATTACCCGCGACGGTCTGATTAATGTTGACTTTGCTGACGTTCGTACTGTCATGTCTGAAATGGGCATGGCTATGATGGGTACAGGTTCAGCCACGGGCAGTAACAGGGCGATTGAAGCGGCCGAGCGAGCTATCCGTAGCCCTCTCCTGGAAGATGTTAATCTACAGGGGGCTCGCGGAGTGTTGGTTAACATTACTGCAGGTCTCGATCTTTCTGTGGGTGAATTCCATGAGGTGGGTGATACTGTTCGTGAATTTGCTTCGGATAATGCCACCACTGTAGTAGGTACAGTTATCGATCCGGAAATGACGGATGAATTGAGAGTGACTGTTGTTGCCACCGGTCTGGGAGACAGTGATGAAAAGCAGGAACAGTCCTTAAAGGTGGTTGATGGTTCCAAGCCAAAGGCGACCCGTCCAGACGGAACCCTGAACCTTAAGGAGCTTGATATTCCTCCCCATGTTCGCAAGAAAGCAGCTGAACAGCCCGAGGAGGAAGCTGAAAAGCCCCGCAGGCAAGCACCATCAACTGACAATGTGGATTACCTGGATGTACCGGCGTTTTTGCGTCGACAGGCTGATTGAATGAATGACCGGTTGTGTCATGTGTAACTTTTGTTACAATGAGTCGTTGCATTCAAATAACAGGGGCCTTTGAGGTCGCGGAATAGCGTTATCATGATCAGACAGCGTACCCTGAAAAATATTATTCGAGCTACGGGAGTGGGGTTACATTCCGGTGAAAAAGTCTATTTGACTCTTAAGCCGGCTCCCGTCGATACCGGCATTATCTTCTGTCGCACGGATCTTGATCCTGTGGTGGAAATTGCTGCTCGTGCAGAAAATGTCGGAGAAACTACCCTTTGTACCTCTTTGCAGAAAGATGGTGTTCGGGTAGATACCGTTGAACATCTGCTTTCGGCAATGGCTGGTCTGGGTATCGACAATGCCTATGTCGAAGTGAGCGCCCATGAGGTTCCAATCATGGACGGTAGTGCGGGACCTTTTGTTTTTCTGATCCAGTCTGCTGGTATTCAGGAGCAGGAGGCGGCTAAGAAATTTATCCGTATCAAGAAAGAGGTGACCGTCACTGATGGCGAGAAAACAGCTACTTTCAAGCCTTATGACGGCTTCAAAGTCAGCTTCACTATCTATTTTGATCACCCTGTTTTCAAAGGTCGTTCACAGACCTCTGAGATTGATTTTTCCAGTACTTCTTTCGTAAAAGAAGTCAGCCGTGCCCGTACCTTCGGATTCATGCGTGACGTTGAGTATCTGCGTTCACAGAATCTCGCTTTGGGTGGCAGTGTTGACAACGTTGTAGTGGTTGATGACTACCGTATTCTGAACGAAGACGGTTTGCGCTACCATGATGAGCTGGTTAAACACAAGATTCTGGACGCCATCGGTGACCTGTATTTATTAGGTAATAGTCTGGTTGGCCAGTTCGTTGGCTACAAGTCCGGACATGAATTGAATAACAAGCTGGTTCGTTCTCTGCTGGAGAATGAAAAAGCTTGGGAAGTGGTGACATTTGAGGATACTGAAGTGGCACCGATTTCTTACCTTAAGCCGGCTGCGGTCACTGCTTAACTCATATGATCACTTTTCATTAAAGGTCGCAGAAGCGACCTTTTTTGAGATCTATGCTGGTTAAATGAGGCACCTGGTTTCTGAAGATTTACCTGAATCTGAAAATCATCAAGAGTGAAAAAAACAAGAATGTAGGAGAACGACAGTAAAGTGACTTTTCTGCCAGGGTCAAATATTACTGACATGGCTGTGTCAATTCTCCATGACTGAATAGCGCTATCCTGTCTCAAGACAGCTTATGGATATGACGCTCTGTCGCCTTTTGCATTGAAGCCCGGGTGATGAGCAGTGATTTCCATAATAATGAGTTAATAAGGTTTAATCATTGGGAGTACAGGGCTTCCTAGAATGAAAGTCATCGTTGTAAAGCAAGATCACTCTCGAACACAATCGTTCAGAGTCACAGGCAAGCGGCTGGCACTGGCTGTTTTTTCGACGGTTTCTCTCTGCATGATGCTGGGTGGAGGTATTGCCTATCTTTTCCTCAATTCGAAATCTGGCGTTGTCCTGACTGAAGAAGGTCTGCAAGAATGGCGGTCAGTACTCAGCGGACAGAGGAAAGAAGTTGAAAGTGTTCGTCTTGCTGCAGAGCGTCAAATAGATGCCCTGACCATTCGTCTGGCAGAGTTGCAGGGACGAATTACCCGACTGGATGCTGTTGGCGAGAGACTTACTATAGCCGCGAAACTGGATGATGGCGAGTTTTTCTTCGATGAAGTGCCGGCTATTGGCGGCCCGGAAGCGCTGCCTTCCAATGAATCTATCTATTCAAAGCCCCCACTTATTGATGCTATCGATCAACTTTCTGAGCAGATAGATAGCAGAGAACAGCAGTTTGATATTCTGACCAGCCTGGTCTCTAACAGGACCATGAGCAATGATGTCTTTGTGGCAGGGCTTCCTGTCAAGAAAGGTTGGCTTTCTTCTCGTTTTGGTCAGAGAGCAGATCCTTTTACCGGAAAGTTATCCTGGCATTCAGGTATTGATATGGCCGCTGTCAATGGTTCTGACATTATTGCTGTGGCTGCTGGTGTCGTGACCTGGTCAGGTGATCGCTCTGGCTATGGGCTCATGGTTGAGGTTAATCATGGTAATGGCTATGTGACACGATATGCCCACAATCATTCCAACAAAGTCAAGGTGGGCGACATCGTAACTCGTGGTCAGGTTATTGCTAAAGTAGGAAGCTCAGGTCGTTCAACAGGGCCGCATGTTCACTTTGAAGTGATTCGCAATGGTAAGCATGTGGATCCTCAGCGCTACATTTATCGGGCCAGCAAGTAGCTTTTCCTGATAAGAATAAAGCGCTCCTCATATTGCTGGCATTTCCGATCCTTTTTCATGACTTGTTTATTCAATGAATCACATTGTCTGATTATTCAGTGCATATCTTGTGAGTTGTCAGCGAAAAAGTAGCGCTCTTCCCTTGAAAGACTTCTTTCCAGTCCCTATATCCTTTACTGATGAGTATAAATGTCTGTAAGGTTTGGGTTTTTCTGCTTTTAATCCAGGTTGTTGGAAACGTCTGGCGTTGACGTCAGTCAATAAAAAACCATCTTAAGCTTTACGTTTATGGCTTATAAAGCATTAAGAGCCAGATTTATAGCTAATATGGATGAGACTTTTGTGTGATTGTCATAGAATATTTGGCTGTTCTTAAGCTTGTCTGCCCACCCGGGATTGTCGGCAAGAGAGAGGCAGCCCCGGAATCAGAGTGAGACTGTAACCAATCTATGTTAGCTTCGTTAGTCAAAAAAATTATCGGCAGCCGGAATGATCGCCAGCTGAAACGTATGGGCAAGCTGGTCAAACAGATCAATGCTCTGGAAGATCAACTATCTGGTCTCAATGATGAAGAGCTTAGGGGACGGACTCAGTCCCTCAAGGATCGCTATCAGCAAGGCGAAAATCTTGATGCCTTGCTGCCCGAGGCCTTTGCTGTCGTCAGAGAGGGTAGTAAACGCAGCATGGGCATGAGACATTTTGATGTTCAGCTGATCGGTGGCATCACTCTTCACGAAGGTCGCATCGCCGAGATGAGAACCGGTGAAGGTAAGACATTGATGGCGACACTGCCTGTGTACCTGAATGCCATCACAGGTAAGGGTGTTCATGTTGTTACCGTCAATGACTATCTTGCTCGTCGTGACGCCCAGTGGATGAGTGCTCTTTATGAGTTTCTTGGCCTGACAGTCGGAGTAGTCGTTCCCCAGCAGTCTCCTGAAGAGAAAAGGGCTGCTTATCAAGCTGACATTACCTACGGGACCAACAATGAGTTTGGCTTCGATTATCTTCGTGACAATATGGCGTTTCGCAAGGAAGATAAGTTTCAGCGTGAATTGCACTATGCTGTTGTCGACGAAGTGGACTCCATCCTGATTGATGAAGCTCGAACGCCACTCATTATTTCCGGTCCGGCGGAAGATTCCTCTGAACTTTACAAACAGATGAACAAACTGGCTCCTCAGCTGAAAAAACAGGAAGAAGAGCTTGAAGAAGGTGAGGAGCCAACCGGTCATTACCTGCTGGATGAAAAGACCCGTCAGGTTGAGCTGACCGAGATCGGCCATTTGTTTATCGAAGAGCAATTGCAGAAGCTGGGACTACTGCCTGAAGGAGAGAGTCTCTATTCTGCCCATAACCTGAATATGCTTCATCATGTGAATGCAGCATTGAAAGCGCATGTCCTGTTCATGCGTAATGTTGAGTATATTGTCGCCGATGGCGAAGTGCTGCTGGTTGATGAGCACACGGGAAGAACCATGCCGGGCCGTCGTCTCTCTGAAGGTCTGCACCAGGCACTGGAGGCTAAGGAAGGACTGAATATTCAGGCTGAGAGTCAGACCCTGGCCTCGACAACGTTCCAGAACTACTTCCGACTCTACGAAAAGCTTTCTGGTATGACCGGTACAGCGGATACAGAAGCTTTCGAGCTTCGTCAGATTTATGGTCTGGACGTTATTGTTGTCCCGACCCATAAACCAATGGTACGTAAAGATGGTAACGATCTGGTTTATCTGACCATCGAAGAAAAGTACGAAGCGATCATTGCTGATATCAAGGAAACCGTTCAGCAGGGGCGTCCTGTTCTGGTGGGTACTGCATCTATTGACGCTTCTGAACTCTTGTCCAATGCCTTGAATAAGGCCAAGATCCCTCACAATGTTCTTAACGCCAAATTCCACGAGAAAGAGGCTGAGATCATTGCCCAGGCGGGGCGTCCCGGTGCTATTACCATTGCTACCAACATGGCGGGTCGTGGTACTGATATTACCCTGGGTGGTAGCTGGGAAGCCGAGCTCTCCGCGGTTAAAAATCCAGATCAGCAGCAGGAAGACCAGATCAAGTCTGAATGGCGGAAGCGCCACACAGCAGTTCTGGAAGCCGGTGGTTTGCATATTATCGGTACTGAGCGTCATGAATCCCGCCGTATCGATAACCAGCTGCGTGGCCGATCCGGTCGTCAGGGGGACCCGGGTTCTTCACGTTTTTACCTGTCTCTGGAAGATAACCTGATGCGTATCTTTGCCTCTGACCGGGTGAAGAACTTTATGAAAGCACTGGGTATGGAAAAAGGTGAGGCTATCGAGCACCGAATGGTGACCAATGCGATTGAAAAAGCCCAGCGCAAGGTTGAGGGTCGTAACTTCGATATTCGAAAGCAGCTGCTGGAATATGATGACGTCGCCAATGATCAGCGCAGGGTGGTCTACAAACAGCGCGACGAGCTTCTGAATTCTGAAAACGTGCAATCCAGCATTGATAGCATGAGATCCGAAGTGGTCAACGATGTCATTTCCCAGCACATCCCACGCGAGAGTCTTGAAGAGCAGTGGGATGTGAAAGGGCTTGAACAGAAGCTTGGGGCTGAACTGGCTATCCATTTGCCGATCCAGAAGTGGCTGGACGAAGATGACAAGCTGGAAGAAGAAGGTCTGAGAGAGAAGATTCTGGCTGAGGTCATCTCCAGCTACAAGCAGAAAGAAGAGCTGGCGGGTGGTGAGTCCCTGAGGAACTTCGAGAAGCATATCCTGTTGCGTGTACTGGATGACAAGTGGAAAGAACACCTTGCGACCATGGATCACCTGCGTCAGGGCATCCACTTAAGAGGTTATGCCCAGAAGAACCCCAAGCAGGAATACAAACGTGAAGCCTTTGAGTTGTTCCAGGCCATGCTGGAAGATATCAAAACGGACACCATTCGTATCCTCTCTCATGTTCAGGTTCAGCAGGATGACAAAACCGAGGAAATGGAAGAGCAGCGTCGTCAGGAACTGATTCGTCGTATGCAGTTTCAGCATGAACAGGCGCATGTTATGGAAGATGATTCAGGAAAAGAAGGTGAACTGCCAGAAGGTGTAACCGAACCTTTCGTTCGAGAAAGTCGCAAAGTCGGCCGAAATGAACCCTGTCCCTGTGGCTCCGGCAAGAAGTATAAACAGTGTCACGGTAAAATTGTCTGATATTGACCCGTTATTTTAAAGAAAACAGGCCGCTTTGCGGCCTGTTTTCTTTTATGGGCTGTTTTAAACCGGCTGATTTATTGAGGCATTGGGGTATAATCAATGTTCACTATCATTCGGCCAGTTAAGAAGTCCAATGGAGCAACTTGTTTTAAAGCCCATCTCCCGCGTGCAAGGGGAAGTTTCTATTCCTGGCTCAAAAAGCCTGTCCAACCGTATCTTACTGCTTGCTGCAATGGCAGAAGGTACAACGACCATCACCAATCTTCTGGATAGCGATGACGTTCGCTATATGCTGAAGGCTCTGAAAGCGCTGGGTGTTCAGTATCAACTGTCAGATAATAATACAGTTTGTAAAGTCATCGGACTGGCTGGCCCGCTCGGTTCTGATGAAAGCCTGACTCTGTTTTTGGGAAATGCCGGCACTGCCATGAGGCCATTGACGGCAGCCTTGTGTCTGGGGGAAGGACAATACACTCTGACGGGTGAACCCCGAATGTATGAGCGACCTATCGGCGATCTGACTTCCTGTCTTGAGCAGGCCGGTGCAAACATCGAGTACCTGGGTGAGAAAAACTTTCCACCTTTGAAAATCCTGGGCTCGGGTCTGAAGGGAGGAGAAGTCAGCATCAGGGGAGATATCTCCAGTCAGTTCCTGACAGCAATGCTCATGGCAGCACCATTAGCATCAGATAAAACGGTCATCACGATTGAAGGTGAACTGGTTTCCAAACCCTATATCGATATCACTCTCTCCGTTATGGAGCGCTTTGGCGTTAATGTTCAGAATAATGAATACCAGAACTTTGTCGTAGAAGGGGGGCAGGCCTACCAATCCCCGGGTGAAATTATGGTAGAAGGAGATGCTTCCTCGGCTTCTTACTTCCTGGCAGCTGCGGCAATCGGAGGTAAGCTGAAGGTTCATGGAACCGGTAATGCCAGTGTGCAGGGCGATGCCCGGTTTGCTGAAGTACTCGAGCAAATGGGCGCTAAAGTCACTTGGAGTGACAACTGGATTGAGGTAGAAAAAGGTGAACTTAAGGGTGTGGATATTGATCTGAACCATATCCCTGATGCAGCCATGACCATTGCTACTACTGCTCTGTTTGCCAGGGGCCAGACGGCTATTCGAAATATTTACAACTGGCGGGTCAAAGAGACTGACCGGCTTTCAGCGATGGCAACCGAGCTTCGTAAAGTGGGAGCTGAAGTAGAAGAAGGTGAAGATTATATTGTGATTAATCCACCTGAGCAGATTCACTCTGCAGCCATAGATACCTATGATGATCACAGAATGGCCATGTGCTTTTCCCTGGCGGCATTCGGTGGCAGCGAAATTACCATCAATGATCCTGGTTGCACCTCAAAAACCTTCCCGACCTATTTTGAGATATTTGAAAAAATCGTTGGATAATTAATAACAAAATGCGAATGGTTAGCTATAACAGTATTTCGCATAGGGCCAGTTGAATTAATGCTCTCTGGCCTGATTCTCTGTGTCAGTTATCGTGATTATTCAGCACCGAGGGTGTTGCCGGGTTGAAGAGATAGTCTGGGCAGTGAATTGGAATGAAAAAAGAGGAGATGGAGAAACCATGGCAGTAGGATCAGGAAGCTGGCCGGACATGCATCCAGTGAAAGGCTTTCGTCTGGGGACAGCAGAGGCTGGTATCAGGAAGCAGGGTCGTAAGGATCTTGTGATTATGAACTGGGATCAGGGTGCTTCTGTTGCCGGTGTTTTCACTCTGAACCGTTTTTGTGCTGCTCCGGTCCATCTGGCCAAGCATCGCGTTAACCGTTTGCCTGAGTATTTTGTTATTAATACTGGCAATGCTAATGCGGGTACCGGTGAGCAGGGAATGGCCGATGCCACTGAGGTCTGTCGTGCACTGGCTGAATATGCCAGGGTGCAGGAAGATCAGGTGCTGCCTTTTTCAACCGGTGTGATTGGCGAGCCTCTCCCTGTTGGCAAAATTGTTTCTGGCCTGCCCACTGCTTTCTCGGATTTGAGTGAAGATGGCTGGCACAGGGCAGGAGAAGGTATCCTGACGACCGATACCCGCCCTAAAGGTGCCAGCCGACAGTTTGAAGTTGACGGTAAACAGTACACGGTGACGGGAATCAGCAAAGGCTCGGGCATGATCAAGCCGAATATGGCTACCATGCTGGCTTTTATGGCCACAGATGTCTCAGTAGATGAGGCTCTTTTACAAAAGCTTCTATCTGATGCTGTTAATTTGTCGTTCAATAGGATTTCGGTAGATGGTGATACCTCTACCAACGATTGTTGCATGCTGGTAGCCACGGGTAAGGCTGGGAATGAATCCATAATGCAGTCTCAGGAGCCTTTGTATCACGCTCTGAAAGAGGCTGTTGAAGAGGTGGCTATGACTCTCGCACAGGCCATTGTCAGAGATGGAGAAGGTGCTACCAAGTTTGTAACCATTCAGGTCGAACAGGCGAGCAGTGTCGTGGATGCCCTTGAAGTTGCTTATACCATTGCCCATTCTCCACTCGTCAAGACTGCTTTATTTGCCTGTGATCCGAACTGGGGCAGGATTCTTGCTGCGGTGGGAAGAGCTGAGATCGATGAGCTAAAGATTGATAAAGTTTCAATCTGGCTAGACGATGTTTGCATTGTGGAAGGTGGGGGTGTTGCCCGCTCGTACACCGAAGCGGAAGGTGAGCGTATAATGAATCAGGAAGAGATACTGATCCGTGTTCAGCTGGGGGCAGGTGATATCACGGAAACACTCTGGACTACCGATCTTTCCCATGAGTATGTTCGAATCAATGCTGAGTATCGAACTTGAAAACAGGGCAGTAGCTGATGTCTTCAGAAAATCAGGCGGGTGCCAGGAAGGTGGTGCATGTTGCGGTGGCAGTTATTCGCGGGGATGATGGACGAATTCTTATAGCGCGGCGACCGAATGATAAGCACATGGGTGGCTACTGGGAGTTTCCGGGTGGGAAAGTGGAAAAGGGAGAGTTTGTGACGACAGCCTTGAATCGTGAACTTAAGGAGGAACTGAATGTTGAGGCAGATCAGTTTCGAAAGTTGATTTCGATTCGGCACGATTACCCGGACAGATCTGTCTATCTCGATACCTGGTGGGCGAACGATATCAGGGGCCAGCCGCGTGGTAATGAGGGTCAGGAGATCCGATGGGTCGATCTGAAAGAGTTACCCGGGCTGAACTTTCCTCCGGCTAATACTCCCATCGTTTCGGCAGCTCTGTTGCCAAATCGCTATATGATTACCGGAAAGTTTGAAGTGGCTGCTGAACTTCTGGAAAAAGTGAGTTATCAGATTGAGGAGGGAGTAGAGCTGATACAGTTTCGGGCTCCATGGCTGGATAGAGCAACCTATCAGCATTTAGCCAGAGAGCTGCATCACCTTTGTCGGGAAACCGGAGCCAGTTTGCTTCTTAAAGGTGAGCCTGAACTACTGGCCAATGGTTGGTGTGACGGTATCCATCTTACCTCGAAACAGCTTCAGCAGGAGGGTGTTGAGTGGCGAAGTGCTTGTCGTTCTGGTCAGTGGCTGGCAGCTTCCTGTCATAATCAGGAACAAATTGACCGGGCGGTATCATTGGGTGTCGATTTTGTAACACTTTCTCCGGTTATGTCGACAGAGACGCATCCAGGCTGTGAAACCTTAGGAATGGAAAAAGCGGCAGAGTTGACAGAGCGTTGTCCATTGCCCGTGTTCTGGTTGGGGGGGATGCAGCTTGCTGATCAGGAGCAGTTGATAGAGCGGGGAGCCCAAGGACTGGCTGCCATAGGTGCTTTCTGGTCGCAAACTTATTGAGGTCGTGTACTAGTCTTAATTTAAGATGAAAGACTTCTTGCAGGGAAGCAAATGTCTCACCCTAGTATCGGACCTGGTGGCAACAAATCAACATCAGTTTTGCCCGCTGATTCAAGATTCCAATCCTCATCAACTTCTGGCCAGGACTCACTGGGTAGATCAATAGATTCACTGGGAAATCTGTCTGCTACCGAAGGGCTGGATCAGAAGGCCTCAATGCTGGGTCAGCGTCCTATTCAGGATCGGGCAGTTGCTTATTTCGAAGAGACCGGGCAGGCTGGCAGAAATATTCTTCCATCCATCAATGACAAGCCCTTCGGTGAATATTGGGAGGAGCTTCCCGGACAGGTTCACCGGGGAGTTGTTGATCACCGGTTGATGCGGATCAAAACAGATTCGAGAGGTGCCGTGAGGGAGTCAGATTCTCTTAAAGCTGGAAAAAAGGAAGAGTTCTGGCATGTCAAAACAATCGGGTATGAATCGGGTGCTGAGAAGTTTAAGCGGCTGCTGCAAAAAGTGATCTACCTGATCACTGGAAAATCTTACAAAGCCCATTTTTATAATGATCGACAAGTGTTGGCCCAAAGGGAGTGCCTTGCTGCCGAAGCCTACAAGCAAGCGATGGGTTACGGGCAAGAGTATATTCATCGCTACAGTCTGGATGAAAAAAATCAGGATCACTGCGTAGCATCTAAAGACCTGAAAGGCTTCTACCCAGGCAATACGTTCTTTCAACAAACATTATTCCCTTCTATTTGTCAGTTTACTGATGATCATAATCCGGTTACCAATCTTGTCATGAGGCGTTTTCTTCTGGGCGATCAGGACTATCTGAAACTTGATAATTACCTCTTCAAGCATGCCGAAGATGACGAGCTACTGACTGGCAAGTTAGTCAGTATTGATTTTGGTATGTCTTTTTATAATCGATTTTCCCTCCCCAGGAACTGTTCCATTGATGAATTTAGCCAGAAACTTTTACGTCCTTCAAAATTACACAGGTTTCAGTATCGAGGTAAGAAGACAGTATTGACAATGGTTGAGCAGATGCCGCCAGAGCAAGTGGGAAGATCGATAAAGTTAGCTTTGGAGAGAATTACCAGGCTGTCTGATCAGCAGTTGAGCGAGCTGGCTGAACATATGCATCAGCCAGTGCTTCGTGAGGCAATGTATGAAGTCCTCAAGTTCAAACGTTCTCAGGCAAAAGCCCTGTTGAACCAGAGACCCTGGCCTGTGAAATCAGGAGCTGGTGGGAGCTTTTCAGTGCTTTAAATGGTCATCAATGTCGCTGGACATCAGATCATCGAAAGCCGGGTTTCCGGGTATCGAACGCTCTTCATTCGCCCAGGCTCCAAGATCAATCAGCTTGCATCGTTGGGAGCAAAAGGGTCGAAACCTGTTTTCTTTCTTCCATTCTACTTCTTTGCCGCATTTCGGGCACTTCACAGTCGTTGGCATTGAATTACTAAACCAGAAGGTGGAGTGACTTCCTGCTGGAAGCCACAGGGAATTACTGTTTGTCCTTGGGAGGTTGGGGAGCAACCGGGGTCTGCGCTTTCTGCTTTTCAATACCTGAATCACCCAACAGGCCGAAGGTCACGGTGTAAAGCAGTGAGGGATCGACATCTCCGAAGGACTGATAGCCGATGAATTCGCCCTGCTCATTAAGGAGATTTGAATTAGGGAAATTCAGTTTTAACACCTCAAGGGTTTCATTCGCGGGCTCTATCAGGCCCAGTCGCTGATAACCTTCCACCATGATACCCAGTGCAGGTTCTACCGCCGGGGTCTTCTGCATATTTTCAACAACATACTTGCCACGGTTCACAGCCGCTACATAGGCTTTGCGTTTCATGTAGTAATTGGCTGCATGAATCTCATAGTCAGCCAGGCGATTTCTCAGGGCTACCATCCGCTGACGGGCATCTGGTGCGTATTTGCTGTCCGGGTAGCGCGTCAGCAATTCACGAAACTCATTAAAGGATTGGCGAGCCTGACCAGGATCACGCTTTGTGTTGTCCAATGGCAGGTAGCGCTCAATGAGACCCATGGAGGCCGTATTGGAGGCCAAGCCTTTCATATAATAGGCATAGTCTGCATTGGGGTGCTGTGGGTGCAGGCGAAGGAAACGATCCGCTGCAGCTCTGGCGGCTTCAGGCTCTACATTCATGAAATAGGCATAAACCAGGTCCAGCTGTGCCTGTTCTGCAAAAGAGCCGAAGGGGTAGCGTGACTCCAGTGTACGCAGATACTCCACAGCCTTTGTATAACTCTGATTATTCAGGGACTGGTTGGCCATCTGGTAGAGTTCGGCCTCAGTCAGGGATTCCGGAAGCGTCTTTTTTTCGGGGCTTGATGAGCATCCTGCCAGAACCACCGCAGCAAGGAACAGAAATATCAGGCGCGAATATGTGGTTTTGAGTATTGTCATGGTATTTACAGTTTCCGTACTCCGGCATGATTGTGAGGAAATAGGGTGTTACAGGCCTCCCCTGAACTTATAACAGGGAGGCAGGCTGATAAAGTTTTGAGCATAGCCCAGCCAGACCTAATGATGTGATAAACTACCCGCCTTTGATCAACTAATTTAAACACAGTCCGCTGTAAAACGAAAAGAAACCGGGTCTATTAATAATCATTCAGCTGCTTTCGGGAGGTTGGACACTTTTATTAACGCGTTCCGGTGCAGCATCTGACCTTCGGCGGCTAAGATTTTTTGTCCGGGAGCAGGGTCGGGAATAATGCCCGCCAGGAGGCTGACCGAGAATAACGCCAGTAGCAAGTACGGCAGTCTATTCTCGGTCAGCCTCCTGGGGCTCCTGTTACTTGAGAAGTGGTTAATGAGTGAGCAGATCAATCAGCAGGTCATCGTACCTGATGAACAGGGGAGCAAGAGACTGGACCAGGTTGCAGCCAGCTGCTTTCCGGACTTTTCCAGAGCACGCCTTCAGGAGTGGATCAAGAATGGCGATCTGCGCGTGGATGGCCAGAAGAAAAAGCCTAAAGACAAGCTGGTCGGTGGCGAGAAGCTGACTCTCAGCGTTGAAGTCGATAATGAAGAACGTTGGGAACCTGAAGATATTCCATTGAATATCATTTACGAAGATGATGCCATCCTGGTCATCAATAAACCGGTGGGACTGGTCGTTCATCCTGCGGCAGGAAACTACTCAGGTACCTTGTTGAATGGCTTGTTATTTCACTATCCGGAGATAGCCTCTGTGCCCAGGGCCGGAATCGTGCACCGTCTGGATAAAGATACTTCAGGACTGATGGTGGTAGCCAAAACTCTGGCCAGTCATACCGATCTGGTGGCTCAGCTTCAGGACCGAAGTGTCAGTCGAGAGTATGAAGCTGTGACTCAGGGTGTTATGACGGCAGGCGGAACGGTTAATGAGCCCATTGCCCGTCACCCGACTCATCGTCTTCGTATGGCGGTGGTGCCTGGTGGCAAAGCCTCTGTAACTCATTACCGGGTCCTGGAGAAGTTTAATGCTCATACTCATGTCCGCTGTAAACTGGAATCAGGCAGAACTCACCAGATCAGAGTGCATATGAGTTATATTCGCTTCCCGCTGGTAGGAGATGATCTGTATGCTGGCCGTTTGAGAATTCCCAAGGGATGTTCTCCTATTCTGGAAGAGACTCTGAGGGGCTTCAAACATCAGGCGCTTCATGCCAGAAAGCTGGGTCTTATGCACCCGGTGACGGATGATTACATGGAGTGGGAAGCGCCATTACCGGATGACTTTTCAGCGCTTTTGGAAGTATTAAAAGAAGACGTTAAAGAGTCCTGAGCAGGATTTCCTGTTTTAATGGTGAACTTATGTTCCCAGGGCGTTGCAATAGAGAGAACTGAACATGTCTGAAGATCGTTACCTGCTCCCGGACTGGCCTGCGCCGGAGGGTGTCAGGGCTTTTGTTACTCTCAGAACCGGCGGTTACAGTCAGGGAGCTTTCAGCAGCTTCAATCTGGGGCTGCGGTCTGGTGATGATCCTGATGTGGTAGCAAAAAACAGAGCGTTGCTCGGCGACAATTGTCACTGGCGGCATAGGCCGCAGTGGCTCAAACAGGTTCATGGTACTGATGTAGTAGCGGCCCAGCCGGATAACATAGAAAGAGAAGGTGATGCGGTTTGGACAGATAAGCAGGGGTTACCCTGTGCCGTCTTAACTGCGGATTGTCTTCCGGTTATTTTTTGCAATTCTTCCGGGACCCGTGTTGCCGTTTCGCACGCCGGTTGGAAAGGGCTTCAGGCAGGCGTGCTGGAAGCCACAGTTAAAGCTATGGGCGATGAACCTGGTCAGTTGATGGCCTGGTTGGGTCCCGCTATCAGTCAGTCTCATTTTGAAGTGGGACCTGAAGTTCGCGACGCTTTCCTGAATTCTGATCCACAAATGGAAACGGCTTTTATTCCCGGCCAGAGTGATCGCTGGTATGGGGATCTCTATGAACTGGCAAGGCTTCGGTTGCAGAAGTTGGGTGTAACACAAGTCAGTGGCGGTAATTTCTGTACCTATGAGGAAGATGACCGTTGGTTCTCTTACCGAAGGGATGGCGTTCAGTCCGGACGTTTAGCCACAATGGTCTGGATTGAATAAACAAACAGGAAGAGCCTTCAATAAGAGCTCTTCCTGTAATGGACTACTAGCAGCCTGTCGGACTTAAGACTGTCCTACACGGCAACTGCTCCTGCGTTGCTCTAGCTCCTGCATCCATGAAGTCGTGCGGTTGCAATAAATTGGTCTAAAAATCCCTGTTTCTTCGTCAAATAGCTCGCTATTCTCCTCAGAAACAGAGATTTTTATCCTCAATTTCTTGCAATCCTCGCTACGGACGCTTAAGTCCGACAGGCTGCTAGCTGTAATAGCGCTGCCTCAGTCCTTCAAATAAATTGGCCAGATCAGGCGCTGGAGCAGGTGACTCTCCGGAAACGCTTTCTGACCAGGATCTGTGGATATGATTGGCACCATCATTCTGCTTATACACTCTTTTCAGGTAGTGGTTGTAGTTTCTGCTGGCAACAGTGTCTACATGATACCAGTGGGCTTTCGTCCGACTATGAGTGATATCCAGCAACACATAGCCTTTCTCGCTCTGGTTGGTCCATTTAAGGTTCGGCAGAGCACCGTCCAGAGCCGCTGAGGCTATTTTGGCAAGACCCGTCTTTTCAGAAAATCCGGATGTGACTGCGGGGGTTCCAAATTCTCCACCCAGTGCGCCAAAACCTGAAATCCGTCCGTAGTGAGGGAAGCGTGGTTCAGGTGCCAGATCAAATGCCCATGAGCTGTGAGTATCGCCGGTCAGTACCATCAAGTTATTGATGCCCTGATTTTGAATATGATCAAACAGACGCTGTCGAGATGCCTGATAACCATCCCATTGATCCATTAGGATAGGAAGATCCGGATTGATAGTGAGCTGTGACATCATGACTTGCTGTCCCAGTGCCCGCCAGCGAACCCCTTCATTCATGGATTGACTTAAGCCACTATGCAGCCATTGTTCCTGATCCACTCCCAGCAGGCTTCTTGACGGATCTTTAGCGGCTTTGGCATTCAATGGCAGAACCTGCCGGTCTCTGCCAGTCAGTCGGGTATCCAGCATAAAGAGATCCATCAGGTCTCCAAAGCGGAATCTTCGATAAATGGTTCTTTGTCCAAACTGGTCAACAATGCCACTCTCTCTGATAGGCATCCACTCAAAGTAAGCCTGAATTGAATCGTTGCGGCGTGACTCCCAGGCACCTTCACCCAGGTTATGGTTTTGAGCTCCACCTTTCCATGAGTCATTGGCGGATTCATGGTCGTCCCAGACGCAGATGAAAGGATGCTGACGGTGAACCTCCTGCAAATCCGGATCGGCTCGATACTGGGCGTAGCGTTGTCGGTAGTCCTGAAGTACCGTTATTTCTTTCGCAGGAATTGGGCTCCGGCCAAGGCCATTGTTTGTCCCATAGCCACCAGGACCATACTCATAGATATAGTCTCCAAGATGGAGCACGGCATCCAAATCAGGTCTCCGGGCGATTTCCCGGTAGACGTTAAAGAAGCCCGCCGGGTAGTTGGAGCAGGAGCAGAATGCCAGTCGCAGACTGTTCAGGTGTCCTTCTGGCAAGGTCCGTGTTCTGGCCACCGGCGAGGGTTTTCCATTGGAAAAAAATCGGTAGTAGTAAACGGTGCCCGAGACCAGGCTGTCTGCATCAACTTTGACGGTATAGTCAACGTCTGGTCCGGTAACGCCTTCGCCGGAGCGGACTAGCTGGTTCATCTGCGGGTCAAGGGCCATTTCCCAGGAATAGGGAACGATGGCCTGTTGAAAGTCCGGGTCTGCATCGGGTGTGATCCGGGTCCAAAGGATCACTCTATCAGCCAGAGGATCGCCACTGGCTACCCCGTGCTGAAAAGGTTGGTGGCTGCTCGCAAACGTCTTGAGCAACGGCAATGTAGCAATCCCCAGGGCGGCTCCCTGAAAGAAACGTCTTCTTGTTATAGCCATATCCAATCCATGACAGGTGTTTTTTAAAATTGTCATGGCAGGATAAAAGCGCAATGTGTCAGTATGAAGAAGGTTTGTTGACAAAGCCTGAGAAAGGGCAAAAATCAATGGGTTGTTAATCAAAAACCAAAGCCGTTGATCTGATCTGTTGTCGAATGTCTGTTTCGAGTGATTCATGGCTTACGAGATTTCGAAGCAGGGCTGGCTTAAAAAATGAAACTTACTGCGATCTGCATTGGTAAAACAAAGCGTCATAACATACGTGGCCACGATGTCACAACGGCTTACCTTAAGTCTGAAGTGCAGGGTCCGGTAAAGATTCATGCCAGCGGTATTAAGGGCAATGAGGTGGCTGTTCATAACGATCACATCTACGCCGTTTCATCAACCACTTATGATTACTGGAAGGATCGTCTGGGTGGTAGTGATGAAGATTGGCCGAAGGGTCGTTTTGCCGAAAACCTTATCATAGACGGACTGGACGAGGTCGCTCTGGCAGTAGGTGATGTCTTGCGCATTGGCGATGAAGTGGTGCTCTCCGTGTCCGGACCTCGTATTCCATGTTTCAAAGTGTGCTGGCGGTTGGGGCAGCCAGACAGCTTTATTCCGGAGTTTGCCATCTCAGGCCACAGTGGCATTTACCTGAATGTTGTTAAAACAGGCACCATAATTCCTGGTGATCACGTTCAGGTCGAAGCCAAATCAGAGCCACGCACTCTGGTGCTGAACATATCTAAAGCGCTCTTTGCGGACACCGCCAGTTTGGATCAGATGCAGGCGATGTCAGAACTTGAAGGCCTGAGTCCGATGTCTACTTTTTTCCTGACGTCAAAAATCGCTGCGGAGCGGGAGCGGGCGCAGTTATCGAAAGGTCGCTGGTCAGGCTCTCGGGCATTGAGGGTTAAAGGCATTCGTCAGGAGACGGCAGACACAAAATCTGTCTGGCTTGAAGCTCCGGATGGAACAGCGCCATTGGCGGGGGCGCTGGCAGGCCAGTTTCTGGCCGTGAAGATTCCGCTGGCAAAAGGGGAAATCACCCGACTCTGGAGCCTTAGTGACTATCAGGATGGCCCTGATCACTACCGCATAACGATTAAACGATCGCCCAGCGGGCCCGGAAGTGCCTACATGCACGAGACTCTGGCGGTTGGAGACAGTTTGCGCGTGTCTTCTCCTCTGGGTCAGTTTACCCTTGCACGTGGCAATCCAAAACCTGTCGTTTTGTTTGCGGGCGGGATTGGGTTGACTCCTCTTCTGGCCATGCTGAAAGCACACACTTCTGTCAAAAACTACCCACCCGTATTTTTCTTTCACGCTGTTCAGGATGGCCTTCATCAGGCGCACCGGGACGAGTTGGATCAGCTTGGGGCGCTCCCGGATGTTACCGTTATTCATATTTTTTCGCGGCCCAACGAAAACGACATTTCTTCTGGCCGTTTCGATTATCAGGGTTATGTAACGAAGGAAATCATTGCGGGGAAGCTCGATGGGCTACACATCATGGATGGAGACAAACGGATCGATATGCCACCCTGTGAATTGCTGTATTTTCTCTGTGGTCCACAAGCTTTTCAAACTCATATTCGAGAATCCCTGCTGGCACTCGAAGCCAACGCTCATCAGATCTATACCGAAAGCTTTGGAACAGAGCCGGGAGCACCACCTCCAGCCATAGTGGAAACTGCTGAGGTCACTTTCTTACCCGATGGGGTTGTTGCGAAGTGGGATGCAGGTTCCAATCTTTCGATGTTGGAACTGGCTGAGGTTTACGGGCTGACACCGCCAAACGCCTGTCGAATGGGTGTATGCCACACTTGCACCTCCCGGCTGGTAGCAGGTCGTACTTACTACGACCGCGAGATTGCCATTGCACCTCCTGAAGGTGACTTCCTGCTGTGCTGTTCAAGACCCGGGACTGAAAAAGTCACAGTCACGCTGCCTGTAAACACAGACAATGGTTATGATCCTGTTGAAGACTGATGGCAACCTGTCTCGACGTCCAGCTACAACGGTTTGGGTTCAGCGATAGAGTTCTTGATATTTTTTAAGTACTCCTGATCGATAGTCAACCGAGTATACCCTGAACTCATCTGAAGAAGTGCTGTAGGCGGCCTCAGGACAATGGGAAAAGCCTACCAGGCTGCTATCCTGGTCAAATATTGCAACAATGTTATTGAAGTACCAGTCCCGTAAACTTGCAGGCAGGTGATTGTTTAGAGGGAGTACGTAGGATTGTCTGGTGATGTTAGGTTTTAACCAACGCTTTTGCCATTGCCATTGCCAGTGAACATCAGTCCAGTCTCCGGTCATTGCAAGACACTTCCAGAGAGGCGTCCTCCAGATTGGGGATGCCTGTTTGGAAACTTTGGCAATGCTTTTATTTTCCGGGTGCTTTTCTAAACTGATCGTTACTATCTGTTTCTCTTCAATAGGTTTCCGTTGGCTTCTACCTGATTGCCAGTCAAGTTGGTTGACACCTTCCCAATAACTGAGGTCTTCCGGGCTGATGAAGATGGAGTAATTGCCAAATCCACCGTGTTTTGCGCAAGGAACTGTAGTCGTGACCTCTTTCTCTCCTGTTACAACGCCAAGACAAAAGCCGGTCAAAGACCGGGCATTGTAGATCACAACGAGACTATCTTCCGGGTTGGGGGAGGTCGCCATTGTCTGAAAAGAAAGGGCGAATATATATGAAAATGTCAAAAAAAGCCTTGCATATAACGGGCTAGATGGGACTGGCTGACGCTTTTGATTGTGTGGGTTCCATAACTTTTTCATAATATTGAAGATTATACCGGATTAAATCAAAACCTCTGAATCTAGCAGACATCAAGATATTAGCTAGTTCACGAGGGGGCAGGAAAGCCAGCTCTTGAAAAGATCGATTCTGCCGCAATATAGATGACATAAGGAGCCCTATCGGCAAGTAATAAAGCACGGGAGAACTCACTATGCGAGCAGACAGACTGACCAGTAAGCTGCAGTCCGCATTGTCAGATGCTCAGTCACTGGCTCTGGGTAAGGATCACAATCAGATAGAACCAGTCCACCTGTTAATGGCGCTGCTTAATCAGCGGGGTGGTTCTATCAAGCCTCTTTTGAGTCAAGTGGGCTTTAATTTGCAACAGCTGGCTGATGAGCTCGAGAAGCTACTTGACCAGGTTCCAGTCATTAATAATCCAACCGGCGATATTCAACCGTCACAGGAAACCATTCGCTTGCTTAATCTGGCCGATAAACAGGCTCAGAAAAAGGGGGATCAGTTTATTTCCAGTGAAACTGTCCTTCTGGTTATGATGGACGGGAGTTCGTCAGTTTCCCGTGTCCTGAAAGGGCAGGGGGTGAGTCAGCAGGCTCTGGAAAATGCCATCAACAATCTCAGGGGTGGCGAAGCGGTCAATGATCCCAATGCTGAAGGTAATCGCAATGCTTTGGCCACCTACACCATTGATCTTACTGAGCGGGCTGAAGCAGGCAAGCTCGACCCTGTCATTGGACGGGACGATGAGATAAGACGCATTGTTCAGGTGCTGCAGCGCCGTACCAAAAATAATCCGGTGATTATTGGCGAGCCCGGTATTGGTAAAACCGCCATTGTGGAAGGGCTGGCTCAAAGAATTATCAATGGTGAAGTGCCTGACGGTATCAAGGGTAAAAGGCTTTTGTCGCTTGATATGGGGTCGTTGATTGCCGGGGCCAAATTCAGGGGCGAATTTGAGGAGCGCCTGAAGTCGGTTCTCAATGAGCTGTCCAAACAGGAAGGGCAGATCATCCTGTTTATTGATGAGCTCCATACCATGGTAGGTGCCGGTAAGGCAGAAGGTGCCATGGACGCCGGTAATATGCTTAAACCAGCTCTGGCCCGGGGTGAACTCCATTGTGTTGGAGCGACGACACTGGATGAATACCGGCAATATATCGAAAAAGACGCAGCGCTAGAGCGTCGATTCCAAAAAGTGCTGGTGGATGAGCCTACAGAAGAAGACACTATTGCTATCTTGCGTGGTCTGAAAGAGCGTTATGAGGCCCACCACGGTGTTGACATTACCGATCCGGCCATTGTCGCTGCCGTAAAACTCTCCCAGCGCTACATCACTGACAGGCAACTGCCCGATAAGGCCATCGATCTGATTGATGAGTCAGCCAGTCGTATACGTATGGAGATGGATTCCAAGCCGGAAGAAATGGATCGCCTGGAGCGTCGTCTGATTCAACTGAAAATCGAACGGGAAGCACTTAAAAAGGAAGACGACAACGCATCCAGAGAGAGGCTGGCACTCCTGGATTCAGAAGTGGGCCGCCTTGAGAGAGACTACTCAGACCTTGAAGACATCTGGATGGCCGAGAAAGTCATACTCCAGGGGTCTCAGAAGTTACGGGAAGAGCGTGAGCAATTACTCATTGCCCTGGAAGTTGCTCAGCGTTCCGGTGATCTCGCTAAAATGTCAGAGATTCAGTATGGCCAGCTTCCCGAGCTGGAAAAGAAGCTGGCTGAAGCAGATGCTGCCAAGTCGGGTGGAGAAACCAAGCTGCTTCGCAACCGGGTCACAGATGAAGAGATTGCCGAAGTGGTCTCTCGCTGGACGGGTATACCTGTTTCCAAAATGTTAGAAGGTGAGCGTGAAAAGCTCTTGAAGATGGAAGACGCACTTCATGGTCGTGTAATTGGTCAAGACGAAGCAGTAGTCGCTGTCTCTAACGCGGTACGCCGTTCAAGAGCAGGTCTGGCCGATCCCAACCGACCTAATGGCTCTTTCATGTTTCTTGGGCCAACCGGTGTGGGTAAGACAGAGCTTTGTAAGGCGCTGGCGGCATTTCTGTTTGATACAGAAGACGCTATTGTTCGCATCGATATGTCCGAATTTATGGAAAAACACTCTGTTGCCCGCCTGCTGGGAGCACCTCCCGGCTATGTGGGGTATGAACAAGGGGGGTATCTGACAGAGGCTGTTCGTCGTAAACCCTATTCGGTGGTATTGATGGATGAAGTAGAAAAGGCTCACCCGGATGTTTTCAATATTCTCTTGCAGGTATTGGAGGATGGTCGTTTAACTGATAGCCAGGGAAGAACGGTAGACTTCAAAAATACTGTGATTGTCATGACTTCCAACCTCGGTTCTGATGTTATTCAGACCATGCAGGGTGAAGATTTTGAAGCATTGAAATCAACGCTTATAGATGTAGTGGGAGCTCACTTCAGGCCTGAATTTGTTAACCGTGTCGATGAGCTGGTGGTCTTCCACCCCTTGACAGAGAGTCAGATAGAAGGCATTGCGGCTATTCAGTTAAGCCGACTGAACAAGCGTCTTGCTGAAAACAGTCTGTCTCTGGAAGTCTCTGATGAAGCAATGAAAAAACTGGCTGAAGTCGGCTTTGATCCTGTGTACGGAGCCCGTCCGTTGAAACGCGCCATACAGCGCAGTATCGAAAATCCTCTTGCAGAATCCATACTGTCAGGTCAGTACTCTCCCGGTGATGTCATCAAGGCAATACTTACAGAGGGTGAGATTACGTTTGAGTAATGCTCTCTAATCGGGGCCGCTGTCCAGCGGCTTCCTTTTCTTGCTATTCCTTCAAGACTAACCCTGCTGCTTTTAGCAGTTTGGGAGGAGGGGGAATTAACTCATTATCTTTCGTATATGCGCCTATTGCCAGAAAGTGAGACAAGTGTGCATAATTACAGGGGATAAGCCACCTGTTTTGTCTGTTTATCACTGTGTCATGAAGTAGCATCAGGATACAGATAAAACGTACTCTCTGATGAGGTATGCATGTATCCCGTTGTTGTCTCAGACCTTGATGGTACCCTTCTTAATGACCAGCACGAGCTGGCACCACGCACAAAAGAAGTTATTCGTCGTTTAAGCAATCAGGGAATCCGTTTTGTTTTTGCCACGGGCAGACATTATCTGGATGTTGAAGAGATAAGGGCGCAGCTGGACATCGATATGTTCACTATTACTTCTAATGGCGCACGTGCACACAACCCCAGGGGAGAGATGATTGTCAGTCATGATCTTAATCCCGAGTTTATTCAGCCCTTAATTGCGCTTGGCCGTCAATACAATGATACCGTGTTTTTGAGTGTGTACAGCGAAGATAAGTGGTATGTCGAGCAGCACCATGAAAGCCTGTTGAAGTTTCATAAGGACACAGGCTTTAGCTACACCATGCAGGATCTGGACACGATTCCTGTCGACAAGATTATCAAAGTGTTCTTTGTAGCTAAAGAGCATGATGAGTTGCTTGATCTTGAGCGGGATATCCATAAAGCCTTTGGTGATTCGGTGAATATGGCTTTCTCTCTGGATACCTGCCTTGAAATCATGGCGCCAGCGGTGAGCAAGGGTGCGGCTCTGGAAGAGGTCATGAAACTCAAAGGTCTGGAGCCCAAAGACGCAGTGGCGTTCGGTGACGGCATGAACGACGTTGAGATGTTACAGGTGGCAGGCAAAGGACTGGTTATGGGGAATGCGACAGAGCGTTTGAAAGCGAAACTGCCTGATCATCAGGTGATTGGCCAATGCAATGATGATGCCGTGGCTCAATACCTCGAAAATCATTACCTGAACTGAGTTGTGGACAAGCTTACCGGTGTCCCGGTGGGCATTAATCACTGCCTTTACGAAGTTCTTTCGAAACACCCGAAAAGCACTGAAAATCAATATCAAAAGTCATATTTTGGCTGACTCTGAGACTAAAATCTAAAGCTCCACTTGTGGCATTGTGGTAAATGCTCAAATTGTGCTCATTTTTAACGCGAGCAAATTTCTCGAACGATATAAATATCCCGGAGTCAGGTAAATCTGAGTTTCTTGTCTAGAATGATTTCTTCATCTCTATTTGAAGCTCAGGTATCTCATGACTTTTGTTTTTATTGTGCCTATCCTGCTTTTGTCGGGTAATAGTCAGGCTTCAGTTCCTAATGTTTCTTCATTCGTTTCCGGCGACAGTGTCGATGCAATTCTTTCTTCTTTCTTACCTGATCCCATTCGTCTACCAAAATCTAACGTTGCTCCGCTGTTGCTGTTACACAAGGGTAAAAAAGGTTCGATAATCAGTTCGCCTGTCTATGAAAGGGGAGGACTGCAGCCGGATAAAGGTACGACGTTTACTGGCTATCCATTCGAATTAAACCGTTATGGCAACGAAAACAAGGAGCAGACTAAAACCGACGCTAAATCTCCACCGCCGCAACAAGAGCGTCAGAGTAAAAAACAAAGTCATAAAGGGCAAGGCAGTTCTGGCTCTTCAGGTTCCTCAGGCTCTGGTGCCGCGTCAGCATCAGCTTCCGGTAACGATGAGAGTATTGCCAGGCATCTTGAAAAACTGAAAGAAATATTGAAAGCTGCTAAAAAGTCATTGAAAACAATGGATCAGAAAAAAAATATTGATGACTTTAATGCAGAATTGGAAAACTTGTATGCGGCATCACCCGATATTTTGAAAGAAAAGGGTTCTCTGGAGAGAGGTGAATACCGTTGGAAAGCGATTCTGAGTCTACTTAAGCATCATTTTCCCGGTAAGCTGGAAAAAGGTGAAATGTCACACGTATTAATTGAATACCCCAAGTTAGAGAACCTGCCGGAAAATTTAATCAGATTATTTGCCGGACATGCGTTACCGGGGCTTGTTTTACCTGAAGGAATGCCCAAAGAGTTGTTAATTGACAGGATTTTGGGTGCTGCCAGCCTGTTAACTCTGAAGCTTATGCAAACTTATATTGGCTTCCCTCAGTGTCTTCACCAACTGGTTGGGCTGTTTATAACCCAGCTGCCATTAATGGCAATAGGTGAGACCAAAAACTTTATTTTTCAGGAGCAAACAGGCCACGTTAACGTTTTTTCTGTTCGAAAAAATGCTAAAGGGCATTATCGTGTTTTTGTGGTTGATAGTTTAAGTGTTTTTAAGCGTTACTACGAAGAGCAGGTTTATTCGAACTTGGCACATTTTGTCAGTTTAGCATTAACACTAGCGTTAAAATATCATGGTTTTACCGATTCCCGGTTTTACTTCCTGCCTGAACGTCAGGGTGCCGGCTTTGGCTGTGAGTCATTCATGTTGCACGATCAGGAAACACTGTTGGAATCCCCCATGTTGGCTGGTAACGGTTATTATGCGGACAAAGACCCCCTTGCTAAGGACAATATGGTGAAGTTTTTTTTGCAAATAATGTATCAAGCGGATACTGAACAACTTGGTCGATTGCGAGTCAATGGGGAGATTAAGTATTACACGGACGCAGCAGATAAACCTGCATTTGATACCCATGACCTGAACGTCCTTATTGTTATGGCGCTCCAGACTTGGGAGATGTTTGGGCTGGAAACGGATTTGTTTAAATTTTATCAGTTGCGTCAGTTTCCTCTGAGGTTTGCACATCTGACCCAGGGGCGGCAGCGTCTAAAACGGTTGCTTGAGAAATTCCCTGAAGAACGACAAAAAGAGGTGGACCAGGTAGTTGATGAAACACGGGGCTTGTTGTCCGGCAATGATGGAAGCTGCAATAACAATGCTAACCTGGCTGCTACTCTGCTGTGGATGAAAATGAACATTGAGTTGCTGGAAATGAACAACCGTCCCGGGCAGGAAGAATAAACAAGATAGCCGGAATTTCACCATCAACGGTTATGATCAATTTCATACCATGAAATTAACTCAACTCAACCTTCGTGATTTGTTTAAGTGGTTGCCATAAGCAACTCTCACAAAAATTCCAGAACCGATTCAGCCGCTACTCTCTGAATTACACTGTTCTCGTATTAACCGGCCCAGTCATAAAAAACGGTGTCCGCTTGTCATAAGGCATCAGGGTCATCAAGCCAAAGCTCTTTTGAGACAGTCAAAAAGTACTGAAAATCAGGTATCCAAAGTCGTATTTTGGCTAACTCTAAGGCTGGAATTCTCAGATTCCACTTGTGATATTGCGGTAAATACTCAAATTGTGCTCATTTTTGAACGTAAGTGCACTTCTCGAACGATGTAAATATCCTGGAGTCGGCGAAATCTGAATTTCTTTTCTAGAATGATCTTTTTATCTTTACTTGAAGTTCCGGTATTTTATGATTTTTGTTTTTATTGTGCCTATCCTGCTTTTGTCGGGTAGTAGTCAGGCTTCAGTTCCTCACACTTTGTCATTCGTTTCCGGCGATGGTGTCGAAGCAATTCTGTCTTCTTTCTTGCCTGATCCCATTCGTCGACCAAAAATAAATGTTGCTACGCTGTTGCTGTTACAAAAGGGTAAAAAAGGTTCGATAATCAGTTCACTTGTCTCTGAAGGGAGTGGGCTGCAGCCGGATAAAGGTACCCGTTTTACTGGCTTCCCATTCGAATTAAACCGTTATGGCAACGAAAACAAGGAGCAGTCTAAAACCGGGGGTAAATCTCCGCCACCGCAGCAAGAGCAACAAAGCAAAAAGCAAAGAGAGAAAGGGCAAGGCAGTTCTGGCTCCTCAGGCTCTGGTGCCGCATCAGCATCAGCTTCCGGCAACGATGAGCGTCATGCCAGGCATCTTGAAAAACTGAAAGAAATCCTCAAAGCCGCTGAAAAGTCATTGAAAACAATGGATCAGAAAAAAAATATTGATGACTTTCATGCAGAATTGAAAAGATTGTATGCGGAATCCCCCGATATTTTGAAGGAGAAGGGCTCCCTGGAGAGTGGTGAACACCGTTGGAAAGCGATTTTGAGGCTGCTTAAGCTTCATTTTCCCAACAAGATGGAAAAAGGTGAAATGTCACACGTTTTACTTGAATATCCTGGTCTGGCGAGCCTGCCAGAAGAAGTGATCAGATTTTTTGCCAGACAGAAGCTGACAGAACCTGCATTAGCTGAAAGTTTGTCCAAACAGTTGTTAGTTGACAGCATTGTGAATGCTGTCAGCCCGTCAATGCTGAGGTATATACAAGCTCATCTGGGCTACCCCTATTGTCTTCAGCAGCTGATTGGGCTATTTATAACCCAGCTGTCTTTAGTGGCAACGGGTGAATCTAAAGAGTTTATTTTTCAGGATCATACAGGGCAAGTTAGTGTTTTTTCTATCCGGAAAAATGCTAAAGGACGTTATCGTGTTTTTGTCGTTGATGGTTTAAGTGTTGTTAAGCGTTGCTACGAAGATCAGGTCTATTCATCTCTGCCACATTTTGTCATTTTCGCTTTGGCACTGGCTTTAAAATATCATGGCTTTACTGATTCCAGATTTTACTTCCTGTCTCAACGTCAGGCTGGTGACTTTGGCTCTGAGTCATTCATGCTGCACGACCTGGAAACATTGTTGCAATCCCCTATGGTGACTGGTAACGGTTATTATGCGGATAAAGAACCTATTCCTAATGACAAAGTAGCCATGTTTTCGTTGCAAATAACATTTGACGAGAGTGCTGAGCAACTCGGTCGATTGCGAGTCAATGGGGAGATTAAGTATTTTACGGACACAGCAGATAAACCTGAACTTAATGCACATGACCTAAGCACCCTTATTATTATGTCGTTGCACACCTGGGGTACAATGGGGCTGGAACCAGATTTGTTTAAATTTTATCAGTTGCGTCAGTTTCCTCAGAGGTTTGCACATCTGACCGAAGGGCAGCAGCAACTAAAGCGATTGCTTGAGAATTTCCCTGAAGAGCGGCAAAAAGAGGTGGATCAGGTAGTTGATGAAACACGGGGCCTGTTGTCCGGCGATGATGGAGTCTGCAATAACGATGCTAACCTGGCTGCTACTCTGCTGTGGATGAAAATGAATATTGAGTTGCTGGAAATGAACAACAGTACCGGGCAGGAAGAATAAACAAGATATCCGGAATTTCACCATCAAGGGTTATGATCAATTTCGTAGCATGAAATTAACTCAACCTTCGTGACTTGTTTAAGTGGTTGGCATAAGCAACTCTGACAAAAATTCCGGTAACGCTTCACTTGCCACTCAGGTGTCCAAAGTCGTCTTTTGGCTATCTCTAAGACTAGAAATCTCAGATTCCGCTTGTGATAGTGGGGTAAATACTCAAATTGCACTCATTTTTAACCTGAGTGAATTTCTCGAACGATTTAAATATCATGGAGTCAGAAAAATCTGAGTTTCTTGTCTAGAATGATCTTTTTATCTTTACTTGAAGCTCCGGTATTTTATGACTTTTGTTTTTATTCTTTCTATACTGCTTTTGTCGTATAGTAGTCAGGCTTCAGTTCCTCTCACTTCATCATTCGTTTCCGGCGACAGTGTCGACACAATCCTTTCTTCTTTCTTGCCTGATCCCATTCGTCTACCAAAATCTAACGTTGCTCCGCTGTTGCTGTTACAAAAGGGTAAAAAAGGCTCGATAATCAGTTTGCCTGTCTCTGAAAGGGATGAGCTGCAGCCGAATAAAGGTACGACGTTTACTGGCTATCCATTCCAATTAAACCGTTATGGCAACGAAAACAAGGAAAAGTCTAAAACCGATGGTAAATCTCCACCATCGCAGCAAGAGCAACACAGCAAAAAGCAAAGCGATAAAGGGCAAGGCAGTTCTGGCCCTTCTGGTTCCTCAGGCTCTGGTGGCGCATCAGCATCGGCTTCCGGCAACGATGAGCGTCATGCCAGGCATCTTGAGAAACTGAAAGAAATACTCAAAGCTGCTGAAAAGTCATTGAAAACAATGGATCAGAAAAAAAATATTGAGGACTTTAATGCAGAATTGGAAAGATTGTATGCGGCATGCCCTGAGATTTTGGAGGAGAAGGGTTCTCTGGAGAGAGGTGAATACCGTTGGAAAGCGATTTTGAGCCTACTGAAGCATCATTTTCCCAGGGAACTGGAAGAAGGTGAAATGTCACACGTTTTACTTGAATATCCGAGTCTTGCGAGCCTGCCAGATAAAGTAATCAGATTATTTGCCAAAGAAGGGCTTTCGGAGCTTTCATTACCTGAAGGTTTGCCCAAACAGGAGTTAGTTGACCTCATTGAGAATGCTGTCGACCCGTTAGCTCTAAAATATCTGCAAACCCATCTGGGCTACCCCCAGTGTCTTCAACAGCTGATTGGGTTATTCATAACCCAGCTGCCGTTAATGGCAACAGGTGAATCTAAAAATGTTATTTTTCAGGATCATGCGGGTCACGTTAGCGTTTTTTCTATCCGGAAAAATGCCAAGGGGCTTTATCGTGTTTTTGTCGTTGATAGTTTGAGTGTTTTTAAGCGTTATTACGAAGGTCAGGTTTATTCTGCCTTGGCACATTTTGTTAGTTTAGCTTTAACACTGGCGTTAAAACATCATGGCTTTACTGATTCCCGGATTTACTTCCTGCCTGGACGTCAAGGTAGTGGCTTTAGCTGTGAGTCATTCATGTTGCACGATCTGGAGACATTGTTGAAATTCCCCATGATGGCTGGTAATGGTTATTATTCAGACCGGGAGCCCCTGACTAATGACAATATGGTGAAGTTTTTTTTGCGAATGACGTTTGTTGCGGATGCTGAGCAACTTGGCCGATTGCGAGTCAATGGGGAGGTTAAGTATTTTAAGGACACAGCAGATAAACCTTCACTGAATACACATGACCAGAACATCCTTATTCTTAGGGTGCTCGAAAATTGGAGTGTATCGGGGCTGGAACCTGATTTGGTTAAATTTTATCAGTTGCGTCAGTTTCCTCTGAGGTTTGCATATCTGACCCGAGGGCAGCAGCGTCTCAAGCGATTGCTTGAGAGATTCCCTGAAGAACGACAAAAAGAGGTGGACCGGGCCGTTGATAAAACACGGGGCTTGTTGTCCGGCAATGGTGAAGTCGGCATTAACAACGATAATCTGGCTGCTACTTTAATGTGGATGAAAATGAATATTGAGTTACTGGAAATGAACGACCGTCCCGGGCAGGAAGAATAAACAAGATACCTGGAATTTCATCATTAATGCTGCGTTCTATTTCATACCATGAAATTAACTCAGCCTTGATGACTTGTTTGAGTGGCTGCCATAAACAACTCTCTCAAAAATTCCGGTACCGCTTCACCCGCCACTCAGGTGTTCAAAGTCGTCTTTTAGCTAACTCTGAGACTGGAAATCTCAGATTCCGCTTGTGATAGTGGGGTAAATACTCAAATTGTACTCATTTTTAACCTGAGTGAATTTCTCGAACGATTTAAATATCATGGAATCAGCAAAATCTGAGTTTCTTTTCTAGAATGATCTTTTTATCTTTACTTGAAGCTCCGGTATTTTATGACTATCGTCTTTATTCTGACTATACTGCTTTTGTCGTTCAGTAGTCAGGCTTCAGTTCCTCTCACGTCATCATTCGTTTCCGGCGACAGTGTCGATGCAATTCTTTCTTCTTTTTCACCTGATCTCATTCGTCTACCAAAATCTAACGTTGCTCCTCTGTTGCTGTTAAAAAAGAGTAAAAAAGGCTCAATAATCAGTTTGCCTGTCTCTGAAAGGGATGGGTTGCAGCCGAATAAAGGTACGACATTTACTGGCTATCCATTCCAATTAAACCGTTATGGCAACGAAAACAAGGAACAGTGTAAAACCGACGGTAAATCTCCACCATCGCAGCAAGAGCAACAAAGCAAAAAGCAAAGCGATAAAGGGCAAGGCAGTTCTGGCTCTTCAGGTTCCTCAGGCACTGGTGCCGCATCAGCATCGGCTTCCGGCAACGATGAGAGTCATGCCAGGCATCTTGAAAAACTGAAAGAAATACTCAAGGCTGCTGAAAAGTCATTGAAAACAATGGATCAGAAAAAAAATATTGATGACTTTCTTGCAGAATTGAAAAGGTTGTATGTGGCATCCCCTCATCTTCTCGAGGAAAAGGGCTCACTGGTGAACAGAGAATACAGCTGGAAAGCGATTCTGAGGCTGCTCAAGCATCATTTTTCCGACAAGCTGGAAGAAGGTGAAATGTCACACGTTTTACTCGAATATCCCGGTTTTGAGGACCTGCCAGAAGAATTAATCAGATTACTTGCCAGAAATGTGCTCCCAGAAAGTGCATTACCACAGGGGGTGCCCAAAGAGACGTTAGTTCACTTCATTGTGAATTCTGTCAGTCCGATAACTCTATGGTATATGCAAACTCATCTGGGCCACCCTCAGTGTCTTCAACAGCTGATTGGGTTATTTATAACCCAGCTACCGCTAATGGCAACAGGTGAATCTAAAAAGTTTATTTTTCAGGATCATACGAGTCACGTTAACGTTTTTTTTATCCGGAAAAATGCTAAAGGGCGTTATCGTGTTTTTGTCGTTGATAGTTTAAGAGTTTTTAAGCGCTACAACGAAGGTCAAGTTTATTCGCCCCTGGCACATTTTGTCACTTTAGCTTTGACACTGGCGTTAAAATATCATGGCTTTACTGATTCCCGGTTTTACTTCCTGCCTGAACGTCAATGTCAATATTGTAACCTTGGCAGTGAGACATTCATGTTACACGACCTGAAAACATTGTTAGAGTTTCCCATGTTGGCTGGTAACGGTTATTATGTGGACAAAGAACCTCTTGCTAATGACAATATGTTCAGGTTTTTTTTCAACATAACGTATGACCCGGCTGAGCAACTCGGTCGATTGCGAGTCAATGGGGAGATTAAGTATTTTACGGACACAGCAGATAAACCTGCACTTAATGCACATGACCTGAGCACCCTTATTATTATGTCGCTCCATACCTGGAGTTCAATGGGTCTGGAACCAGATTTGTTTAAATTTTATCAGTTGCGTCAGTTTCCTCAGAGGTTTGCCTATCTGACCCAAGGACAGCAGCGACTGAAGCGATTGCTTGAGAAATTCCCTGAAGAACGACAAAAAGAGGTTGATCAGGTAGTTGATGAAACACGGGGCTTGTTGTCCGGCAATGATGGAATCTGCAATAACAACACTAATCTGGCCGCTACTCTGCTGTGGATGAAAATGAATATTGAGTTGCTGGATATGAATCGTCCCGGGCAGGAAAAATAAAAAAGATATCAGGAAATTCGCCATCAATGGCTATGATCAATTTCATACTGTGAAATTAACTCAGCCTTGATGACTTGTTTGAGTGGTTGCCATAAGCAACTCTCTCAAAAATGTGGTACCGATTCACCCGCCACTCATATCCATCAATTACATCGCTCTCGTGATACCCGGCCCAGTCATAAAAACGGTACCCGGTTTCCAGGAGGCATCAGGTCCATCAAGCCAAAGCTCTTATGAGTCAGTCAAAAACACTGAGAATTAGGTTTACAAAGTCGTATTTTGGCTAAATCTGAGACTGGAAATCTCAGATTCTACTTGTGATATTGCGGTAAATGCCCAAGTTGTGTTCATTTTTATTGCGAGAAAACTTCTCGAACGATGTAAATATTCCGGAGTAAGGAAAATCTGAGTTTCTTGTCTAGAATGATCTCTTTATCTCTACTTGAAGCTCAGGTGTTTTATGACTTTTGTCTTTATTGTGCCTATCCTGCTTTTGTCGGGTAGTAGTCAGGCTTCAGTTCCTCTCACGTCATCATTCGTTTCCGGCAGCGGTGTCGATGCGATTCTTTCTTCTTTCGTGGCTGATCCTATTCGTCTACTAAAATCTAACGTCGTTCCGCTGTTGCTGTTACATAAGGGGAAAAAAGGTTCGATAATCAGTTTCCCTGTCTCTGAAGGGGGTGGGCTTCATCCGGATAAAGGTACGATGTTTACTGGCTATCCATTCGAATTAAACCGTTATGGCGACGAAAACAAGGAACAGTCTAAAACTGAAGGTAAATCTCCGCCTCCGCAGCAAGAGCGTCAGAGTAAAAAACAAAGTCATAAAGGGCAAGGCAATTCTGGCTCTTCAGGTTCCTCAGGCTCTGGTGCCGCGTCAGCATCGGCTTCCGGTAACGATGAGAGTCATGCCAGGCATCTTGAAAAACTGAAACAAATACTCAAGGCCGCTGAAAAGTCATTGAAAATAATGGATCAGAAAAAAAATATTGATGACTTTTATGCAGAATTGGAAAGACTGTATGCCAAATCCCCCAATCTTTTGAAGGAGAAGGGTTCCCTGGAGAGCGCTGGATACCGTTGGAGAGCTATTCTGAGGCTGCTCAAGAACCATTTTCCTGGCAAGCTGGAAAAAGGTGAAATATCACAGGTTTTACTTGAATATCCCTGGTTTGAGAGCCTGCCAGAAGATTTAATCAGATCATTTGCCAAAGATGTACTGGGGCTTGTTTTACCTCAAGAGATGACCAAACAGGCGTTAATTGAGAAAATTGAGAATGCTGCTAACCCGCTCACTATAAAGTTTGTACAAGCTTATCTTGGCAGCTCTCAGTGTCTTCAGCAGCTGATTGGGTTATTTATTACCCAGCTACCGTTAATGGCAACAGATCAAACTAAAAATTTTATTTTTCAGGATCAAACGGGTCACGTTAGCGTCTTTTCTATCCGGAAAAATGCTGGAGGATGTTATCGTGTTTTTGTCGTTGATAGTTTAAGTGTTTTTAAGCGTTACTACGAAGATCAGGTTTATTCATCTCTGGCACATCTTGTCGGTTTAGCTTTAACACTGGCGTTAAAATATCATGGCTTTACTGATTCCCGGTTTTACTTTCTGCCTGGACGTCAAGATATTGGCTTTTGCAGCGAGTCATTCATGTTACACGACCTGAAAACATTGTTGGAATTCCCCATGTTGGCTGGTAACGGTTATTATGTGGACAAAGAACCTCTTACTAATGACGATATGGTCAAGTTTTTTTTGCAAATAACGTATGACGTGAATATTGAGCAACTTGGTCGATTGCGAGTCAACGGGGAGATTAAGAATTTTACGGACACAGCAGATAAACCTGCACTTGCACATGACCTGAGTACCCTTATTCTTATGTCGCTGCAAACCTGGACTGCAGTGGGGCTGGAACCAGGCTTGTTTAAGTTTTATCAATTGCGTCAGTTTCCTCAGAGGTTTGCACATCTGACCCAAGGGCAGCAGCGTCTAAAGCGATTGCTTGAGAGATTCCCTGAAGAACGACAAAAAGAGGTAGACCAGGTGGTTGATGAAACCAGGGGTTTGTTGTCCGGCAATGATGGAATCCGCAATAATAACGCCAATCTGGCTGCTACTCTGCTGTGGATGAAAATGAATATTGATTTGCTGGAAATGAACCAGCCCGGGCAGGAAGAATAAACAGGATATCCGGAATTTCGCCATCAATGATTTCGTATGGTTGAGTATTTATGATCAATTTCACACCATGAGATTGACTCAGCCCTGATGATTTGGTCGAGTGGTTGCCATAAGCCACTCTCTCAAAATTCCGGAAACGATTTGCCCGCTACTCCATACCCATCAATCACATCGCTCTTGTGATACTCGGTCCAGTCATAAAAAACAGTACCCAGTTGCAAGGAGGCATCGGGGTCATCAAATCAGGCGAACACAGCAACGGCATTACAAGCTTCTTTATAACCAGCCGCCCAGATCCTTCCAGCGGTTGACGATAGAGCAAAATAGCTCGGCAGTTTTCTCTGTGTCATAACGGGCAGAGTGGGCTTCACCCTTATCGAAATGAATCTCTGCAGCTTCACAGGCTCTGGCCAGCACGGTCTGACCGTAAGCCAATCCAGACAGGGTGGCTGTATCAAAGCAGGAGAATGGATGAAAAGGGTTGCGTTTGATATCACAGCGCTCTGCTGCGGCCATCAAAAAGCCAAGGTCAAATGATGCATTGTGACCCACCAGTACTGCCCGGTTACAACCCTGCTTTTTTACCTCCTTGCGTACTGTTTTGAAGATACCGTTCAGCGCCTGCTCCTCTTCAGTGGCAATGCGAAGTGGGTGGAAGGGATCAATGCCGATAAACTCTATCGCCGCCTGTTCAATATTGGCGCCTTCAAACGGTTTGATATGGAAAGACTGAGGCTTACCGGGGTGCACATAGCCGCTTTCATCCATTTCAATGACCACTGCCGCAATTTCCAGCAGGGCGTCGGTGGCGGAATTGAAACCTCCGGTTTCTACATCTACCACAACAGGCAAAAAACCACGAAAGCGGTTGGCCATCAAATGGCTATCATCGACCACGGAATCTCCTTAATTCATTCAGAGTCAGTGGAAAGTCGGCCTCCTGAGGGCTAACCTTCCGGTCTTCAATGTTAGTCCTGGGTTTGTAAGCGCCAGTTCAGGGTTTCGCCTGCGCGCAGAGGAATCACCCGATTGTCACCCAGGGGGATGGACTCTGGCAATTGCCATTCTTCTTTAATCAAGGTTACGGAAGCCTGGTTTCTGGGTAGACCGTAAAAATCCGGACCAAAGTGGCTGGCAAATCCCTCCAGTTTATCCAGTGCATTCATGCTCTCAAAGGCTTCAGTATACAATTCCAGAGCCGCCGGTGCGGTGTAGCAACCTGCACAGCCACAGGAGGTTTCTTTTGCATCTACCGTATGAGGTGCAGAGTCGGTGCCCAGGAAAAACTTCGGATTGCCACTGGTTGCGGCTTCCAGCAGGGCCTGCTGGTGGCTATTACGCTTCAGTATTGGCAGACAGTAGTAATGAGGACGAATACCCCCTGCCAGCATATCGTTGCGATTGTAAAGCAGGTGATGTGCAGTTATCGTGGCGGCTACATTGCTGTGGCTGCTTTTGACAAATTCGACCGCATCAGCGGTGGTAATGTGTTCCATTACTACTTTCAGGTCAGGGTGCCGAAGAGTAATGTCTCGCAGGTAACGATCAATGAAAACTTTTTCACGATCGAAGATATCAATGTCTTTGTCAGTGACTTCAGCATGCACCAGCAGTAGCAGGCCAACCTCAGCCATGGCTTTCAGACTTTCTTCAATGTTGTTGATATCAGTGACACCTGAGTCAGAGTTGGTGGTCGCTCCGGCTGGATAGAGCTTCAGAGCTTTGACATCGCCTCTGGCTTTGGCTTCACGAACCATTTCGGGGGTGGTGTTATCCGTCAGGTACAGTGTCATCAATGGTTCAAACTGACTGCCAGCAGGCGAATGCTCAAGAATTCGGGCCTTGTAGGCTGCAGCATCATCGGCGTTCAGCACCGGCGGACGAAGGTTAGGCATAACAATAGCGCGGGTAAAATTTCTGGCTGCAGAACGCACTGTTTCAGCCAAGGCTGCGTCGTCTCTCAGATGGATATGCCAATCATCAGGGCGTGTCAGGGAGAGCTTTTCTTTCGCTATGGGCATTTGCGTCATCTTCCAAAGAGTACCTGATCCAGAAAAGAAAGGTTGATTGCTGGATAGCAACAGTTTAATCGTGTTTTTATCATGAGTCGGCTAAATACAGCACAGGATGATCAAAAAAGCACGTGAATAAAATGGAGTAGGTTGGAGAGTTCAGGAGACCCTCCTCACCGGGCTAGCATCGTATCTAAAATCATGCAGGCTTGGTAGTAATATTTACCGTTCAGATCAAACCCTTCGATCAATTTGCAGGACTTCAAAGGCGTTGGTTTTCAGCTGTTTGCACATTTTCGGTTTTTATCAGTTCAGGTAAACTGCTTGTGAGATTTTCCGGTCTGGAAAATAGGGAAGTATTCGAGAATAATGTTGTCCGCTCTGTGGCTATCCGAAGTCAGTTGGGTGATTTCCACATCGGGCTTTCAGAGTTAAGAGGTAGCCATAAAAAATGGAAATATTGAATTAATATGTGGATTTATTGAATAAATATTGATTTCCAGTTTTGGATCATCAATACTCTTCTATAAATCAGGTTTTACCGTATCGGGAATTGGGAGTGCACGGTGAAAGAGATCAAAAAAGTGGTACTGGCCTATTCGGGTGGACTGGATACCTCAGTCATTGCCAAATGGCTGGAAGATACTTATCAGTGTGAAGTTGTTACATTTACCGCGGATCTGGGGCAGGGTGAAGAAGTTGAGCCTGCCAGAGCCAAAGCAGAGGCACTGGGCATTAAAGAGATCTATATCGAAGATCTGCGTGAAGAGTTTGTTCGGGATTTTGTGTTTCCGATGTTCCGGGCCAATACCATCTATGAAGGCGAGTACCTGCTGGGTACTTCTATTGCCCGTCCTCTTATTTCCAAGCGACTGATTGAAATTGCCAATGAGACGGGAGCCGATGCTATCTCCCATGGTGCTACCGGCAAGGGTAATGACCAGGTGCGTTTTGAACTGGGCGCTTATGCTCTGAAGCCAGGCGTGCAGGTAATAGCTCCCTGGCGTGAGTGGGATCTGAATTCCCGTGAAAAACTGCTGGCCTATTGTGAAGAGCACGGTATTCAGGTTGAGAAGAAGAAAGGTAAGTCTCCTTATTCTATGGATGCTAACTTGCTGCACATTTCATACGAAGGCGGAGTCCTGGAAGATCCATGGGCTGAAGCCGAAGAAGATATGTGGCGCTGGAGTGTATCTCCGGAAAATGCCCCGGATCAGCCACTGTATATTGAGCTGACCTATAAGAATGGTGATATCGTTGCCATCGATGGTCAGGAAATGACACCCGCCACCGTTTTGACTTACCTGAACAAGGTAGGTGGAGAGAGTGGTGTGGGTCGCCTGGACATCGTTGAGAACCGTTATGTCGGTATGAAGTCCCGTGGTTGCTACGAGACTCCGGGTGGAACCATCATGCTGAAAGCGCACAGGGCGATCGAATCCATTACTCTAGATCGTGAAGTGGCACACCTGAAAGACGAACTGATGCCCAAGTATGCGAAACTGATTTACAACGGTTACTGGTGGTCTCCCGAGCGTGAGATGCTTCAGAAGATGATTGATGAAAGCCAGAGTTGCGTGAATGGTGTCGTACGTCTGAAGCTCTATAAAGGTAATGTAACGGTTGTTGGTCGTCAGTCTGATGACTCCCTGTTTGATGAGAATATTGCCACCTTTGAAGATGATGCCGGTGCTTATAATCAGGCAGATGCTGAAGGCTTTATTAAGCTGAATGCATTGAGGCTGAGAATTGCTGCCAATAAGGGGCGTAATCCTGGTTAACTGAGTGAGTAATTGGTCTGGATGGAGCAAACCTACTGTATTACGAGGGCTACCGGGTCGCCATGTGTGGCACTGTCGCCTTGTACGACAACGAGGGTGAACGAGTATATACCATGACCTGAAGCATGAAGAGGGGGCAGCGAAAGTATATCTTGAGCTAGCTACAAGGGGCCTCACCGGGTAATAATCGGACGGCTCCTTTAGAAAAACTCATCAGTGCCAGAACCTACTTTGGACCCTCAGGAATTATTGACCATTGATAATGACAAAGACAATGATGGCAATCATATTAAAGTCTGGGTTGGTTATGATGGTGATTCTCAGTAAGAACTGACTTTTAGGGTAGTGGTGGATAAAAAAATCTGGTCAGAATCCGTATGCAATTAAAGAGATGTCTCAATGTTGCTTTCCGGGCTCAGTCATCATCCGCCCCCCCCCCTGCTTCGGGTGTCGTAGGCTTTGGTTCCCATACAATAGCCTCGAAGGGGCGGAGATCAGGCTGTTACTTGTGCACTTTACCTTCTGGATTGTTGAATTCATCGTTCTTGAATACGTCAACATTTTTGCGCTTTCGATGTACTCTTTTATGACAACAAAGTGCTTGAGCATTCTTAGAGATCTTTCCGCATGGCCGCAGTTGGCCATCCTTCCCAGCCACCTTTTCGTAACAGGTTTGTTGGCCGGTGTGCTCTCTTCTTTTATGATCCGACAGTACTTTAAGGTTCTTGCAGACCGTCCCGCATGGTTGAGGCTGGCCATCCTTCCTGTTCACTTTTACGTCACAGGTTTGTTGCCCGGTGTGTTTTATTCTTTTGTGATCCAGGAGGGCGCGAGCATTCCTGCAGACCGTTGCACATTGCTGCAGCTGACCATCCTCCCCGGGCACTGCTGCGTCACAGGTTTTTTGTCCGGTGTGGTATCCGACTTTGTGATCTGACAGGGCCTTACCGTTCTTGCAGATCTTTCCGCATAGTTGCGTCTGGCCATCCTCTCCGATCACGATTTCGCCACAGGTTTGTTGCACGGTATGGTGTCTTCTTTTGTGATCTGACAAGACTTGAACACTTTTGCAGAGCGTCCCGCATGGCTGCGGCTGGCCATCTTCCCCAACCACGGTTAGGTCACAGGTTTTTTGCACGCTGTGGTATCTTCTTCTGTGATCCCGCAGGGAGCGAGCATGTATGCAGACCTTGCCGCATGGATGCGACTGACCATCCTCTCCGGCCACGATCGTGTCACAGATTTTTTGCCCAGAGTGATGTTTGTTTTTGTGATCCCACAGGTTTTGAGCGTTCTTGCAGACCGTACCGCATGGACCAGGCTGGCCATCGTCCCTGACCACGGTCACGTCACAGGTTTTTTGCCCGGTGTGAACTTTGCTTTTGTGAGCCGACAGGGTTGGAGAGTTCTTGAAGATCTTTCCGCATTGCCGGAGATAGCCATCCTCTGTGGCCACGATCATGTCACAGATGAATTGTCCGTGGTGGTATTTGCTTTTGTGACCCGACAGAGCTTGTTGGCAGTAGGCAGTCGCGACGAGAGCAAGGCAATCATTCTCTGGCGTTGCCAGGTCATCACTGACTGGCCCGGAAGACGCAGTTGTATAGGCGGCCCCTGCGATCGTTGAGTCTAAAGCGACCCCGTCCAGGGCGACCCCGTCTATAAGGTTGCAGTTATTAGCCGGGTTGACATCAATGTCATGCGCCCCTGCCTCAAATACTTGATAAGAATCAAATAAAATTGGAGTGTCAGGGCAATTACCTAATACCGTGAAAATTGAGTTGTTTTGAGAATGTGTAGTGTTTGGAGGATCAAAATGATCCATGCAAATAAAGCAGTATCCATAGACCAAGTGAGGGCATAAGCTATTTTCGGCTATCGAAATTTCTTCGATATTCAGCGTCCGTTCTGCGCCCCCCCCGCGATCGAATAATGGTCGGAATTGACAAGCGCCATGACAGGGATGGATGAAACAATTTAAACCAAAAGTATGTGAGTATTGATGAGGGCCTTGGTTACCGCCCCGATAGTCAGTATTCTGAGGGGCAATAAAAGAGCCTGCAGTGCGGGTGTTGGTTTGCGGGGCTTGCTGGTCGGACGATTCTGACGGCTGGTATTGATGTTGGTCGTGTCCGGAGCCAAACATTACAGTAATGGACGGATGTGGGTGATTGTGACTCGGTGCCTGTTGTTCTATCGCGTTAAACAGAGGTGAATCGGGGTTCCAATAGCTTTTCAAAAGCCAACCGACTAATGCAATCACTTCTGGAGATAGCCGTGAAAAAGGGGATCTCAAGGGAGCCTTTTTGATGGTCAGGGTCAGTTTGTAATCAACCAACATATGAGTGGCGAAAAGCAATGGCCAGGAAATCGACTCAATAAGGGGCGTTTTTGCCCCATCACCATCGGGTCTCTGTGGTTTGTCATCAGGCGGTGAACCTGCTTCTGCATAGCTGCTTGAGTCGGTGATGTCTGATGATGGGCAGTGCCGTTCAAGCTTTATAGAGAGGCTCTGTTTTTGAAAGTCTGTATGCTGTTCAAACTCGACCACCAAACTTCTTGTCACCGGTTTGGCCTGACAGATGGCAGACAATGACAGGAACAGCAAAAATGGTGCTACAAAGAGTGGGTGTTTAATAATTCTATCCTTGCTATCCGGTTTCAGGAAGAAAGAATAGATCACCCTATGAAATAGAGTGTTGTAAAAACCTGCGTTCACATACTCCAGCTCCGGAGCCGGGGTTTCTCTCAAGTTGTCAATATCGTTTATCGGCTGAATGCATTCCCACGCAGAGAGGCTGAACAACGTAGCAGGCAAAGCTAAGCTACTTGTTAACGTCCTATTGACGAAGGACAGCACTTTTGCGATAGCCTCTGGAGCGTATAAACGAGTTGAACTGCCTTTTGTTATTCATCAAATTAATGTTTTTGACCCAGTAGGATTAATGTAGAATATTTAGCTTCTTATTTAGTTAGATTGTTTTGTTAATAGGCTGAAATATTGAGTAACAAAAACAAAACCGAGGCTCTTTAATAAGGTGACCTGAGTCAATGAATTGTTTTTTTATGCTTTTTCGGGTTAAGTCAATTGTTTTAATTCAATATCCTTTCTGCTGTTAATTGATCCTTTTATCGCTCTTGTTCGTTTCCTTTCTGTAAAGATGAAAGTGCGAACAGTCACGGGCGAACTGAGATCAAAAATTCTTGTTAATAAAGCTTATTTAAATACCCCCTCGCCGAGAATGATGAAAAATAATTACAAGGGAAAAATGATGCAATACACTCGTTTAGCCAAAGCTATTTCATTGACTCTACCCGTGATATTGCTGGCAGGCTGTGATGATGTTCTAAATGACGATGTTGAAGAAGTGACACTGCAACCCCAGACGTTAAAGTTTGATCCGGCCAATGGTGTTATTCCTTACCCCAATGATATTGCCGGATTTGATGAAGATGGCACGCTGAAAGTACCCGGAGAGACAGACTGGGTTCATAATCCGAAAGATAGCCCCAATACATTCTGGAACTACTACGGCACTCAGCAGGGCTGGGGTACATCAGTGCCTGTGGTTCTGGAATTTGCCAAGGCTCCGGAAGAGTCAGGCGGTTCGCCCAGTATTGATCCTGCTACTTTCGAGGGCAGCATTAAAATGTTCCGGAAAAGTGATGATGCTTCCCTTAAAGAGCTGGATTGGAATAAAGATTTCCGGGCGATTCTGGCAAAAGCTGGCACTATCAATATCGAGCCTCTGAAGCCCTTTGATGAAGCTAGCCGCTATTTTGTCGCTCTGACAACGGGCGTTCAGGACGTTCATGGTCGACCCTTGCAGGCATCATCTGCTTATAAGCAGCTATTAAGCAGTAATGATGAAATGGGGCTGCATTTGCAAGAAGTTATTGATCAGTTGGAAGGCGCTGGTATTTCTGATAGCAGCATTCTTTATGCAGCTGATTTTACTACGGGCAGCAATATCAGCGTAATTCGACCCGTTGTCGAAAACTACCTTAGTGAGTACTCATCAGAAACCAAAATCACAAATTTAGTAGCAGAGGCTGTTCTAACAGGTACTGAGAAAAATACGCTGGTTAATGAGTTTTCTGATCTGCTGGAGAAGGAAGGCGTATCAATTCCGGAACCAGAGTCGACAGAAATCCCTGAATATCGGGTTTTCTCTGCGACCATCAACTTGCCAGCCTATCTGGACACACCTGAGATGGGGATGAACTGTGATTACAATGAATATGTTGATAGTATGCAGGAAGGCGGCAGCCATGACAGTCATCCTGAAAACTTCAATGAATACAGGGTAGCACCACAGGAATTCTGTTCAGGTGCTTTCAGTTATTTTCAGACAAACGACGGTACGCCTATAAATGCCAACAATGCTTCTGATATTCGGGTCTTTAGAGAGCCTGATCAAAATGCCATAAATGCCAGAATCTATCTACCTGTTGGTGAAGTTCCCGAGGCTGGATTTAAAGTGGTTATGCATAGCCATGGCTTCGGTAGTTCAAAAGATGAGGCTGAACTGTTTGCTGAACAACTGGTTGGGTCCGGTTATGCTGTGGTTGCCATCGATCATCCCCTGCACGGTGACAGAGTGGTGGATATTGATGGCGACGGTGTCGCCGATCTGGACGCTTCGGTGCGTCGGACTGACTATGCCAGCCCTGAAAATCTGTTAACCACCCGTGGTTTTATGTGGCAGTCTGCCCTGGATTATGTGGGCATTCGAATGGCGATAGCCAATGGTGTAGAGGACGATCAGGGTAATATACTTCTCGATACCAATAATGTGCACATGCTAGGGGGGTCACTGGGGGGGATTCACAGCACTATTATTTCTGGAATGATCAAAGATGCTCAGGAGAATATTCCCGGTTACAAAGAGCAGCTGGATCTGAAGACGACAACATTGAATGTACCCGGTGCAGGTGTAGCCACTGTATTGATGCAGTCTCCCGTTTTACTGCCAGAGTTGAAAGAAGACATTCTGCACTCTGCCGCTTTCCGTTTATTTATGGCTGAAAAACTGGGTTTATATGATCCTGTAAGACAGCTTTCGAAGGATGAGAAAGTGACTGCTCTGGATAAAACCGATGAGTATCGCAATGGCTTGGAAGATGTTGATCTGACCCAGCCTGAGCAGATTACCGATGAACAGATACTTCAACTGGCTAATGATGTGCTGGCCGCCAGTGCTGCCATGGGTAACTCAGCGCCGACCGACTTTGCTGAATTTGAAGAGCAAGTCTGGGTAGCCTACGAAAGCGCGGCCGAGATTGCTTCTCAGGCCATCACTGACCCTTCCGATCCAATCAGTTATGCCAGAGTGCTGGCTCAATATCCCGATGAGCCCATTCTGCTGACAGAGGCTGTCGGTGATGGTTCAAATGATCTGAATATACTGGGTCTTGGTATTGCTCTGGCGACAGAGGGTAATGAATACAATCCGGGTGACTTTGTGATTGTAAACCAGAGTGATGAAATGCCTCTGGGTGGTACAGATCCTTTAATCAGAACCCTGGGTCTGGATCTGCTGGTCGGCGGTGAAAATGGTGAAGAAGACGTAACCACTATCCGTGGCGCTGCCCGTTATGGTTATGGCACTCATGTGTCCAGCTTTGTGCCAATGCCTGTGGCTATGATTGATCCGGATCTGCTGCCAAATGACATGCAGGTTCATAACAGCATTGTTGGAGCAACTATTTCATTCATGGACTCAAATGGGTCTTTTGTGAAGGTTAAAAATCGTGGCTTTACTAATGGTGATGATCTGTTGTTAATTGAGGAGGATTTTGCAGATCAGCCTGAATATAAGAGGAGATAATCCTCGTTTTAAGGTGGGTGTTTAAAACTCTGGTTCTCATGCTGCTGCGTGGGAACCCATATCTTAGCCCATGCGGTAGAGTCCATTTTTCACGGTGTATCGATTCCCATTGGGAGTGTGAGAATGTGTTGGGGACGAGCTGTCTTTGTCATTAGCCTTTTTACGTGTGCAGCTGAACACTGACAGGATTAGTTTGTGGCTTTTCGGGTTATTCTTTTCTACATTTCTCAAATTCACTCTTTGCATATTGGAAACCGGGAGCATCGGGAGCATAATAGAGTTCATTAAATAAGTCTTCGGTTTTAATCTTTGCTGATTCCCCATATGTCCAGCGATCTGCAAACCTGGTTTCAGCTTCAGTTTGTGTTACTGTGAATAACAACTTACCCCTGTAATAGACGATATACCAAGTATCGCTAAAGCCTTCACAGTATAGACAGTCACAATTCGAGTCGGTCACTTCTGGACCTTGTGAAATATCGGAAGGGTCAAGGTATTCAAGTAATTCAATGGCATTTCTGAATACCTGAATATCCGGGCTAGGAGATTCAACTCCATAATTCGCATCGTTTTTAATGAGAATAGCTATTAACGTATTCATGTGCTCTATGATTGCTGAAACAATGTCATCAGCTGTTGTGTTTGATTCATCTGTTTCGGTGTCAGGCACTGCGTTAACAAGTGACTCAGAATGCTCATCTACTTCTTGTAAACTGGTTTTTTTCGCCTTTTGTCCAGTCGAACTTTCTGCGGTACTCAGCGTCTCTTCAGCTAACTCACTGCCATTGGATGCTTGCCGGAGTTTGCAAACGCCATGACAGGAATCGACGTGACAATCGAAACCCAAAGTATGCTGTTCTTGTTCAGGGTCTTTGTCACCGTCGCCACATAAAAACGACAATAGCCTTTTGATAGGTCCTGTAACATGGCTGGTTGCCCCTGGGGCTTGCTGACCCGATGATCCTGATGGCGGGTTTTGTTGGTTGCTTTGTTGTTTGTTTTGTCCGGGGAGCGTCATAGTGGTGATCGTAAACGGGTCAACCCGACTTACCTCCAGATGTTCCTTCGGGTTAAACAGCAATGAATCGGGGTTCCAGTAACTTTTTAAAAGCCAGCCGACTGCGACAAACACTTCTTCAGGTATCCATGAATAAGGTTTGCCCCTCAGGGCAGGGTTCCTGGTGGTCAGGATCAGTTCGTATGCAATCAGCACGTTGGTGGCGTAAAGCAATTGCCAAGAAATGGACTCAATAAAGGTCATTTGTAGCCCGTAACCCTCAGGTTTGTTTGGCTTGTCATCATGCGGCAAAAAAACTGCGTAGCCGTTTGTGTCGGCAGGGTACTTCGGATTGTCCAACAATGGATTCAGGCTGCGCTTAACAGAAAAGGTTTGAGTGCTCTGTTTATGCTCGATAACAAAACGTCTTGTTAACGATTCTGCCTGACAGATGGCAGACAAAGACAAAAGCAGTAACAGGAGTTTCGCAAAAAACGATCGTTTCATTATTCGATTCATACGTTATTAATTTTGTGGAGAGGAAAGGTAGATCACGACAGTGGTAGTTCAAGAAAGTAAGTGTGTTTTGCGGTCAAAAACCAAATTCAGACATCGCCTTTATAAAAGTCTTTCTGAGCTTTGGTGACTTTTTTCAGATAGTTTCTTGATTCCTGTCTGGGGTGTTTGCGGGTGAGAGACCAATACGCTTCTTCTGGTTCCATCTCATTGAGGATTTCTATAGCCCGGGTGCGATTGGAATGGAAGGTTTTCAAAACATTCCCTGTTCCACCATTGTAGGCAGAGATAATAGCGTAATGTTTTACCAGTGGATCTCTGACATTTTTCAGGTAGCGGGTTTCAAGAAGGTGCAGATAAGCGGTGCCTGCATCAATATTATTAAACGGGTTGAAAAGATATTGTCTGCTGGGCTGTCCACTGCGACGTTTGACCAGTTTGAAAACATCTCTTCCTGCCGTTGATGGGATAATCTGCATCAGTCCATAGGCATTAGCATGGCTCACAGCGTAAGGGTTGAAGCTACTTTCTGTCCTCATGATCGCATAGATCAAACTTTCCTTAATCTTGTATCTTTGCGACATCTGTCTAACGATACCGGCGTATTGATACTGCCTTTTGATCATATGGTCGCCAACCAGATCAAGATCAACAGAGTAAACGGTACCCTTGGTGCTGGCGCGAGTGGTTAACTGATGGTTAATCAGATAATCGGCAAACTGACTGGCTCGCCACTCCCAGCGTATAGGCTGTCCCTGATGGTCCACAACCTGTCCATAAAGCATGGGCTCTTCCCCGATGGGGACGGCTTTGTCGCTGAACAGGTCAACTTCATCAGGATTGTAAGGCGTTAGCAGGGTGACAATAATCGCGTGTTTCAGGTCTTCTCTATCCAGCGTTTCAACGTGAACCTTGCCCTGTTCAAAGTTAACAAATACCCGGGTGCGGTAATGGTTGGTGTATTTAACGTATTCCTTCCTGCTGGCACTTTTTTCGTCACCCCAGTTAACACGGGCCTCTGTTGACAGAATCCGAACCAGGGCTTCAAATGCGATCACATCTTTCTGGACACTCTTGACGGCCTTAACCGTTGAGTAGACCTCAGCTGCAGGTCCACCCAACTCTCGAACCACAACATCAGTCGCATAGTTAACGGTTGAATTTCTGGAGCAGCTTGAAACTAGAGAGATCATCAGGCAGAGGCCAGCTATTCTCTGAGTCTTTTTGATAGCGGTATCGGAAGGTTTTTCAGAATTGTCTGGCATTGACTGGTTCACTTCCCTGTGTATTGTCCTTATCCCTGAAGTCCCCGGGATGCACTTTTGTTCTGGATCATTTCGATTTTGTAGCCGTCGGGGTCTTCTACAAAGGCGATCTCTGTCGTTCCACCCTTGACCGGGCCTGGTTCACGGGTAATCTTGCCACCGTTGGCACGGATGGTCTCACAGGTTACATAGATATCATCAAAGCCAATGGCTATATGACCAAAACCCGTACCAGGGTCATAATCACTGGTACCCCAGTTATAAGTCAGTTCAATAACGGCCTGTTCTGATTCATCGGCATAGCCAACAAAAGCCAGAGTGTATTTGTATTGCTCATTATCGTGCTTGCGAAGCAGTTTCATACCCAGGATATCAGTATAAAAAGCAATGGAACGATCGAGATCGCCCACTCGAAGCATAGTGTGGAGAAGTCTCACGGAAAGCTCCTGACATTGAGGTGAAGGAGTGTTGAAACAGGAGCTACCATTTTATCGGAAACCCGGAGCAACAGACAGCGCATTCGTTATATCTGCGCACCACAAAACCGGATAGTCTTGTATAAAACTTGTGTATCGGGATGAGCTGAGTCCTCCGCAAGATCTACTTTGATGGAGTGGGGGTGATTCCTTTAATACTTCTGCCATCCAGTTCACCACCTTTGAACTGAATCAGGTAGTCTGAACCGTTTTCTTTTTGATGCAGTTGCACCAGAACATAATCCCAGTCTTTGGCAAACCAGATCCAGGTTTCGCGGTCGTTATCTTCGCGGACCACTTTTACACGGGTCGTATTGAGCGGGCCGGCTGGTGTATTCAGTACTTCATCAGCTTCAATCACAAACCGTCTTTCGTAGATTTCATCATCGTCAACAATTGGGTAGGTCAGCTCTTTTTTTCCTGCCTTCAAGTCCAGCCGAAGTTGGAGCTGGTATGAGAGAGGGTCCTGGACGCCTGATTTAAATGGGATCTTTGATTGTTTCTCAGCCTGTTGCCAGGAGGCTTCCATGGATTTCCAGTCAAACCGGGCTGTTTTGGCTGGTTTGCTGCCTATCCCCTTTCGCTCGTATTGGTAATCCTGGGGAAGTGCCTGACCCTTTTGTAAATTGAAGCGACTGGATTCATCCAGACTGATGGAAGCGATCATGACCGATGCACTGGCACCAAAATCCAGAACCCACTGGTCTCCCTCTTTTTTCAGACTGCGTGTACCTGAGCCACTGATGCCGGAGACTTTTGCTTTATATTCCGCTGTGAATGGCTTTAACGTGGCTTCTTCGGGTTTTGCAATGGAAGGAGTGCTGGCGATCAAGAGGCCAGAAGCCAAAAGGGCCGAGACGGTCTTGAAAGAGGTCATCAGGATAATTCCTTTTTAAGGGAAAACCTCCTGCCGGTAATAGGGAGGTCTTCACAGCCTATGGCCACTCATTAATGAAACCGTTGTTAATGCTTGAATCAACAAGAAATGTCTAAAACGGAGTCAGTTTGCTGTGGCGATACTTTTTTCAGATATACGATATCCTTGAGGACCAAGCGGCTTTTTGTCAAGTGATATGGCATCGTTTTGGATCGTTATTCGGCCAGAAGCAATCCAGTCTATAGCCTTGGGGTAAAGGTGGTGTTCCATGACCTTGACTCTCTGTTCAAGCGTCTTCGCTGTATCAACATCAGTGATATCCAGCGTCGCTTGCATTACAACAGAACCACTGTCCAGCTCTTCCGTGACATAGTGAACCGATGTTCCATGCTCTTTGTCACCTGCATCCAGTGCTGACTGATAGGTATTCAAACCTTTGTGCCTGGGGAGCAGGGAAGGGTGTATATTGATCAGTTTTCCCTGATAGTGCTTAACAAAAGCACGGCTGAGTATGCGCATATAGCCTGCAAGTACAACCAGATCAGGTTTAAACTCATCAATACGCTTCACCAGCTCAAGATCAAATGATTCCCGGCTGGAGAAACGTTTATGGTCAAGGCTACAGGTATCAACCCCTGCCTTGCTGGCTCTCTCCAGACCATGGGCATCAGGGCGGTTGCTGAGCACACCGACCACCTGATAGCAATACTGTTCCTGCCGATCGAGAATGGCCTGTAAAGTGGTACCACTGCCCGATAGCAATACGACGACTCGATAGTTATCCGTCATTTCCGCTCTCAAGATTCTTAACTCATATTGAAGAAGGCTTGAACAAGGCTAAGAAAATGCAGCTCAAGCCCTTTCTTTCTCTTAACGGTAAACGACTTTGTCGCCGGAACCCGATTCCATATGGCCGATGATAAAGGCCTCTTCGCCCAGCTCATTGAGTCTGGCAACGGCCTGTTCACTCTGCTCCCGGGGAACGCAGACTATCATGCCAACACCGCAGTTAAAGGTCAGATACATTTCTGACTGGGCAATGTTGCCAGCTTGCTGCAGGCGTTTGAACACTTCCGGGATTTCCCAGCTCTTGGTGTTAATGACAGCAACACAGCCATCAGGAATAACCCTTGGCAGGTTTTCAGTCAGACCGCCACCGGTAATATGTGCCATAGCATGGACTGGTACTTCTTTTTGAAGCTGCAGCAGGGGTTTGACGTAGATTCGGGTTGGAGCCATCAGGGCTTCAGCCAGAGGTTTGCCGTCGACTTCACTGGTCAGGTCTGCCTGACTGACTTCCAGAACCTTGCGGATCAGGGAGTATCCGTTAGAGTGCGGACCGCTGGACTTCAGGCCGATCAGAACATCGCCGGCGGCGACTTTGCTGCCATCAATGATATTGGACTTTTCAACGACACCGGTGCAGAAGCCCGCCAGGTCATAGTCTTCGCCCTGATACATACCGGGCATTTCTGCGGTCTCACCACCAATAAGGGCACAGCCAGCCTGTTCACAGCCTGCACCAATGCCAGTAACGACCTGCTCGGCCACGTCAACATTGAGTTTTCCGGTTGCGTAGTAATCCAGGAAAAACAGGGGCTCGGCACCAGAAACCAGCAGGTCGTTGACGCACATGGCCACCAAGTCAATACCAATGGTATCGTGCTTGCCCAGATCCATAGCCAGTTTCAGCTTGGTGCCGACACCATCAGTGCCGGAAACCAGAACCGGCTCCTTATAACCTGATGGTATCTGGCACAAGGCACCAAAGCCTCCCAGGCCGCTCATTACTTCGGGACGTGAGGTGGCTTTGGCTACATGCTTGATACGATCAACCAGGGCGTTGCCTGCCTGGATGTCGACACCTGCGTCTTTATAGCTCAGGGAAGAAACAGGGGAATTTGTATCGCGGTCGCTTTTGCTCATCGGAGATGTATCCGCACCGTGGAATCTAAAGTGGATTGATCAGAGCGCGCATTCTAACGTAACCCGTAAAATTCATAAAGCCGCCTGCTATTGCTTTGGTTTTACGGTTGGCCGCCTGTTGTTTTATAAAGATTTTCTACAAAGCCAGAAAGTTATGGCAAAATATAGGGATACTCGGCTCCGGGCGTTTCGTCTGGGTAAATTAGTACTCTATACAAAGATAAGCAGTCTTGTCGGAAGTTGCTAACATTTCATAAACCGGACCTTGGCTTTATTGGTGTTTATGACTGTTTGTTCAGGAAGAGTGCCTGTTTTTGATTCCGGACATTATGTACAAAGCATGCAAGCTGGAACGATTGTTCCCATTTTCCAGACTGATATTTACTCTTCTGCTGGCCCTGTTGTCTTTTCAGCTGCCTGCTGCAGAGATGAGCGGACTTTATCGTGCCGGCGTACCTGTTACCGGTCAGGGCAATGATGAAAGGGAGGCCGCCATTAAGCGGGCTTTGTCTGAGGTCCTGGTTAAAGTGACCGGGCAGCGCAGTACCCTCAGTAACAAGGGGGTTATACAGTCACTTAAGAATGCCTCTGCGCTGGTTCGGAGTTTTGGTTATGAGCGCCGTGATACCGGATCAGGACAGCAACTTTTCCTTCAGGTGCGTTTCAATGAAGCGGCAGTTAATCGACTGCTGCGAGAAAATGATCTGGGGATCTGGGGTTCCAACCGACCAGATACCATTGTCTGGTTAGCCATTGAAAAGCAGGGGGGCAGGCAGGTTTTGAGAGAAGAAGCAGACTCGCCTCTGGTGAGTGATCTGGAGCATGTTATGGCTGCCCGCTCATTGCCTCTGACTCTCCCTCTCATGGACTTTGAAGACAATGCCGCGATTTCTGATGTCGATGTCTGGGGGCTGTTTTCGGACAAGCTGGGTCAGGCGTCAAGAAGATATGGTTCTGAGGCCGTATTGGGGGGGCGTCTGAGCGAAGTTCGTGGACGCCATTATAATGGTCGCTTGGTTCTTCTCTTTAAAAATCAGCAGTTTGATGCCACAGTCGCAGACCTTTCTGCAGAAGGACTGGCTCTGGCCATTGCTGATCTTATTGGTAATTCCCTTTCCCGGCACTATGCAGTTCTCTCGGGTGGCAGTAGTGTCAATCCGATGCTGGTAGTGGAGGGTATTGCCAGCACGCAGGACTATGCAGGGCTGATTAAATATCTTAAAGGTTTGACGGCGGTCAGGGATGTAATGGCAGTCAAAGTTGGCGGTAATAAAATTCAATTGGAGCTGCTAATTGATGGTACGCTGAGTCAATTGTCGGATGCTATTGCCCTGGGGCGGAAGATGAGAGCGACTGGTGCTGACGAGGTCAACCAGACGTTGCAATACCGTTGGTTGGGAGGCTGACAGGAAGTCAGATATTAAATTCCGGAGTGCGGTTTTTTTCATGCACCCTGCAAGGCGAGTTGCAATAGAAGGAAAAAAATGACCAGACAGCAACAGTGGATGCTAGCAGGCATCGTTTTGGTTGGCGTAGTGCTGATTAATTTTGTCGGGGCGGTCATGACACCCTTTGCGATCAGTGCTGTGCTTGCCTATTTAGGCGATCCGCTGGTTGATCGTCTGGAAAGGCTGCAGCTCTCCCGGTCGCTTTCGGTGACACTGGTTTTTCTGGTGATTTTTACTTTTCTGGTACTGATGCTGCTCATCCTGATACCGGCCTTATTCCAGCAAGTCAAAACCCTTATGCAGTTGCTTCCGGTCTGGGAAGAGTGGATTAGAATCAATGTCATCCCAAGACTGGTTGAATACACCGACCTGGACCCAGAGTGGTTTGATATCAGTCAGCTGGTCAAGGCCGTGGCGGGTGAATGGCAAAAAGCCGGTGGACTTCTGGCTCAGCTTGGTCGTTCAGTAACCAGCTCAAGTCTGGCAGTAATAGGTTTTCTCGTGAATCTGTTCCTGGTTCCGGTTGTGACTTTTTACCTCTTGCGCGACTGGGATCATATGATGGAACATATCCGTCTGATGCTGCCTGTCAATCTTGAACCTATTGTGGTTGAACTTGCCAGTGAGTGCGATGAAGTATTGGGCGCTTTCCTCAAAGGTCAGCTTATGGTCATGCTGGCCCTGGGATTGATCTACGGTCTGGGACTCTGGGCGGTAGGCTTGCAGTTTGCGTTGTTGATCGGACTGCTGGCAGGGCTGGTCAGTATCATTCCTTATATGGGGTTTGTGGTCGGTTTCACTACAGCCATCATGGTGGCTGTTTTTCAATTTGACAGCTACCTGCCGCTACTTTTGGTGACCGGTGTGTTTGCCCTGGGACAAGCTCTTGAGGGGTGGGTACTGACACCTTATCTGGTGGGTGACCGGATTGGTCTGCATCCGGTGGCGGTTATCTTTGCGCTGATGGCGGGTGGGCAGATTCTGGGCTTCGTCGGGATGCTAATAGCACTGCCATTAGCAGCCATTATTATGGTACTCTTGCGTCATCTGCATCGAAATTATAAGGCGAGCCACCTGTATAATGCTGGTGAGCCGAAGGAGTAAGGTGATCTATGCCTGCAGCGAACAGAAATCCATTTTACCATGCTATTCAGACGAGGGATGAGTGAAGTGATTTTGTTGCAGCTGTCTCCTGCAGATTCTATCAACCCGCTGAAGCTGGTATTTTTTAATAGAAATGCCGCAATAGAGGGTTCGGAATGTCTATCCATTGTCAAGGTTGAGCGGCATTTCCCGCTCAAGGCTGTTTAATGTCGTATGTGAGCCAGCCTGTGCAATTACCGCTCAGTGTTCAGATTAGGGACGATGCCACCTTTGAAAACTTTTTCAGCGGAGATAATGCTGCGCTGGTCAATATGCTGGATATGGATCAGCAGGTCGGTGGAGTAGACTCAGAACAGTTTATCTATCTCTACGGAGCCCCCGGCGTTGGCTGCAGTCATCTTCTTCAGGCTGCCTGTCACCAGGTTGATCGCAGAAAAGGCCGTAGTATCTATCTGCCGATGAAGGAGCTTGTTCACTATCCTTCAAAGCTGCTGGAGGGTATGGAAAGACTTCAACTGGTGTGTGTTGATGATGTTAATGCTGTAGCAGGCATACCAGAGTGGGAAGAAGGGCTTTTTGATCTGTTCAATCGCCTCAGGGATTCCCGGACTCGCTTGCTGGTGGCAGCTGATTGTCCACCTAAAAGACTTGCTATCCTTTTGCCCGACCTGGTCTCGAGACTAAGCTGGGGGTTGGTGTTTCAGGTTCAGCCTCTCAGCGACAGGGACAAAGTGTCGGCATTGCAGCTTAGGGCTCATTTGCGTGGGCTGGATCTGAATGAAGATGTGGCCCGGTATATCATATACCGCAGTAACAGGGATATGGGGCACTTATTCAAGATGCTGCAGAAGCTGGACAGTGCTTCATTGAGGGCCAAAAGGAAGTTGACCATACCCTTCGTCAAACAAGTCATGAATTGGTAATCAAGAGAAGTAGTATGCAAACCCAGAAGCCGGCTATCCGGTTTGTGCTCTTTGTCGTAGTTATTCTGGCCATTCTGCTGTTTCTGATTTCAGTGATGCTAATGGTTCCTGGTCGATACACAGACCAGCTGCTCCAGCAAATAGAAAATCAAACCGGGGTTGAAGTCCTTTCTGTTGAGAAAGAGTATTCTTTCTTATCCGGTAAATTCCTGCTCACCAGGCCGGAACTCAGAATCTCGCCCGGAATTACTCTTAAGTCAGAATCTATGGCTGTCAATGTCGCCTGGACTTCCCTTTGGAAAGAAACCATTGAGCTGGATCGAATCGATTTTAAAAAGCCCGGGATCTTTATTGATCTGGCGATCATCGGTCAGAAACCACCCATGCCCAACCTTTATCAATTTCTCAGGGAAACGGAGCAGTTTGTCTTCGAAGACGGATCGATGAAGGTAGTGAACACCGAACAGACCGGTTCCAGTAAAGTGGTCAGTATTGATTTCAGTAAAATGGAGCTGAAAACCCATCGGCCTGATCAGATCGATGTTGAAGTAGTTAGGGAGTCAAGTCACATAAAGTGGTCACTGGGCGGTATTATTGATTTAAAGAAACTGGCACTGTCTGGTCAGTTATCCATTGATGAGCTACCACTGGCTGATGTTGTCAGTCAGAACTTTCTTAAATGTTCAAATTGCTCGCTGGAAGGCCGTCTTTCGACAGACTTGTCTGTTGAATGGTCCGGGGATCAGGGGGTTGAGCTGACTGGCACGGCCAAAGTGCTGGATGGTGAATATCATGATTTGAGCTCCGGTCTTGAGTTGAGCTGGAAAGAATTATTTGCAGAGGGTTTTCAATTCAGATGCCGGAAAGGTTCTGTCGAAGACCTTTCTTTCAGGGGCGGCTTGTTGACGGTCAAAGGCAGTCCTTTGGAGCAAATTGCAAAAACGCTTAATCGTTCATTACCCACTGATGGCTCTGTACCATTTACGCTTAAGAATATCGAATTCAATGGCGCTATTCAGTCATCTCAAAAGCAGAATCGAAAACTGTTCAGTAACAGTCGGGTGGAGCTGGCAGTGATGAGTCCAGAACAGTACACCTTTCAGCTCGCTGGACAATGGCTTGAGCGTGTTCCAGTCTCTCTGAAAGGCAGCGTCGATCTGAAGAATGCGGTAACCTCCAGACTTAACGTTACTGCAAGGGATGTGGATTTATCTTTGCTGCCTGTTTCAGAGCGGTCTGTTGCCGGATATGATCTGGCCGGAAGTCGTGTAAACCTGAATCTTGTTTCTTCTGCAGGAGGAGGCAGCAAGGGCAAGCTGACTTTTTCAAAGCTTGTAGGCAGACCTGTCGAGCCCGAGCTGGATATCAATCATGTGAAAGCTTTGATGGCTAACCCGCAGTCCATTATTTCCATAGACGTTACAGACCGTGATGGATTGTCGCCGCAAGTCGCGGCAGGAACAGCTACGCGGGAGGCTTGGGAAAGTGTGCTGGAACAGCCCCTGCAGTACCTTTCCAACCAGGCCGGTATCAAGCCAATATTATCCGGTGATATACAGATGCCGTCGGGTAAGGCTGTGTTGACAGAATACGACAAAACACAATTGAAGGGCTGGGGTCGAGTGCTCAGAATAAGGCCTGAACTTGGTCTGTCTCTGAAAGCGGTAGCCAGCAAGAATCAAGATTGGCCCAGTCTCTCCAGGGCAGAGCTTGAGTCCAATCTGGCTGAACTCTATTCGGCCATCCATCAAACAAAGCCGGGAGAAGTGAAAGAAATTCCGGCCGACGTCAGAGGGCATTTGATTGAGCAAATGTATCTCAGGGCTCACAATCGAACATTACCCGAAGTGGGTGATGCCAGTCAGAGCAAACGTATCAAAGAAGCGGAGCAATGGTTGTTGGTAAACTGGCCTGCGAATCAGGAAAAAATGAATAAGCTGGCCACTGATCGTCTTAATCTGGTTTATGATTTTCTTCGGAGTGAAGGTGTCAGCGAGAAACGTATCATCAGCAGTCCACCCTCAACGGTAGAACAGGCCGGGTCAGCCATCGAAGTTCAGTTGTCCTATTAAGATCGTTTGACGAAAAAAGCTCTTGCCAATGCAGGAGCTTTTTTTGAGAAGAAAAGGGTTGATCTGTCCAGGGAAGGTTCAGTCACCGGGGCAGGTTGTTTAATTGTCCCTGCCAGCGGGTAAACATCATGGCGGATACAAACAGTGCACTGCTGAATGCGGTAATCAGCCAACCATGTATGGAGTCTCTGATAAACCAGGCATCAAGCACACCGCTGATAAAGTAAAAGCAGAGAATGAAGCATAACCAGGCCGATGCCCTTGGCTGTCGCCTGATCAACCCGTAAAGAGGTAGCAACAGTGGAACAATGGTGAAAGACGCAATCATCCATGCCGAGTTTTGAGGTGGGTGCAGCCAGAGCACTTTTGCGATCTGCGAAGCTAGCAGGCAGAAGTAGAGTAGCAGGCTCAATCGGTAGCTTAGCCTGGCTTTTTGATTCAGGTCCACGATTAAAGGATCTCCAGAACGGATTCCGGCGGGCGACCGACACGCGCCTGACCGTTGCTCACGACGATGGGTCTTTCAATTATTTTGGGGTGGGCAATCATTTTTGCTATTTGCTGCTGTTCTGAAAGTTCCTGACCTTTGATATGGTCCTTGTACTCCTGTTCGCCCTTGCGCATCAGTTCTTCGGGGCTCTTACCGAGCTGTTTCAGAATGTCAGTCAAAGCGGCTTCGCTGGGCGGGGTGTCCAGGTAAAGCACTACGTCAGGGTTGATGCCTTTTTCTTCGATCAGGGCCAAAGTCTGTCTGGACTTTGAGCAGCGGGGGTTATGGTAAATCGTAACGCTCATATTGCTTTGCTCTCGAACTATTTTCGCAATGGGCAGTTGTTTCGACAGGCTGGAGCCTGAAGTCATACTGCTATTTCTGTGATGGGAAGATTATCGTTGAATGGGTTTTGGTGCAATTGAAGTCATGTAGCCCGCAAATATTCTGTAAATTCACACACTTCTAACCGGGTCAACCGTATAATTCTACAGGGATACTGCCAGAGCAGGCTGGATCGGCTTGGGTGATGGATCAATTAGTCGCATGGGCTGCTGTAATTAAGTCTGGCTGGTGGACACAGATCTAACAATAAACTTTCTTCCCAACAGGCAGGTATTGATATGTACAAGCTTAAACAGTTGCTGATTGTGCTTGTTGCCATTGCAGTGACTGGCTGTTCCAGTCAGAGACTCGACTGGGACTACAACAATACCCCTGCTGCCACTCAATCGATGAAAGACTGGAAAACCTATGCATGGTTGAACAAACCGGAGGACAACAAAAAGGTCGAGGGATATCACATTGATGGTTTGACGCAGATGCGAATCCGGGCTGCTATTAACAGAGATCTCCAGGCCAGAGGGTATCGAGAGGTGAGCAAAGATGACCGTCCGGATTTTCTGGTTAATTATCTAACCATGACCCGTACCCACAGGGAGCTGAACCAAATTTCTACCTCTATGGGCTATGGCATGGGCTTACGGGGAATGGGTGCTACGACAGAAACCCGGGTGAGAGACTATCAGGAAGGTTCGCTCCTCATCGATTTTGTGAATCCGGAAAGTCAGCAGCTGGAATGGCGAGGACGCTTCACTTCCAAAGTGATATACAGTGCCACACCCGAAGAGCGGAGTGAAAAGATCAATGCCGCGGTTGAGGGCATATTGAATGGCTTTCCTCCGGGGCATAAGAACTGATACGCTTCTCTGAGCTGGAGCCTGGCTGAAAATCTTCGCGTCAGGCTCTTTTCAATATCAGGGATTCGCTATGCCAGGCTCGCTTTTTTCCAGTTCTACACAGGCTCAATATGTTCAATGGCTCCGTGCCTATCTTCTGTCTGTCTCTGATACTTTCTTTAAGCACCGTTGCCTCAATAACGCCGCTGCGCTGACGTATACGACACTGTTTGCTGTAGTGCCAATGATGACGGTTACCTATAGCATGTTATCGGCTATTCCCTCTTTCCAGGGGGTAGGCGAGATGGTACAGAGTTTTATATTCAGTCACTTTGTTCCGACAGCGGGTGAACAGATCCAGTCTTACCTTTCCAGTTTTTCCCAGCAGGCACGCAAGTTGACTGGAGTGGGTGTTGCTTTTCTGGTGGTCACGGCATTTATGATGCTCAGAACCATTGATGGTGCTATTAATCAGATCTGGCAGGTAGACAGGGTTCGCCGGGGAATTGTCGGCTTCCTGCTCTACTGGGCGATTCTTAGCATGGGGCCCTTCCTGCTCGGTGTTGGTTTTGTGCTGACGTCTTATCTGGCATCCCTGAAACTGATAGCTGATACTACTGCCTATCTTGGGGTTGATCAGTGGCTGTTACGGTTAACTCCCATTCTGTTGAGCAGCATTGTTTTCACTTTGCTCTATATGGCTGTACCCAATCGACGTGTACCTTTTCGTCACGCTTTCACGGGGGCGCTGATCGTAGCTTTTTTGCTTGAGCTGGCAAAGAATGGCTTTGCTCTGTTTATTACTCTGTCGCCGTCGTATCAATTGATCTATGGCGCTTTTGCGGCCGTTCCCGTATTCCTGCTTTGGATTTATTTAAGTTGGATACTGGTTCTTTTTGGTGCGGTACTGGTCAGGAGTTTTGCTTTATCCAACCAGACTCGGAATGAGGCGCTTCCACCTTTGTTAGGCGTTCTGGTGGTCCTGAACGGATTTAATGAGCAGTTTCAAAAAGGGTTGAGTTTCAAGCTCGAGCAGCTGCACCAGGCAGGATGGAATCTCTCTCTTGAAGATTGGGAGCTTTACACCAGCCACCTGCTGGAGGAGGGGGTGGTCAGTAAAAATGATCTGGGAGAAATGATACTGGCCAGGGATCTTAGACATCTGGGGCTCAATAACCTTTGCCAGCAACTCCCCTGGTCTTACCCTTCGGATCAGCAGCTGGATTCTGTTGTCACTCTGGATAAGCCCGGATGGTATGTTCAAATGGTAGATCGTCTGAAACAGTTGAATGAACAGCAGCGGGCTGTACTCGATTGCCATCTTGATGACCTCTTTACTGAATTCTGAAAATACTGACCTCAGTCAAAAGATGATTTAATGAGTGTGATCGGTTAATGAAAGGAGTTACAGTCGCTCGCTGGAAGCACTGGAATTCGGGCAGGCCCCGGGGAAAGTGGCAACGGCATGATAATCTCATCGTTTATTCAGTTCGAAAGCCGGTCTTTGTTCAGGCCGGTTTTTTTTGTATTGAGTGACAGACAGAGAGGGTTTTCTACTCCATGCTCTAAAGCATAATTTCAACAGGCTTCGGGGCGACTTTATGAAGTATTCCAACTAGAATCAGAACAAACTCGTTACAGGATCTAAGGGTAATGCGATTATTTTTTTTTCGATTCTTTTCATTGTTACTGACCGCTCTATTTCTGTCTGCCTGCTCGAAACCTGACTTGACAGATACTCAGGGAAAAGGCGTATTTCTCAAGGATGATAAAGGTCGGTGGACCGTTATAAACATCTGGGCCCAGTGGTGTGGTCCCTGTCGTGAAGAGATCCCGGAGCTGAATGCCCTGGCCAGTGACGGAAAAATTCGGATTCTCGGGTATGATTTTGATGACAGTCAGGGAAAAGAACTGATAAAAAAAGCCAGAAATATGGGTATTCGGTTTCCTGTTGTTACCCAGAGTCCTATGGTGTTGCTGGAGACCAGAGACCCCCAGGTACTGCCTGCGACCATGATTGTTAATCCTAAGGGAAAACTGATAGAAGTATTGTATGGACCTCAGACAAAGGAAAGTCTGGAAGACAGCGTTCGGGTATTAATGAACAAGGTTGATGAAAATGGCTAATCAATGCAGGCGTGCAATGGTTGATGGGAAAGTGCAGGGCGTCTGGTTCCGTGGCTCAACCCAGCAGGAAGCCAGAAAACTGGGGATTACCGGGTGGGCAAAAAATTTACCAGACGGAAGAGTTGAAGTTTTAATGTGCGGTGAAGAGCAAGAGTTGGACAGGTTGGAAGCCTGGTTGCATAAAGGTCCTCCCATGGCTCGAGTGACTGGTGTCAGTGTTTCCGTGGAGTCGGAACAGGAATTTTCCGAGTTTACTACTGGGTAATCAGTTGATGGCTAGGGCTCTGAAGTCCTTCTCAGTCATTACGCCAGTGGCGATCCCAGTTTTTATACACTCGCTCCGGATACCATGTTTTGCCAAGACTGCCATTGTAACGGGCCAGTGCCCGGGTCAGGTTGCCTTTTTCCTTTTCCAGGTAATAACTGAGAATATGGCTGCCGTATTTCAGATTGGTCTCTACGTCGGTCAGGTTATCCTGTGGGCGGCCAATGACGTCTTTCCAGAACGGCATAACCTGCATCAGACCTTGGGCTCCGGCAGAAGAAACAGCAAATCGGTCAAAAGAGGATTCTGTTTGAATTAATGCCAGCACCAGTTCGGGGGAGAGTTTAGCGGCAGTGGCTTTTTTGTGAATTTTTTTGAGCAACTCCAGACGCTTTCGCTGACTCTGATGTTTCATGAATGGCTTTAGTCGGCTGGACATATCGACCAGCCAGACTTCTGCCTCGAAACGATCTGAAAAACTCTCGGTGGTACTGAGAGCCTCTTCAAGATAGATTCGCAGCCCTTCATCTACTTTCTGCTGACTCCAACCGGTTGTCGGAGTTAGCAAAAGTGCGAGGGTGAAACCTGTAATCAGGCTATTTTTATTATAAAACGACGGCCGTTTGATAAACTGTTCAGGCCAGACGTTCCTTAAGAAAGTCCGAAATTTCACTGAGTGCCACGTCTTCGCGATCTGCTGCCCTGCGATATTTGTATTCTACCTGACCGTTCTGCAACCCTCTATCACTCAGGACCACCCGGTGTGGAATACCGATCAGTTCCATGTCGGCAAACTTGACGCCCGGACTGGCTTTACGATCATCCAGAAGGACGTCGTAGCCCGCTTCAGTCAGTTCCTTATAGAGGTTCTCGGCGGCTTCCCGGACGGCTTCAGACTTCTCAATCTTCAGACCAACAATGGCGATCTGGAAAGGCGCAATGCTTTCGGGCCAGATGATTCCGCGATCGTCATGATTTTGCTCAATGGCGGCTGCGACGACACGGGAAACCCCCAGCCCGTAGCAACCCATCGCCATAGTCACGGCTTTTCCGTTTTCATCCAGAACGGTAGCCTTCATGGACTCAGAGTATTTAGTACCCAGCTGGAAAATATGACCTACTTCGATACCGCGCTTGATTTCCAGGGTGCCTCTGCCGCAAGGGCTGGGATCACCTTCTACAATATTTCTCACATCGGCGATACGATCGAAAGATGCGTCTCTTTCCCAGTTGATACCAAATTGATGTTTACCATCTATGTTGGCTCCTGCACCGAAGTCAGACATGACCGCAACCGAGCGATCAACTATGCAAGGGATTTTGATGCCTACAGGGCCCAAAGAGCCGGGCCCTGCTCCCATGATGGAGTTGATCTCTTCTTCTGTCGCAAAACGCAGAGGTGTTGCAACTTCCGACAGTTTTTCCGCTTTTATTTCATTCAGCTCATGATCACCACGAACTATCAGGGCAACGAAGTCCGCATCTGATTCTTCGGCTGCTGCAACAATCAGGGTCTTGACTGTCTTCTCAATGGGTAGGTCAAATTGTTCAACCAGATCGGCAATAGTTTTTGCTTCGGGGGTATCAACCAGACGCATTTCTTCAGAGGGAGCTGCTCTCTGGTGAGCAGGTGCCAGGGCTTCTGCTTTTTCAATGTTGGCTGCGTATTCACTCTGGTCACTGAAGACGATGGCGTCCTCTCCAGATTCGGCCAGAACGTGAATTTCGTGTGAGGCGCTGCCACCGATGGAGCCCGTATCCGCTTCTACGGCCCTGAAATTCAGACCCAGGCGGGTAAAGATACGGTTGTAGGTGTCGTGCATGTTTTCGTATTCAAGACCGAGGCTTTCATCATTGGAATGGAATGAATAGGCGTCTTTCATAATGAACTCTCGACCACGCATCAGACCAAAGCGGGGACGGATTTCATCACGGAATTTGGTTTGGATCTGGTACAGATTCATGGGCAGCTGTTTGTAGCTGCTGATAGTGTCACGAACCATATCGGTGATGACTTCTTCATGAGTAGGGCCAATGACGAAGTCGCGCTGATGACGGTCTTTAAACCTGAGCAGTTCGGGGCCAAATTGATCCCAGCGCCCGGTTTCCTGCCAGAGTTCAGCCGGTTGCACGGCAGGCAGCAGGACTTCCTGTGCGCCGGAGCGGTTCATCTCTTCACGAACAATGTTCTCTACCTTCTGGAGAACGCGCAGACCCATGGGCATCCAGCTGTAGAGACCAGATGCCAGTTTGCGGATCATGCCTGCTCGCAGCATCAGCTGGTGGCTGACGACGACGGCATCAGAAGGTGTTTCCTTGAGGGTGGAGATCAAGGATTGACTAGTACGCATGTGCTCAGTTATCCGATTATCAAAAACACAAAAACGGCATATTACTACGGTTGTGCAGAGACGTCATGGCTGCTGAGTGAATCACGGTCGAATTTCATCAGCAGGTTAGCTATAGTGCTGCAAATTATTACTGGCAACTCGGCTTAATCGGAGTAATTATGAGCGAATTTCAGCTGGATAACAGACTGGAGAAGGACTGCTTTGTCATGGGGGATCTGCCCCTTTGCCGGGTTTTGCTGATGAATGACAGTCAGTACCCCTGGTTTATTCTGGTGCCCAGAGTGGCAGGGGTTCATGAGGCTTTTCATCTTGATGAAGAGCAACAGCTGCAGCTGGCTTGTGAGTCGTCATTGACTGCTGCCATTCTGAATGATGTCTTTGAAGCAGATAAGATGAATGTGGCGGCTCTGGGTAATGTTGTTAAACAGTTACATGTTCATCATATTGTCCGTTATGAAAGTGATGTTGCCTGGCCAAACCCTGTTTGGGGCAGGTTGCCAGCCAAGCCATATGAGCAGGCGCAGGTCGGTGAGATCAAAAAGAAGCTGGAATCATTGTTCAGCTGCTTTGAATGAGTGGGGTGAATGAAATGAATGAGGAACTGATTGAGTTGCAGACCCAGCTCAGCTTTCAGGAAGATACCGTTGCCCAGCTCAACGAGGTGGTGACCCGTCAGCAGCAGGAAATTGATCGTTTGAAGCAGGAAATGATTCAGCTGAAAAAGCAATTAATGACTATGGCCAGCTCTCGGTTGGAAGAACAGAAGGAGAGTGCTCCTCCTCATTATTAATAAGGGTCACAAGCTTGAACGGGGCAGGACAGAGCCCCGTTCAGAAAAAAATATTGGCTTTAGCGGCCTTTGGGTGCAGCAATCACGTCTTCTGCCTGCAGTCCCTTGTCTTTTTCCACAACGATAAATTCTACCCTTTGCCCTTCAGACAGTGTCCGGTGACCCTCTCCACGTATCGTGCGGTAGTGGACGAAGACATCTTCACCACTGTCCCGGGTAATAAAGCCGAAGCCCTTTGAAACGTTGAACCATTTGACGGTGCCAGTCTCTCTGTCGGAATCTATGACTTCCATTGGGCTTGTGGGGTTAAAGGATTTCAGGTTGATCAGAACGTGCAGCAGGACGCCGGTGACAAGGAGCAGTGAAGATGGAATCTCAGGTGTCTGGTGAGAAAATATTGCCCAGCCACTAAGAGCAGTCGCTGCAATCAGCATGACTGAAGCCATTGCCTGCAAAAAGCATTTTTTGCCGCGATAGACTGTCAGATAGCAGCCAAGGCAGAGGTGAATCAGTGCGGCAGTAAGCAGCAGCATCGTAGCTGAGGCGATAGCCAGTGCGCCACCAAGCAGCACATTGAGGACAGACCCCTCCACAATTAATACTGCCAGTGAAAGGATGCCTAAGATCATGTGGATAAATTTAAGATGTTTCAAGTGCTGAGTCCTTTTGGTTGTTATGTGTGTGACTGTAAAAATATGCGGATTTCAGGCATTACTGCATTAAAAAGCGCCTTACCCCGGTAAAACATCAATAAAGCTCCCTGTTGCAAGCTCTCTATGAAGTGACTGCCTCCCGAAATTATGGGAATGCTTTGAAATCAGTAATGCGGTCAATTCAGCGCGCAAACAAACGGGCAACAAAAAGCCACAGCGTAACACTGCTGTAAGGATTAATGTAACGTCATTGTGCCTCTATCTCAAACTCTTTCTATGCCCCTTATATAGAGGGCTATGGCAATGCTTAAAAGGGTGTAAAAAAGACTACCACTGTAAAAAATCACTTGTTATAGTGATTTCAGATGTTTCAAAAGTCTGGTTTTGCAGGCTCTCTGAGGTTAGGGAAGTTGAATGTCCGATTTTTCGGACTTGCCTCGTGAAACATTAAATCAGCCTGGTGAAGTGGCAGATCACAATCCGCTGGTGCGGAAGGTAACCTACAGGGAAAATCCATCAGGAGAGTAATCGAATGGCAGCGAAGAAAGCCACAGCTATCAAGGATAAGTACAGTAAAACCCAGATTCTTGCTGATATTTCAGAGAGTACCGGTTTGAGTCGGAAAGAAGTGGGTGCTGTGCTGGAAGAGTTGGGAATACTGGTAGAGCGTCATATCAAGAAGCGGGGCTGTGGCGAGTTCACTCTTCCGGGACTGCTCAAGATCGTGACCAGGAAAAAACCTGCTCAGAAAGCCAAGAAAGGCGTACCTAACCCATTTAAGCCCGGCGAGTTAATGGATGTGCCCGCCAAACCGGCCAGTATACAGGTTAAGGTTCGTCCTTTGAAAAAGCTCAAGGAATACGCCGCTTCGTGATGACGCTGGTGTTGACTCGTTGAGCTCTTTTCGGCCCTTCAAGGGAGGCATTCAGCCTCCCTTTTTAGTATCTGAAGTATTTGTTTAGCAATGATTGCCTTTTGATGGGGTGCTGTTTAAGTCGGTTTGCTGCTTTCCTGAGGCAATAAAAAAAGCCCCCGCATAGCAGAGGCTTTGTAAGGTCGCTTCTTCTGATGGTTAGATCAGAACACAGCGACGTTGTACTTCAGGATGACACGTGTGTCGGTCTTGACAACATCGTCTGCACCTTTGGCTTCAACAGTATTATTTGCGTATCTCAGACGGGCGGTCAGACCCTCAACCTGAGGGATTGCATAATTGATGTCCAGGTTGTACTCAGTTTCGTCCTCAGACTTAACTTCACCCATGACGTAAATACCCTTGACGCTCAGACCGTCAACGATGCCTTCAAAGTCATAGCCTGCAGAGAAGCCCCAGGCTTTTTGACCGTTGCTGTTGAAGTCAGAGATCTGGATAGAGTTATAGCCAAAGTAACCGGTGTCATCGTCACCGCCAGCCCAACCAATTTTGTATGGACCTAAGTCTGTGCTTTCAACTTTGGTGTACGCAACACCAAAGTCAGCATGTCCCACACCGGCGGCCACTTTCAGTCCGTAAGTGTACTGGCTCTTGTCTCCAGTTGTTGGTTTGCTGTCGCCAGTGAGGTCGACTTGTCCATACTGACCAGCCACACCCACCTCAACACCTTCAACTTCAGTAGAGAAGCTGGCCTCACCCAGATATTTCTTGGCGTAGTTGCTTTGGCTGGCATAGTCGGCGCTCAATTCCAAACCGTTGCCAAAGTCATAGGCACCACCCAGTGTCATTACGGCTTCACTGTCGTCACCTACTTCGTAATCTTCAAAGCCCGACTCGGTCTTACCGTTGCCTTTCGTAATCCAGGCAGTGTGAGCAGACAAGCCGGATACAGTGATGTCTGCGTAAAAGCCTTCGCTCAGGCTTGGCAGAACACGGCTGTCAGAGTCGTTGACCAGAGGTGTGTCAAGGAACATGCGTCCGTATTTTGCAACACCCATGTCAGCAAGATTGAATTTGATTGCGTAGGATGTTTTGCCGTAGCTGTGGGAATCGCCGTCGCTATCCACTCTGAGCAAGCCAGGGTTGCCAACAAAACCGTCAATATCGGAAGCGCCAAGTTTCAGAGAGTAGTAACCACCCAGATCCAGTCCGACTATGTTCTGAAAGTAGCCAGAGGAGAAGTCAAGACGAACGCCTTGGGCCCACTGAGAGTTGGAGGAGTCGGTCGAGCCGTCATCCTTGGTTTTAGTTTGATAGAAGTTGCGCAACTCCAGATCCAGGCTTGATTCGTCCAGGAAGGCGTTAGCCTGAGCAGAGGTAGCCATAAAGATGGCAGCACTCAGTGCACTGATTTGTGCGAGTTTCATTAGTGTTCAGCTCCTTGCTGCATTCGATGTGTGTTCTAGCCCTGGTTTCAAAATCCTTGTAATGCTTGGACGGAATGTACTGCGAAACCTCCCCATAGGGCTAAGAGTGATTCTTATACAATCCTGAACAGGATGCAACAGGGTTTAGAAAAATCTCACATCATTTGTACAAGCGTTTAGCGGGGCCGCATCCATGCATGATAAAGCTATCCTGCAATCCCGCCCCTAAAGGCACCGACTGTGTAATCGAGTTTGAGGTGAATAACAGTCATGTCCTCTTACTCATGGACGTACCGGGGAACCGGACATGAACAGAGTCTTGCTCGATTCTGGCAACGCCTATGATATTTTCCAGACCTAATATGCCACAACTACCTCGACCAGCCGACTTGCCAGCTAAATGAATGCCACAACCACAACAGCACTCATCGTAGTTATAACGACAAGTTCCAAATGCATGGAGCTATGAAACTTGAAATTATCAGGCTCAGTCCTTTTTTGATTCAGTGTTTAGGCAATATGAATACTTGAGTAAAACAGCGATCTGATATTTTGCAAATTATCTTAATGAATAAATATTAATGCTTTTAATTTCTTTTTGTTGTTTTGACAGGATTAATGAATGAAAGGCAGAAAAAAATGAATGTTTATAATGAATTGAGATCATTTGTTTTTCAGGGATGAATTATGAACAGCTTGCAGCAAAATGCTGAAGCAGGAAAAGACCTTTGGCTGACTTATTTAAGACGGGGCGGAACGATACGTGAATTAAGAAGGCTGGATCAGGATCAGATGGAGGCCATCTATCAGCTTGGATTCAGTCATTTCAGTATTGGTCACTACGCGGAAGCTCTTAAAGTCTTTCGTTATCTGGCTCTTCTGGATCATCGCAGTTCTCGTTACTACCTGGGAATAGGGTTGGCTCTTCACCATCTAAATCAGGATGCAGCTGCAATACCCGCACTGAATTATGCTGAAAAGCTGGATGACAAAGATCCTCGTCCATCAATTTGTATGACAGAGTGCTTTATTCGGCTAAAAAATCGAAAGTTGGCGGTTAAAGCACTGTCAAATGCAGCGAAAATTCTGAAATCATCCAAAGGGTGGGAAGAAGAGCGGAAACAGGCCAAACAACTAAAACACTATCTAATAGAACCTTCAGGGAGGAAGTGACTATGAATCCAGTCGATCCCAATTCCGGAGTATCCCAGACCCCTGTGCAACAGAATGTGCAGGTATCTCAAACTCCTGCACAGGTACAGGTAAGTCAGGGGTTCAGTAACTCGAATTCGGTTTCCAACTCACAAAATAGTAATAGCGGTCAGGCGGTCAGTGTCAGTCCAGATCAGCCGGGCGTCTCCAATGCAGACAGTGATGATTTTCTCCAAAGAGCTTTTGATGCCAGGCTGGATGGCTTCAGGGCAGCAGTGCATGAGTTCAATCGTCGTTTCAATGCCCAGGATATCGATATTAATGACACCCAGTCACTCATTCTTATTGTTAAAGGGATGATCAGTGATACACAGGCTATGGTGAGTGCTGCTTCTATCGATCAGAATTTCAGCAATCGGGTCTATCAGCAGGGCAGGAGGGAGGATAGTGCAGTCACTGCCCTTAATCTGAGAGAAAATATTCGATCCAGAACCGAGGATTTAAAAGACATAGCGGCTCAGCGGGACGTCTATGCTGAACTTCTGATCAGCAAAAATCTTCATAAAACTCTGAAAGAGGCTGAATTGGCTAGTGCTCAGTCCAATCAAGCCGGTAACAATAGCAGTGGTGGTCAAATAAACCGGTTGATGAATGAAATTACAGCGCTCGAGTATCAAATTGCAGGTGTTGCCACAGAAATCAATGCTCTGAGCCAGCAGATGAAGACATTGGAAGTCAGTAATACTGCGGATCATGCTGCATTACTCAAAGCTAACAGACAGCTGAACACAGTGACGCCAGAGTTTGTGCGTGTTAACAGTCTGCTGGGGCGAATTCGTCAGCGGTTCGATCCTGCTGCTATGAAAACCGGTGAAGAAGGTGTGCAAGCCGTAAAAGAGCTCGAACAGAGGGCTCAGAAAGAGCAGGTAAGAGAGTCCAGAAGAAGGGGGCAGAACGAGGACGGAGTAAAGTCGCTGGATAAAGAGCACAGAGAAGGTGAAATCCGGTCAGAGGATGACCGGATTGAGCTTGAGGAGGGTGTTAATCAGTTCCTGGCCGCTGAGGATCTGGAGACTCTGCAACAGGTATTCTCTCCCTCTGACCCTGCAGAGCTGAGAAGTGCTGTTCAGGGCCTTGACGATAAACCTCAGGTAAGAAACTCTCCTGCAGCCGAAGAAGGGTTCGCTATTGCTCTGAACAGCGTCCCCTCAGAAAAGGCACTGGAGGATGCAGTCAACCCTGCAGAGGAGACTCACCGGGGTGATAATCTCAGTTTTGAAGGTGCAAGCAGTCCTCAGGTTTTTGCCCGCCTCTGGATGGAAGCAAAGCTGGAAGAAGGTCAGGAAACTCAGGATGTGAAAGAAGATCACCTCGATGAAGTGGCTGAGAATGTGGATGCTCAACGCAAGAGTGTTGCCGAGCATCTGCAGGATTTTGAGTCGATTCTACTGGAAGTCGCGGAGTCGTTGGAAAAGCAGCAGGAGGCAGCTGTTCAAATCAGTAAAAGTAATCGAGTTTGAGAGCAGCGGGGAGGGGTCTCCCTCCCTCGTCTTTCGGAGAGTCTGCAGAGTCATCGAAAATATCCCTGATCCCGTCTCTATTTCCTGATTATTGGTCTTGACACTATCTGGTGAAAATCAAGGGTTCAGGTATAATGCCCCAGTTCTGACAATGGCAAACAAAGGATAGACAGATTCAATGCCGATCTACGAATATCAGTGCGGAAGTTGCGGTGGTGTGCAGGAAGTGATTCAAGCGTTCAGTGATGCACCTCTGACTGACTGTGGTGTCTGTGGTGAGCCTGAGTTAAAAAAACTGTTAAGTGCCCCGGCCTTCAGGCTGAAAGGCGGTGGCTGGTACGAAACAGACTTCAAGAATGGCAATAAGAAGAATCTGTCCTCCAATGATCATCAGGGCCCTGCCAAGGGCTCGGGCGGCGCTGTAGCCGCCAGTGAGTAATTCGGTCATTTGAGCACTGAGGTTGTTTCACCCGGAGTGACTCAAAACCATAAATTCAGGCACAAAATTTCAGATGATTCTGTGCTGAACCTGAATAGCCCCCCAGTTTCGAGGTATGTTATGCGCAGCCATTATTGCGGCGAACTGAATCTCTCCCATGACGGGCATGAGGTTACCCTGTGTGGATGGGTACACCGCCGTCGCGACCATGGTGGTGTGATCTTCCTGGATATGCGTGACCGTGAAGGTATCGCCCAGGTTGTTATTGATCCTGACACCGAAGAGGCGTTTGCTCTCGCCGATAAAGCACGCAGTGAATACGTGCTGAAAATCACCGGATTTGTACGTCCCCGTCCCGAAGGCACTGTAAACACCAATATGGGTACCGGTGAGATTGAGGTCTTGGGTAAGCAGGTAGAAATCCTGAATGAAGCCCAGACACCGCCTTTCCAGGTCGAAGGCTACACCGATGTAGGTGAAGAAGTTCGTCTGAAAAACCGTGTTATTGATCTGCGTCGTCCGGAAATGCAGGAAAAAATGATCCTTCGCAGCAAGCTGACCAGTGCTGTTCGCAGCTTTATGGATGAGCAGGGTTATCTGGATGTTGAAACCCCCGTTTTGACGCGTGCGACCCCGGAAGGTGCCCGTGACTACCTGGTACCCAGTCGAACTCACGAAGGTAAGTTCTTTGCGCTGCCACAGTCTCCCCAGCTGTTCAAGCAAATGCTGATGGTGGCAGGCTTTGATCGTTACTATCAAATCGTAAAATGCTTCCGTGACGAAGATCTGCGTGCTGACCGCCAACCGGAATTTACTCAGATCGATATCGAAACCTCCTTCATGGACGAGTCCCGGATCATGGGTATGGCTGAAGAGCTGGTTAAAACCACTTTTAAAAAGGTGGGTGGTGTTGAGCTGGGCGAATTCCCGCACATGACTTTTGCACAAGCCATGAACCTTTATGGTTCTGACAAGCCAGACCTGCGTATTCCTCTGGAGCTGGTGGACGTTGCTGATCTGATGGCCGGAGTTGAATTCAAGGTCTTCAAAGGACCGGCTGAAGACCCGAAAGGACGCGTAGCTGCACTGAAAGTACCCGGTGGAGCTGAGCTTTCCCGTAAACAGATTGATGACTACACCCGGTTTGTCAGCATATACGGTGCCAAGGGTCTGGCCTGGATCAAGGTCAATGAAATCGAAAACGGCACAAACGGCCTTCAGTCTCCGATCATCAAGTTCCTGGGCGACGATGTCACCATGAAGATTATGGAGCGTCTGGACGCCAGGAATGGCGATATCGTCTTCTTTGGTGCGGACAAAGAAAAGGTGGTCAACGAAGCTCTGGGTGCATTGCGTTGTAAGATCGGTGCTGACCTGAATTTGTATACGAAAGAGTGGGCGCCACTCTGGGTTGTTGACTTTCCGATGTTTGAAGAAACAGACGGCGGCGAACTGACCGCACTGCACCATCCGTTCACAGCGCCAACGACCTCAGCTGAAGAGCTTGAAGCAAATCCTGCTGAAGCTCTGTCCCGTGCCTATGACATGGTTATCAACGGTTATGAAGTCGGTGGTGGTTCTGTTCGTATTCACAATCAGGAAATGCAGCAGACAGTATTTCGTATCCTGAAAATTGAGGAAGAAGAGCAGCAGGAAAAGTTTGGCTTCCTGCTGGACGCTCTGAAATACGGTGCGCCTCCCCACGGTGGTCTGGCGTTTGGTCTGGACCGTCTGGTTATGCTGCTGTGCGGTACCGATAATATTCGTGACGTTATTGCTTTCCCGAAAACTCAGTCCGCAGCCTGTCTGCTGACTCAGGCTCCGGGCGAAGTGGATGCTACCCAGCTGCGCGATCTGAATATCCGTATTCGTCGTGATCCGGCGTCTGCAACCAGTCACTGAGCGTCTGCGACCATTTCATAACGCGTCTGCGACCATTTTATAAATTGTTGAAGCCGGTTTTTACCGGCCTGTTCAAGAAGAGATAAAGGGTATTTTCTATGGCAGGTCATAGTAAATGGGCCAATATCAAACACCGTAAGGCGGCTCAGGACGCCAAGCGTGGCAAAATCTTCACCAAGATCATTCGTGAGCTGGTGGTAGCGGCCAAGCAGGGCGGTGGGAATATCGAGGATAACCCCAAGCTGCGTCAGGTGGTTGACAAGGCTCTGGGTGCCAACATGACCCGTGACACCATCAACAGAGCCATTGCTCGTGGTGCCGGTGGTGATGACGATTCCAACATGGAAGAAGTGACCTACGAAGGCTACGGTGCTGGCGGTATCGCGGTGTTGGTGGAATGTCTGACAGACAACCGTAACCGTACCGTTGCAGAAGTACGCCATGCTTTCTCTAAGCACGGTGGCAATCTGGGTACTGATGGTTCTGTAGCGTATCTTTTTGAGCGTAAGGGGCAGATCTTCTTCGAGCCGGGTCTTGATGAAGACACTGTCATGGAAGCTGCTCTGGAAGCCGGCGCCGAAGATGTCCTGACTAACGACGATGGTTCCATTGAAGTGGTCACTGAGTGGACTGAGTTCATGGCGGTAAAAGAAGCCATTGAAGCTGCAGGTCTGACACCAGCGGGCGGTGAAGTAGCAATGATCGCTTCTACCCGGACAGAACTGGATAAAGACGGTGCGGAAAAAATCATGAAGCTGGTGGATCGTCTCGAAGATTTGGACGACGTGCAAAATGTATACACTAACGCTGACATTCCTGCCGAAGTGATGGAGCAGCTGGACTAAGTTGTTCTATCGATCTGAAGAGCCTCGATAACGAAAGTGTCGGGGCTTTTTTGTTTCTGTTTCGGTGATACCATCCCGGCTGGAGCACCAGTGAATGCCCAGACATTGAAGCCTACCAGCAGCATAAACAATACAATAATGATGCCTGTGATAATCATTAATGTTTTTAACAGGTCGGACATTAATCGTTTCCGGATCATCTTGTGGAGTAAAACAGTCTTGAGCAAGAACAATGATCTTTGCGGGTCTCGCCACGAAAGTATTACCAGAGAAATACTAAGCTGCTTCTATCGTTACTCACAGGCAAGTTTGGTAATTCAGTGTTCTTGAATTGTAAGTTTCTGATACCCACCGGGACCGCTGGTATATTGTATGGGTGTACAGTATCCTTTTGACATAACCATGACTCCGAACCCTCGCCTGTCAGATTTTTTTGGCAGAGGCTGTCATACTTATTGACCCCGGGGGTACATCAAAACGCTGTCATTGAAAATAGCGACATCTGACTTGAGAATAAATTCTGAATGGCCATCCTGATGGGGATAGATCCGGGCTCAAGAATTACCGGCTATGGATTAATTGAAGAAGTAGGCAATAAAACGCATTATGTGGCGTCCGGCTGTATTCGCATCCGGGAAGCGCCCCTGCCTGAGCGGTTGCAGCAGATTTATGAAGGCATCAGCACTCTGATCGAACGTTACATCCCGCAGTCCGTCGGTGTAGAACAAGTCTTCATGTCCAGAAATGCTGATTCGGCACTAAAGCTGGGTCAGGCCAGGGCAGCGGCCATTGTGGCTGTGGTTAATCACAATATTGAGGTGTCGGAGTACTCTGCCCGACAGGTTAAGCAGGCTGTCGTTGGTAAAGGCTCTGCGGATAAGTACCAGGTAAAGCACATGGTGAAGTCGATCCTTGACTTGAATGATACCCCCCAGGCCGATGCTGCGGACGCTCTGGCGGTTGCTCTTTGTCATGCTCATACTCGCTCCAGTCTGGTCAGAATGGCAGGTGCTACAGGTACTCGACGTCGTCGTCTTACGGGGCAGTCATAGGAGGCTGACCGAGAATAGCGAGCTATTTGACGAACAAAAGCGGATTTTCAGACCAATGTGCTGTCGCCGTACGACTGCATGGATGCAGGAGCTAGAGCAACGCAGGAGCAGTTGCCGACGACTGCATGGATGCAGGAGCTAGAGCAACGCAGGAGCAGTTGCCGACGACTGCATGGATGCAGGAGCTAGAGCAACGCAGGAGCAGTTGCCGACGACTGCATGGATGCAGGAGCTAGAGCAACGCAGGAGCAGTTGCGGTGCAGGGCAGTCTATTCCCGGTCAGCCTCCTTAGTTTGGGTGGACACAAAGGTGAAAGGAAGCGATGCAAAACACCAGATCCAGAATCTGTTGTGGCGTGTAGATTTTCTTCAGTTCTTTCCAGTTCGCCGGACCTATGATCTGTTCTTTGTAGAGTTCTTCCGTGGTTTTCAGTAACAGGCGCTGGCGGTTGTCCCAGCCCGGTGCCAGATGACCACGAGAAACCATCTGTACATCACTGGCTTTCAGTCCCGTATCCAGAGCGCATTGAGCAATATCCGGGATAAGGTGTCGGGTATTGCAGAGGTAGGCACTTCGAAGAGCAACCAGAGCGCGATCTCTCATAGGAAGGCTGCTGTAGCCTTGTATATAACTGGTGAAACTGCGAGCAGGCTTATCAAGCTCAGGTGAGTTTGCCGGGCGTCCTGGGAAGTCTTTCTTCAACAAAGATTTCTGTGACCTGATGAAAGGGATAGGAATAGGGCCACCGGATACAGCTGGGTGGTATTCACTGGCCAGACCAGCCTCAGGCAGGATCTGCCAGAGCGATCCCAGGAATGTGCGAAGTTTCTTCAAAGGGGCAGCTCCTTCAGATCATTGAATTGAACTTCTCTTAGTGTTTAGAGAGGGACAATTCGCAGGAGTTCTTCGCACTCGGTGTATTGTTAGGCGTTCTGACCTTGTAGTCAGAAAATAAAAAATTTGGAAAACAAGATGATTGGAAGAATTCGGGGCCTTCTGGCTGACAAACAGCCCCCTCATTTGCTGATAGAGACCCATGGTATCGGGTATGAAGTGGAAGCTCCGATGTCGGTTTTTTATAAACTACCGGAAGTTGGTCAGGAGGTCGTGTTATATACCCACTTTGTGGTGCGGGAAGATGCCCAGCTCCTATACGGTTTTAGTAATCGTGATGAGCGGGAGTTGTTTAGAACTCTGATCAAGGTCAATGGGGTCGGCCCCAAGCTCGGACTGACCCTGTTGTCCGGTATAGAAGCTGATGCTTTTGTGCGCTGTGTGCAGGAGGGTGACAGTGCCACGCTGGTGAAGCTGCCAGGTGTGGGAAAGAAAACAGCCGAGCGGCTGATTGTTGAAATGAAAGATAAGCTGGATCGTTGGCAATCAGCGCCTCTGCTGGAAGGTAAGCCCCTGGTTGCCGGTGGCGAAATGGCAGCCGAAGCAAAAGATATTGAACAGGAAGCCGTCAGTGCACTGGTGGCCCTAGGTTATAAGCCCCAGGAAGCCGGCAAAGTCATCGGTAAGTTGCTCAAGGATGCTATGACCAGTGAAGAGCTGATTCGTCAGGCTCTGAAAAGTATGATCTGATAACACTGCGCATTATTTAAAAGGTGAGACGAGTGAGTCTCACCTGCTTGTCTTTAACGAATGAACTTCCTGACCGAGTCAACGCAGATGACTGCCGTTGCCAGCCAGATAAAGCTATAGCTGAGCCACTGCTGTAAGGTGAAGACTTCTCCGAGAACGGTAACAGCCACCACGAATATCAAAGCGGGCTCCAGGTAGCTCAACAGGCCAAACAAACTGACAGAAAGATGTCTGGAGGCGTTAATGTAACAGATCAGTGACAGGCTGCAGAGGAGTCCCAGACCTGGCAACAGATACCAAAGAGTGACGGAATGGGTCAGGTTTTGCATAAAACTCTGATCACTCATCAGTATGAAAATACCGGCCGGAAGGAACAACAGGTGCTCAAACAGCAGAGCTGGCAGGGTGTCGACCTGCAGAGGCTTACGGATGATGAAGTACACTGGGTAAAGTCCGGCCACTGCCAGACTGACCCAGGGTAACGAGTCCTGTTGCCAAATCATGGCAAGGACACCCAGTGACGCGGACCCCATGGCAAAGTAGTGAGCCTTGTGCAGTCTCTCGTTAAATACCAGCTTGCCGGTTAATGCCAGAGTGAGTGGCAGCAAAAAGTAACCAAGAGAAAGATCCCGGGTTTTGTCATTCATGGGACCCCAAACAAAAAGCCACCACTGAAAGCCAACAATCAATCCGCCCAGGGACAGCATCAGCACGGTTTTCCGGCAGAGAAAAACTGCCCTGAAGCCCCGCAGCCGGTCCAGGCGATAGCAGACCATTGTCAGGCAGAGAGCGCTGAAAATGATCCTGTTCCAGAACAGGGTATTTCCAGACAGCCCAATAAACTGCACATAAATGGGCACAAGCCCAAACATCACGGAGGCCATGACCGAGTTAGTCAGGCCTTTTCCAGAAACCAAATGTGTATTCATTCTGAGTACTTCCTTTAATCAGAATTTAAAACAAAGAGAGTATAGGAGTCCGATAACTCTGAAGTTTAAAAGGTAATGCACCCTCGGGCAGCCAAGTGCCCACAAGCGCTTTTTTTACGTTCAGAGTGCTTGGACGATTAAATGTAGCGTTTTGTTCCCAATGCTGGATTATTTTTTTAACAGACTGGAGATGGTACGCTGAGAGTAATGGTAGATGAGCTAGAACATGATTGAAGCAGATCGATTGATATCCTCTTCAGAACGTCCTTTGGAAGAGGTACTGGATCGGGCTATCCGCCCGGTAAAACTGGCTGATTATGTAGGACAGCCAAAAGTCAGGGAGCAGATGGAAATTTTTATCCAGGCTGCAAGACTTCGTAATGATGCCCTTGATCATACCCTTGTATTCGGGCCTCCGGGGCTGGGTAAAACCACGCTTTCCCACATCCTTGCCAATGAGATGGGTAGCAATATTCGAACGACTTCTGGCCCGGTGCTGGAAAAGGCAGGTGACCTTGCAGCTCTTCTGACCAACCTTGAGCCCAATGACATTCTGTTTATTGATGAAATTCACCGCCTCAGTCCGGTAGTGGAAGAAGTATTGTATCCGGCGATGGAAGATTATCAGCTGGACATCATGATCGGTGAAGGTCCTGCCGCACGGTCTATCAAGCTGGACCTGCCTCCCTTTACCCTGGTGGGAGCCACAACCAGGGCGGGTCTGCTGACGTCTCCGCTTCGGGATCGTTTTGGCATTGTGCAGAGGCTGGAGTTTTACAATATTGAGGACCTGACTCATATCGTAGAACGTTCTGCCGGAATTCTGGGGGTGGGGATTGATAAGGAAGGTGCAGGAGAGATAGCCCGACGCTCCAGGGGGACGCCCAGAATTGCCAACCGACTGCTGAGAAGGGTGCGTGATTTTGCTGAAGTTAAGGGTAATGGTGTGATCTACAAGGAGACTGCCGATGCCGCGTTGAATATGCTGGATGTCGATGCCAGCGGCTTTGATCATATGGACAGACGGCTGCTGTTAGCCATGATCGAAAAGTTTGATGGTGGGCCGGTCGGGGTAGACAGTCTGGCAGCTGCGATCAGTGAGGAGAGGGATACCATCGAAGATGTACTGGAGCCTTATCTTATTCAACAGGGCTATGTGATGAGAACCCCCAGAGGGCGGATGGTCACCAAACACGCATACCTGCATTTTGGGCTTGACTACCGGCAAGAAGAATAAGTCTTTCCGGTTTAATATTTGGACGGTTCTTTTGATAAACGAGTGACTAAGGAAACGCTGATGCTCATGAGAATTCCGGGAATCTACTGTCTGTGTGTTCTGGCGCTCACCGCTCTGAGTGGTTGTCAGAATATTACTACGGAAGCGACGCCAATGCGTCCAGGGTTCTACTCTGCACCTTTCTCTGTCTCGGCGGCAAGTTGTTCGCAAGTGCTTCATGGTTCCAGCCAGCTGCCGATTGATCTGTATCATGCCGGAGTCTGCTTCGAGCAGGGAGTGGGTACGACAGCTTCGTTAGCCCAGGCTGTTGAGCGTTACTCCATGGCGGCTCGATGGGGGATTCCGGAAGCCGCCCAAGCCTTGAGGCGTTTGCACAAACCAGTTCCAGCTCCTGATTTGCTGCAACGCAGAACAGAGCAGGAGCGGCACCTGAACAAGCAGAGACTGGATGAGGAAAAACTCAATAGAGGCTCTTATCCTCCGCCTCATTATTTGCCTCATTGTGGTCGTTCGTCGTGCTATTGACTTGCCATGGCATAGGCGTCTCTGGCAGTCTCTGATCTGATTTAATGTTATGTGACCTGCTCTGTGACTGATACCTTTTCCCTTCCCGTTCGAGTCTATTATGAAGATACCGATGCCGGCGGCATCGTATACCACGTCAATTACCTGAAGTTTATGGAGCGAGCCAGAACCGAATATCTCCGAACTACCGGTTATGACCACCAGAAGTTGTTGAAGGAAAAGAAGCAGCTGGTGGTGGTTGATGCTTCTGTTCAGTTCAAAAACATTGCCCAGCTGGATGACTCTCTTAACGTGACCGTCGCAGTCGAAAGTATGGGTAAAGCCAGGATGGTTTTTCTGCAACAGTGTTTTCGTGAAGGTCTTTTGATATGTGAAGGCCGGTTTGTGGTGGCTTGCCTGAACAGTCAAAGTAGAAAACCTACAGCGATTACAGAATCCTTACGGAATAAATTAAGTCCTGACAGCAATTCGCCCTGAGATTGGTGGTAGTATCCGTAACTAGGAGCCTGACCGAGAATAGACTGCCCTACTGCGGCGGCAGAAAATTGGTCTGAAAATCCGCTTTTGTTCGTCAAATAGCTCGCTATTCTCCTCACAAAACCGAATTTTCATCCTCAATTTTCTGCCGTCCTCGCTACGGGCGCTATTCTCGGTCAGGCTCCTAGCTGTTTATCATGAAAATGCAGTCACAGCGTCTGGCCCGATTCCAGAATGATTGTCGACGATCATTTCTCTAATAAGTATTAATCAAATTAAAAGCGAGGTTTTCAGTGGCAGATAGCATGTCCATTTGGTCACTGGTAGGCAATGCCAGTTGGATCGTTTTACTGGTGCTGATACTGCTGGTGGTGGCATCTGTTGTTTCCTGGGTGATGATCGTTCAGCGAGGGGTACTCATTCGTTCCGCTCAACGGAATATGATGGCCTTTGAAGATCGCTTCTGGTCGGGGATGGATCTGACCCAGCTCTATAAAGAGCTGGACAAAGAAGAAGACCTGGGAGGTCTGGAACTTGTTTTCCGTTCAGGCTTCAGTGAGTTTTCTCGAATGCGCTCCCAGGGTACAGGAGAGGCTGATGCTGTCATGGAAGCCACCCAGAGAGCCATGAGAGTGGCCATCTCCCGTGAGCAGGAAAAACTGGAAACACATCTGCCCTTCCTGGCCAGTGTCGGTTCGACCTGCCCTTACGTTGGTCTGTTCGGTACCGTAGTCGGCATTATGAACTCTTTCCGTGGGCTGGCTAATGTGCAGCAGGCCACTCTGGCGTCGGTTGCTCCTGGTATTGCTGAAGCCCTGATGACGACAGCGGTTGGTCTGGTGGCTGCGATTCCTGCGGTTATAGCTTATAACCGTTATGCATCCAGAGTAGAAGCCCTGCTGGCGAACTACGAGACCTTTGCGGATGAATTTTCCAGTATTCTTCATCGCAAGGTTCACAGTCGTCACACTGCAGGCTAAGGGAGCGAGTAAAAAATCATGGCTCGATCCAGAACCCGGCGCAAGCCGATGTCAGAAATCAACATGGTGCCGTTTATCGACATCATGATGGTCATGCTGGTGGCCTTTATGGTCAGTGCCCCGATGCTGACTCAGGGAGTAAAGGTAGAACTTCCGAAGGCAACCAGTAAGCCAATGCCGCTGCCTGATGATGCCAAGACCCTGATTATCTCTGTCCAGTCCGATGGCAAGTTCTTTATTGATCTGGGCGGTAATCAGGAAAGTGCCAAAGGAATGGAAGCAATCAGTGAGAAGGTAGGTAAGGTTCTTTCTGCCAGTCCCGAGACCCGGGTGTTGATTAAGGGAGATCGCAAAGTCGACTATGGCTCGGTGGTTGAGCTGATGGCCAGATTGCAGGGAGTAGGTGTTAATGATGTGGGGTTGATTACAGATCCTGCGTTGCTCAATGAAGGGACGAAGCGCTGATGATAGAAAGTGTTACCCCCTGGTTTGACTGTCAGGCAAAACAAACCATGATCATAGTATTGTGGAACGCAGGGCTGTGATGAAGAAGATTCCATTGATCGGTGCTTTATTCAATCATAAGCTTTTTCAGGGTTACGGGTTTGCAGTGGTGTTTTCCTTACTGCTGCACGTTCTGATACTGGGTCTGGTGTCCCGGGACTGGTCAACTGCTGATGAGTTGAGGATCGTACCGCCAAAAAGTATCAAAGCCAGTGTCGTTGAAATTGCCCAGCCAAAGCCAATACCGCCAGCTCCCAAGGCTGTTGTAGACAACTCGGCACAAAAAGCTCGTGAGCTTGCTGCTCAGAAACGCAAAGAAGAAGCCCGCCGACAGGCAGAAATTAAAAAACAGAAAGAGCTGGCTCTGAAAAAAGAGCAGGCAGCCAAAGAGAAAGCAAAAAAGGAAAAAGCCGCTCGTAAAGAGCAAGAGCGGCAACAGCGTCTGGCTGAAGAAAGCAGAAAGAAAAAACAACAGGAAGAGTTGCGCAGACAACTTGAGCAGGAGCGGGTTGCCCGTGAGCAGGCTCAGGCAGCTGCCGCCGAGCAGGCAGAACAAGAGGCTGGAGAAGTGGCTTACTACTCCGAACTGCTGAAAAACCTGATTGCCCGCAACTGGAACCGACCGCCCAGTGCCCGCAACAATATGGTGGCTCTGGTTCAGCTCAGTCTGTCACCTTTTGGTGACTTGCTGGAAGTAAGGTTGCTTGAAGGCAGTGGTAATGATGCCTATGATCGTTCTGTCGTACAGGCGATACAGAAGGCGGCGCCTTTTCCTGAATTGAAAAAGCTGGAACGGCGTGTGTTCGATAATAATTTCAAACGCTTTAACTTTAGGTTCAGGCCAGAGGATCTGGTGAGATGAAGCAACAACTGCAATGGTTTTCTGCCGGATTGTCGGGCAGGTTCAAAAGTGAACAGACTGTCTTCAGGGAAGACACTCGTCGTCGTGTTTATCTATTAATCTCTTCTGCAATATTTTCATGGTTCCGAAGTAGGAGTATTTTGGTCTCATCTCTGTTTGTTGTGCTGCTGACGTCAATGCAGAGTGCTCAGGCCATTCTCACAATCGAAGTGACACAGGGTAATGACAAGGCCGTCAAGGTGGCAGTACCACCTTTCAGTTGGAGTGGTAAGAAAATTTTGCCCGAAGATATGGCTTCTGTTGTGGAAGACAACCTTCATTTCAGTGGCCTTTTTGCAGCTTTGCCCAGAAAAGATATGCTCAGCTTTCCATCCAGTGCCAAAGATGTCGTTTATCGTGACTGGAATATACTGGGTGCTTCCTATCTGGTTACCGGAGAAGTGGAGCAGAAAGGCAATATGTTTGAAGTGGACTATCAGCTGTTTGATATTGTTCGCCAGAAAAGCATTATGAAAGGCAAGGTTCGAGGCGATGAAAGTCAGCTGCGCGGGCTGGCTCACCATATCAGTGATGCGGTATATGAAAAGATTACCGGCATTCCCGGCGATTTCTCTACCCGAATCATGTATGTCACTGCTGATCGTAAAAGTGCTGAACGTACGGACTACAGTCTAAACTATGCCGATGCCGATGGTCAGCGCCAGCGCGAGATACTTCGTTCAAGAGAGCCTATACTGTCACCGAGCTGGTCACCCGACGGCAGTCGTGTTGCCTATGTTTCTTTTGAAACCGGCCGTCCGGCTATCTATATTCAGGAGCTGGCTACCGGTAAGCGTCAGAAGGTAACTGACTTCAAAGGGTTGAACAGCTCTCCGGTATTTTCTCCCGATGGCAGGCAGTTAGCACTGGTTTTGTCCAAGGGGGAGAATCCCGACATTTATGTGATGGATCTGGCCACTGACAAACTCAGTCAGATTACATCGCATTTCTCGATTGATACTGAGCCAGACTGGATGCCAGATGGGAAAAGTCTGATCTTTACATCTAACCGTGGAGGCAGTGCCCAGATTTATCAGGTGGGTCTTGACAGGTTGTCAAACGGTACTGTGGTTGCTGAAGGCAAACCCAAGCGGCTGACATTTACAGGTAAATTCAATGCCCGTGCTAAAGTATTCCCTGATGGTAAATCTCTGGCATTAGTCCATAAAGGTCAGGGAGCTACCGAATTTAACATCGCCATTCTGGATCTTGACACTGGACGACTGCGTCAGCTTACGTCTGCCCGGTTGGAAGATTCACCCAGTGTTTCCCCGGGGGGGCGTCGTCTAATCTATGCGGTATCGGGAGGCAAAAACGGGGAGCTTGGCATTGTTACAGCTGATGGTCGAGTAAAATATCGCCTGCCATCGGCCGAGGGTGATGTCAGAGAGCCGGTTTGGGGGCCGTCAATAGCTACACAGCGCTAAATCGGGTTGGATTGGTTCGCTGGAGTCAGTCGAACTTGGCATTCGAGCATAAAATTCAGTAGAGTGAGCCAGCTCTTCAAATGGTCTTGTGCGAATAGTTAGGTTATTCAATCAAATTCATCTGTAGCGCTGGACGTTGTTTCTGGATTTCAGGCCGAAGAAGTCGCAAGTTCAGCTGACCCCCTTGGTATTCGGGCTAGTCCGGAGTCTGCAGTTCTGATACTGTACTGCATCAATCAATACATTGATTTTGATTTACCAACATTGATCGAACAATTGGAGCTTGTCATGCGTTTTGCCAATTTTGTCAAAGCCACCGCACTAACTGCCACTGCACTCTGGCTGGCTGGTTGTGCCTCTACAGGTGGTCAGAGTACTTCTGATGTTGAATCTAACACTGACTTTGCGACGGAAGAAGTTGTGATTGAAACCTTCCCTGCATATAGCCCTGCTGTTCAAGCCGTAATTGATAGCGGTGAGATTCAGGCTTCTCCTGAAGAGATCGAACAATTGCTGGCGCATAAAACTTACCACTTCGCTTTTGACAGCTCTAAGCTGAAACAGAGCGATTATAAGGCTCTGGACGTGCAGGCTATTTATCTGAATTCTTCTGAGGGGCGCGGCAAGAAAATCACCATTCAGGGTAATACGGATGAGCGCGGAACCCGCACATATAATCTGGCTCTGGGCGAGCGTCGTGCTAATGCTGTGAAGAACTACCTGGTTAGCAAGGGTGTATCTCCAAGCCGAATTGAAGTGATTAGCTTTGGTTTTGAGAAGCCTGTGGACCCGGCTCACAATTCAGCTGCCTGGGCTAAGAACCGTCGTGCTCACATTGTGATCAACTGATGCCCATAGTTTAAGAAGAATATCGATTTCATAATGCAGCCATGGCCCATTCACTGGTGTAAAACCCTTGGGTGGGCAGCATTTCAGACTCATGGCTGCCCGACAGGGAATGAGACTGAATGCCTCTGAAACGATCTGTTTGCTCTGCTTTTGTTGTTGCCGGTCTGGCCTCTTATGTTCAAGCAGAGGTGCCGGTGGTGGACTCCCAGCCTTCCGGAAACGCTTATTCTGTTGAGAGCTCACAAGCTCGTGAACCGGCTCCAATGGAATCATCGGTGGGAGGTACTGCCCACGTGTTGAATCTGATGGATGAGCTTCGTCAGGAGATCATGACCCTCAGGGGGCAGTTAGAAGAGCAGGCTTATCAGATCAAGCAGCTGCAGAAAGAGAACCGGGATCGTTACCTGGATCTTGATCAACGCATTTCCCGTCTGGGTGACTCTTCCAAAGAGGCGCTTGCTGGTGCAGGAGGCGCTTCAAACTCCCCGGTGACTTTACCTGCTATTGGCAAGCCTTCAGTGTCAGAGTCTGACACCCGTGAGGAAGCTGCTTATCAGGCTGCTTTCTCAATGATCAAGGACAAGCGTTTTGATGAAGCTGTTGTGGCCTTGAAAAAGTTATTGAAAGACTATCCCAAAGGTCAGTTTTCAGATAATGCACAATACTGGTTAGGTGAAGTTCAGATGGCTCAGGGCAAATACAAGGAAGCCCAGGACGACTTCCAGTCTCTGATTGATCGTTATCCTGACAGTCCAAAAGTATCTGACGCTACCTACAAGCTGGGTCGTATTCTTGATTTGCAAGGCGAAAAAGACGCTGCCAGGAAGCATCTTGAGTCAGTGATCAGTCAATACCCCGGTAGTGCTGCTGCGCGATTGTCAGATACCTATCTCAGGAATATGTCCGATTCCTGAGTCATTCTGCCTGCCCCCGGGTGGGCACTGACTCTGTTTGGGTATTTCATCCATTTCCTGTTTTCTCTTTTCCAGGGATCTTGCATTCTGTTCGGGCTACTAAACCAAAATTGACTTAAGTCGGTTGGACTCCTAGTATTGCCGACCTGAATGTCTGGTGAGAGCTCAATGACTGCTGATACCCTCAGAATTACTGAAATTTTTCACTCCCTGCAGGGAGAGTCCCGTACCTCGGGCCTGCCTACGGTCTTTGTCCGTCTGACGGGCTGTCCACTTCGTTGTGTCTGGTGTGATACCGAGTATTCATTTCACGGTGGCACCCGGATGTCTCTCGACGAGACCATAAAGGAGGTAGACAGCTATGGCGCTAAATATGTCTGTGTAACAGGCGGTGAACCTCTTGGGCAGCCAAATTGCCTGCCTTTGCTAGAGCGGCTGGTAGGCAAAGGTTATGAAGTATCACTGGAAACCAGTGGTGCCCTGGATGTTTCCCTGGTGGATGAGCGGGTGGTCAAAGTGCTCGACCTCAAGCCGCCGGCATCTGGTGAAAGTCACAGAAATCTTTACGAGAATATTGAGCACCTTACCGCTAATGACCAGGTTAAGTTCGTCATTGCCAATCGGGAAGATTATGAGTGGTCGGTCAGTAAAATGTTACAGTACAACCTCTCGGGCCGGGTGTCAGATGTACTGTTTTCTCCCGTTAACGACCAGTTGGCCCCTGATCAGCTGGCTGACTGGATCATCTCAGACAAGCTTCCGGTTCGGTTTCAGGTGCAGTTACACCGTGTGATCTGGGGCGACAAAACCGGCGTTTGAGTCAAAATCCTGCTCAGGTTGGCTGAGAGCTATTTAAGTTAACTCGTAAGCGTTTTAATAACAGTCTGGTCAGCGCTGGAGCGTCACCTGTCGCGAGCGTCGCTGTAACCCTCGACTTGGCTGCACTTTCAAAAAAGCAGGCCATGAGCGAAGAAAAATAGGAATAATGAGCATGACAAAAAAAGCAGTCATTTTACTATCCGGTGGTCTGGATTCTTCCACAGTACTGGCCATTGCCAGAGATCAGGGATATGAGTGCTATACCGTCAGCTTTGATTACGGTCAGCGACACAGGGCGGAACTCGAAGCCTCTGTTCATGTTTCTCAAGCATTGGGGGCCAGGGATCATAAAACCCTGAAACTGGACTTGCGTGATCTTGGTGGGTCTGCTTTGACGGATGACGATATTGATGTCCCTGAGGATCTGGGTGAGGGTATCCCTGTAACTTATGTACCAGCACGCAATACTGTATTTCTTTCTCTGGCACTGGGTTGGGCTGAAATTCTCGGTGCCCGGGATATTTTCATAGGCGCTAATGATGTGGATTATTCCGGCTATCCGGATTGTCGACCTGAGTACCTCGATGCCTTCGAGAAAATGGCTAACCTGGCCACCAAAGCGGGGGTTGAAGGGGGGCTCTTTCATATCCGCGCTCCGCTGCTGGAGCTGACCAAGGCTGAGATCATAAAGGAAGGCAGTCGTCTGGGGGTTGATTACGGGATGACCGTTTCTTGTTATCAGGCTGACGAACAAGGTCGCGCCTGTGGTGTCTGTGACAGCTGCCGCTATCGTAAAAAGGGCTTTGCCGAAGCCAGTGTCGCCGATCCAACGCCTTACGTAGGATCTTAAGTGTTCCAACCTGGTCACTGAACGTTTGCAAGTCTGTTCAATTTTACACTGTCGTTCTCAAACCAGTCCTGAGTACGACAGTCAGGCGATCTATTGCATCTTGAACAGTTTTTCAGGCACTTTGAAGAAGATAACATCAGTGCTTCTTGGCTTGGGAAAATTAGCACCATTATCGCTGACAAGAACCAGCAGTCTGCTGTCGTTAGTCCCGTCAGGTCCAATCGTCACCCCTTCGATATTGATTCTTTTAAAGTCCGGGAAGGTTTTTTCAAAGTCCCGGGTGCTCAGCAGACGCTTCTTTCTGAGTAAAGGCAGAGACGTATTAGCAGTCTCTTTCGGTTTCTCTTCTGGACAGGTGCATTTATTGCCTTGGTTTGGGGGAAGGGGGGCATCCAGATCAACCAGATAAACTTCCGAGTATGTATAGTTTACGGTTTTTCTGTTGGCTGCCTTGATGAAATTTTTTTCGATGACAAGAAACTGGTGATTGTTGACTGCCTGGGCGTCGCTGATGCTCTGTACAATGACGTCTGTCCGAGGGTTGTAAAGCTCTGCAGGAACAGAAGTGGGCTGATAGTGGTACTGAATCTCTGGCTTCACAGAAGCTGAAACCTGATGGACCGCTTCAGCCATTGAGAAGCGCAATACCCGACTGGGTAAAGGGTCTTTATAATGGTCCCTGTCTTGTTCATCCTGAAGAATGCCCTGTTCAGATATAGCCAGATAATCAGGGGTTCCCGGAAGGTGGATGACAGTTTCGAAGCCTCGGTTTCGCTTGACCCCCTTTTTATTGGGGTCTTCACTGTGCCAGTTGAACTGAGTGTCATAGATGCCGGGTACCCAGTGAGGTATCTTCCAGTCAAAGCGCCAGCCGATATTGGAAAATTCGCTGGGGTATTGGTATGCGCCCAGAAGAGATCCGTCTCTACCTACTTTCAGAAGAGAACTGTGAATATTCCATCCAGGGAATCGAATCCAGGGGTAGACCAGGTTGAACAGAAAGGTTGCGTTTTGTTCCGAAGCGACCAGAAAAGCGCTGTCGCCAAGAAAATCAAAGCCTTCCGTATCAATATGCCCATGGGTTGTCCAAAAAACAGAGTCATTAGGTTCAATGACAACTTCCCTGACTCGTCTGCCAGACTCTTGCAGGAAAGTACCTTTGCTTTTTGCAATGCCTTTCCTCCTAATCAGGGTTTCCTCCGGAATGAGATAGTATCGGGGCGAGCCGTTTTTGTTGTAATAGTTGGGAATGGCCCCGGTATCATCTGAAAGCAGAATGAATTGATTGTGGGCTTTGTCGTAACGGATGGAAGAAATTCCCAGGATTGGCTGGTCTTCACTGTAATCCAGCTTTTTACTACCGAGAAGCATTACGCCGTTCTGGCTGGTAATGGCAGTTTCAGGGGATAACAAAGCATAGGTGAGAAAAAGGAAGAGAGGCCATAGTCCTTTAGATGACATGAGGCTACCTTTGTTAAAGGAGGTTCGTAGAAACTGGTATAATCCTAGTCTAAATTCAGGAAGTTACCGGAGGGTCAGTGGGTCAGTTTTGGTGAGATGCTTCAGAGTTGGAATCATTCATAGATGAGTATTCAGTGAATAAACAGATGCGGTAGAGTCTTATACCCAACAGGCAGGAAAGGTTGAAGAAAAAACTTGCAAGATTTAAGCGACTGAGTATTATGGCGCCGCGTCGGGTCGTTAGCTCAGTTGGTAGAGCAGTTGGCTTTTAACCAATTGGTCGTAGGTTCGAATCCTACACGACCCACCATTTTCCCTTCTCTTTTTTCCCGGCTGTCTGAATCTTTCATTTGTGTTAAAATCGGCAAGATTTGCCTAATTATGTCTTATAGAGACTTTCAGAACGATTTTTATGAGTGTACTTAGTGATAGAGCATTTGTTCAGGAGCATCTCGGTAGCGCACCCGTTCAGGGTCTGGACGAAGCAAAAGAGCAAGCACTGAAGCAGAAAGTGCGAGAGCTTCTGGAACAGGAAAACGCTGTTCTTGTCGCTCATTATTACACTGAGCCTGTCGTTCAGGCGCTGGCCGAAGAAACCGGTGGTTATGTAGCAGATTCCCTGGAAATGGCTCGCTTTGGACGTGATCACTTTGCGGATACTCTGGTTGTTGCTGGCGTTCGCTTTATGGGTGAGACTTCCAAGATCCTCAGCCCTCAAAAACGTGTTTTGATGCCAACGCTGGAAGCAGAATGCTCTCTGGATCTTGGCTGTCCGGTCGATGACTTTTCGGCTTTTTGTGATCAATACCCCGATCGTGAAGTGGTTGTCTATGCCAATACATCTGCGGCGGTAAAAGCACGGGCTGACTGGGTTGTGACTTCCAGTTGTGCTGTGGACATCGTCGAGCATCTGATGGATCAGGGCAAAAAAATCATCTGGGGGCCGGATAAATATCTGGGCAGTTACATCCAGAAGAACACTGGGGCAGACATGCTGCTCTGGAACAGTAGCTGTATCGTTCATGAAGAATTCAAGGCCAGGGGTATTGAAGACCTCAAACGGGTTTACCCGGATGCTGCGGTTCTTGTGCACCCTGAATCACCAGACTCGGTTGTGCAGGTGGCAGACGTCGTTGGTTCTACCAGCCAATTGCTGAAAGCTTCTCAGGAAATGCCAAACTCAACCTTTATTGTGGCAACGGATCGAGGTATTTTCTACAAAATGCAACAGGCTTCCCCTGATAAGTCTTTTGTAGAAGCGCCAACTGCCGGTAGCGGTGCTACCTGCAAGAGTTGTGCCCATTGTCCGTGGATGGCAATGAACTCTCTGGAAGCACTGGTTCAGTGTCTGGAAAAACCAGGCAAGTTGAATCTGGTGAACGTCGATGATGAGTTGCGAGAGAAGTCTCTGATTCCTCTGAATCGTATGCTCGATTTCACAGCATCACTATCAGCCTGAGGTATGGCCGCCGATCATGGCGGCCTTGTCTGATCAGCTTTTTTCAAGTTTCTTGCGATATTCAAATATGTCGTTTAACTTTTTGTCGATCTTGGCTCTCAGGGCGTAATTATCCCCCACCATTTTTCGAGCAAACTGAAGGTGCTTGATGGCATCGTCAAGATTGCCTGTTAAGAAGAAGTACTCTGCCCGGGCCTGATGTAAGCCCAGAATGTCATTGGACTGACCTTGGGCTTCCGCCAGTTCATACCAGATATCCGGGTCGTCGGGTCGAGTGCGACTCAGTCTCAGAAGAAGGTCTCTGGCTTCGCTGAATTTTTTTGCCTGAATCAGAATATCCGCTTTGGTTGCCATCAACGGATAGTTATCCAGATGAATTGAAAGTGCCGCATCCAGTCGTTTAATCGCTTCAATGGATTGTCCGGTAGCTGATTCCAGCTGCGCCTGAGCCATAATTAAATGCAGATTGCGAGGGTATTTCTTCAGCAGAACAGTCAGTTCTTTTTCTGCTGTTTTGTAATCCCGTGCTTCAATGCTCGCCAGTGCAAGACCATAGCGGGTAGTGTCTTCTGAGCTGGTATGACCGGTCTTCAGTTCCTGCTTTAACTGACGTGCATAACGGGCCGGATCTTCGGTGCTGAGTACGAATAGTCTGGTTCGAGTTAACTGATAATCAAGACTGCCCTGAGAACCCTCGAAAGGCAATTGTGCAGCCCTGGCTCTGGAGTCTGAAATGCGGTTGTCAGTAACGGGGTGCGTCAGCAGAAACTCCGGAGGTCTGCTCTGATATCGTCTGGACTTGTTCATGTTCTCAAATATTTCAGGCATGGCCTGGGGATCAAAGCCCGCTCTGGCAAGAGTCTGAATGCCAATATTGTCGGCCTCGCGTTCAAACTGTCTGCTGAAGCGCAAACGACTGGTCTGGATGCCGGCCACCGTTGTTGATAGTGCCGCGGCACCTACTTCAGTTCCTGCTGTTGCCATCAGGACAACCGATGCAAGAACGGCAGCAGCGGTTGGCAGGCTCTTGTTCTTGGCATCTTCAACGTTTCGGGCGTAATGACGCTGGCTCAGGTGAGCTAATTCGTGAGCGAGTACGGCAGCAAATTGAGCTTCTGTGTCAGCATTGAAGAACAGTCCGGAGTTGACCCCGATAATTCCGCCCGGTGCTGCAAAAGCGTTCAGTACGCTACTGTCTATTACTATGGTGTTTAATCGGTGATCTTTAATCTCACTGAATTCAGCCAGACGGTAGACGAGTCTTTCGAGGTATTCCTTGACCTCGGGGTCACTGACCGTAGGGGTTCGGCTGCGTATATATTTCAGATAAGTCTGTCCCAGCTCATACTCCTGTTGAGGTGAGACGACTCCGGAGGTGCTGTCCCCCAGGCTGGGTAGTTCAATTGGGGCCGCGCTTACCACTGCGGAAGAAGTTCCGAGCCAGGTGCTTAGCAGGGCTGCCATCAGGAAACCCGGTTGCTTCATAGAATATCCATACTCATATAATCTGCGGTACACTGTATCGTCATAGAGGTGTTGGCTCAAACAGCTATGAAAAAAAACATCGTATTTTACGGCCTCCTTACTTTTCGGGTCAGGCCGATAATGCGTGTATCATGACTGGCCTTTGTGGTAATGGAAAGGGTAGCCATCACTTCATTTCACACGTCACCGACATTTGCACCAGAGCCTTTTAGTAAGACTTGGGTGGGATGGCAACTTGCCTGCCGTTTCCGGGCAAGTGTGTGAATGACACTTGGATACATTTTTACACTATAAGCGCATTACTGGTTTATTAATTATCAGTCGGTTCAGCATAACATTGGCAGCAGGGTTCCTGTACAGCTGATTTTCAGCTTTCCTGAGGGAGAATAAGTTTCATCATGATAGAAGTGGATGTTGAACTGGATCTGAAGGGAATGAGTTGTCCGCTCCCTCTGCTCAGAGCCAAGCAGGCGCTCAGTAAAATGGATCAGGGCGAAGTGTTGCGGATTCAGGCCACAGACCCGGGCTCGGTTCGGGATTTTGCCAGCTTTGCCCGCATCAGTGGTCATAAACTGTTGGCCAGTGATGAAGCTTTCGGGGTATTTATCTTTACTCTCGAGCATAAATAAGGTCGGATTGTTAATATCCCGAGCCTGACTGACAATAGACAACCTGGTCAGTTTTCTGAGTAAGTCATAAGGAAGAAAATATGCTGGATATCATCAGGGATTGGCTGAACCGTTACCTGTCGGATCATGAGGCTCTGGTGCTGCTGTTGATGCTGGTGACCGGATTTTTGGTCATCATCTTTATGGGTAATATGTTGGCCCCGGTCCTGGCGGCACTGGTATTGGCATTTTTGATGCAGGGTGTGGTGAACTTACTCGAAAAATGGGGGGTACCCCATCTCTTAGCCGTCAGCCTCATTTTCACTCTCTTTATGGCGGTTCTACTTGTTTCAATATTCCTGTTGATTCCATTGATCTGGCAACAGGTCACTGGTTTACTGAATGAACTGCCAAATATGGTGAAACAGGGGCAGATGATTCTGAAAGAGTTGCCAGAACTCTATCCGGCCTTTATTTCGGAATCCCAGACAGCGGCTCTCAGTAGTGCTATTAATACGCATCTGGCCAAGTTCGGACCCTGGGCGTTGTCTTTCTCTATCTCCAAGTTACCTGGTGCCCTGGGTATCCTGGTTTATCTGATCCTGGTCCCCATTCTGGTGTTCTTTTTTCTTAAGGATAAAACTGAACTGCTTGGCTGGATTGGTAACCGCTTACCCATGCGGCGTCGCCTGATTATTCAGGTGGCTGACGAAATGAATGACCAGATTGCCAACTACATACGGGGTAAGGTTATTGAGATTTTGATTGTTGGTGGAGTCAGTTTTGTCGCTTTTGCCTGGCTTGGGCTGAACTATGCCTTCCTGCTATCTGTACTGGTGGGCTTTTCGGTAGTGGTTCCCTATATCGGTGCCACTGTGGTTACAATTCCTATTGCTCTGATTGGTCTCTTTCAATGGGGTGTGGGGCAAGAGTTCATGATGTTGATGATTGTCTACGGCATCATTCAGGCTCTGGATGGCAATGTTCTGGTTCCCCTGCTGTTTTCCGAGGCGGTTAACCTGCACCCGGTTGCTATTATCGTTGCGGTTCTGGTGTTTGGGGGAGTCTGGGGCTTCTGGGGAATATTCTTTGCGATTCCACTGGCGACCCTGCTAAAGGCAGTGATGAATGCCTGGCCCAGTGTGCATGATGTGGAAATGGTCAGCTAGGGGTCGTCATCAATACAATAAAACCGGGCTGTCTGATTACCATTAGAGTATTTCTTTAAGGGCCATCGCGGGTAGATGGCCCGTTTGGATGGTCAACCCAGTGCCTGAGCAGCCTGTAGAACGTCTTCTACATGGTGTTTGATCCTTACCTTGCGCCACTCATGTTGCAGTGTGCCCTCACGATCAATGAGGAACGTGCTGCGCTCAATTCCCATGTACTCTTTGCCGTACATATTTTTTAACTTGATGACGTCAAACAGTTTGCAGAGCTCTTCATTCGGGTCGGAGATCAGCTCGAACGGGAACTCATGTTTAGCCTTGAAATTTTCGTGAGATTTCAGGCTGTCACGGGAGACACCGAAAATCAGGGTGTCAGCTTCCTGAAATTCCTGGAACAGATCCCGGAAAGTCTGGCCTTCACTAATGCAGCCTGGAGTGTTGTCTTTAGGGTAGAAATAGATGACGACCTTCTTGCCTTTCAGTTCGGACAGGGTGACGGTGGTGTTATTGGTTGCCTGGGCGGTGAATTCCGTAACGGGTTGGCCTAGGGTAAAACTCATTGTTCTTCCTTCGATTCTGTTGTCTTTGATAGTAAGTCTGAATAGTAAACGGTTGTCTCTGCTTCAGCTGGCTTTGATGGATGTCAGAATTTTATATTCAGCCACAAAAACGGCCAGATCAACAGAATGTTTTCAGATGCAGCGAACCTGTAGCATAGTGCGAATGACTGACAATGGTCTATAAAGCTGGACTGAGTTTGGCAGAATGTCAACGCTGCCCTTGTTAATGCCGGTGCTCGTCAGTAACATTACGCACAGCTTATGATTGATCTCTTGGAGTGGATAGATGATTACCGGTAGCCTTGTAGCGCTTGTGACCCCGATGCAGGACGATGGAGAACCGGACTGGGAACGTCTTCAGAAACTGGTTGAATTTCATATAGAGGAAGGTACTGATGGCATCGTGGCGGTGGGTACTACCGGAGAATCTGCTACTCTGACCGTGCAAGAACACTGCGAAGTGATTAAACGGATTGTCAGACAGGTTAATGGCCGTATTCCGGTGATTGCCGGTACCGGAGGAAATTCTACCCAGGAAGCTGTTTTGCTGACAGCAGAGGCAAAAATCCTGGGGGCTGATGCCAGCCTGCTGGTGACTCCTTATTACAACAAGCCAACCCAGGAAGGTTTGTACCTGCATTTCAAAACCATTGCTGATTCTGTGGCCATTCCGCAGATTCTCTATAATGTACCCGGTCGTACTGCCGTGGATATGTTGCCTGAGACTGTGGCGCGTCTGTCCGGTCACGAAAATATCGTCGGTATAAAAGAAGCGACCGGCATTGTCGAGCGTGGCATTCAGATTCGTGAGCTGTGCGGGAATGACTTTGCTATATACTCCGGTGATGACGCTACCGGCATGGAGATGATGTTGCAGGGCGCTAACGGTGTTATTTCTGTAACCAATAATCTGGCGCCACGGAAAATGCATGAAATGTGTGTAGCGGCTCTTAATGGAGATCGCGCTACAGCCGAGGCAATTAACGCTAAACTGGACGGACTGCATCAGAATCTGTTTGTTGAGGCGAATCCGATTCCTGTGAAATGGGCGCTGTCGGAAATGGGGCTGATTGGAGAGGGTATACGCCTGCCACTGACTCCCTTGTCCGAAGGTTGCCACCCGGTTCTGCGTGAAGCCTTGAAGCAGGCTGAACTGATTTAATTATTCAAGGGACCAGGCGTTGAGCCTGATCCCGGCACCTGATTATGACTGAACCCGGGAAACGAAAGGTATCATCCGGGGGACTGTTATGGAGCTTTTCAGAATGGAGATCGTATGTCGCTAGCGATGAAAACCTTGCCGGTTGTGGCCTGTGCTCTGGCACTGGCAGGTTGTTCCAATCCATTCGGCAAGGAGGGTTATTTCCGGGATAAATCCGGTGATTATACTCAGGCACGGGTGACCCGGTCGCTGGAAATACCGGAGCAGATGAATGCAGAGCCCATGGTGGACTCCTTGTCTATTCCGCCCATTTCTGCGGATCACTCGCAACTGGAATCCGATTTTGATGTGCCCAGACCTGACCAGCGCCTGACTCAGGAAGAAGGTGGCGTCTATACCATCGAAAGGGCAGGTAATGAAGAGTGGTTGCTGGTGGGGCATTCGCCCAGTGAAGTCTGGCCAAAGGTTCTGGCTTTCCTTGAGGAGAACAACATTCCTGCCAGATCCCGTAATGACAAACAGGGCGTTCTTGAAACAGAGTGGACTGATCTGGGCAAAGACCCTGAAAAAGGTTATGTCTCCCGTGCCTTCAGTAAGTTGATCGGTGCTGAGGTGACCGGTCCTGTTGAAGACCGTTTCCAGTTCGAAGTGCGCCAGGGTGTGAAACCAAATTCCTCTGAGGTGCGTCTGAAGATCAAGTCTCGCGCCGTTCCTGAAGAAAGTCAGAGAATTACCACTGAGCCGGATTGGAACAACTTTGCAGAGCGCAGTCAGAAGATGGGTGACAGTATATTGAATGAACTGCTGTTGTTCATGGTGCGTGATGGCAGTGAAGAATCCGTCTCCTATCTTGCTCAGGATCTGAATCTGGATAACCTGGCTATTATGGAACAGGACGGTGCTGGTAATCCGCTACTGAGAATGGATCAGCTCTCCTATGCCCGTAGTTGGTCTGCTGTTGATGCTGCACTGCAACAGGCTGGGGTGGATGTGACCGATAAGAACCGCTCGGCGGGTATTTTCTACCTGCAGGTAGATCCTGAAGGAGTGATCAAGAAAGAGAAAGAATCCGGTGGCTGGTTCAGTGGCTGGTTTGGCGGTGATGAAAAGAAAGAGACACCTAAGGATATTCTATTAATGAGGGTTTCAGAATTGAATGGGGTCGTCAGGGTATCGGTAGAAAAGGATGCCAATACCTCAGCACCTGCCGAGATCAGTCGTAAGTTGCTGAATCTTGTGAAGGAAAACCTCAAATAGGGTAGAATCTCATTGTAAAAGCCAGTCTCCATGACTGGCTTTTTTGTTTTGTTTGCCAGGCAACGCAAACAGTTCCATGGAGCGGCTTCCAGGAGCCTGACCGAGAATAGACTGCCCTACTGCGGCGGCAGCAAATTGGTCTGAAAATCCGCTTTTGTTCGTCAAATAGCTCGCTATTTTCCTCACAAAACCGAATTTTCATCCTCAATTTTCAGCCGTCCTCGCTACGGGGTCGCCTAGACGGGCGCTATTCTCGGTCAGGCTCCTGGTTTCGCTTCTGTTGATTGTCCATTAGTAGAATGCAGGATATTGGCAATGAGCCTTGCTGATAAAGTACTGGCCGTAAATAACGACCTTCCTATTCGTACAGAGCTTCCCGTGCACTCAGGTAAGGTTCGCTCTGTTTATTGGTTGACAGAGGCGGACAGCCGTCGTCTGATCAGGGAAAAGGGCTATGATGTAGCCGGTGATACGCCTCTGGCCATCATGGTAATTTCTGACCGGATGAGTGCCTTTGACTGCATCTGGAAGGGTGAAGGAAACATGCAGGGAGTACCCGGAAAAGGCGCTGCCCTGAATGCGATCTCCAATCACTGGTTCAAACTGTTCAGGGAGTCGGGTCTGGCTGACAGCCATATACTGGATATTCCCCATCCCTTCGTCTGGATCGTTCAAAAAGCCCGGCCAGTGATGATTGAAGCGATCTGTCGTCAATACATTACAGGATCCATGTGGCGTGCCTACAGCAAGGGTGAGCGTGATTTCTGTGGTATCCGGCTTCCGGATGATCTTGAGAAGGATCAGAAGTTACCGGAGTTGCTGATAACACCTTCCACCAAGGGGATTCTGAAAGGGATTCCCGGTGTGCCGGAAGTCGATGATGTTAATATCACCCGCGCTGACCTTGAGGCGAATTACGGGGCTTTTAACTTTCGCAAGCCTGAAGATATTGATCGTTATGAAAGGCTTCTGAAAGAAGGCTTTGATGTCATTTCAGAAGCCCTTGGCAAGCTGAATCAGGTGTTTGTGGATACCAAGTTTGAGTTTGGTTATGTCACCACTGCCAGTGGTCAGGACAAGCTCATTTACATGGATGAAGTAGGAACGCCGGATTCATCCAGAATCTGGGATGGCGCTTCATACAGAGTGGGTAAGGTGGTGGAAAACTCCAAGGAAGGTTTTCGCCAACAGTTGCTGAATTATTTTCCTGATCCGGACATTCTGCTCAACAAGGATCGAATGGACGAGCGACGGGCTCTGGCCGAAGAAAATGAGCTGCCTCAATCCATTATGATGGCTGTATCCAGAACCTATCTGGATATTGCTGAGCGCATTACAGGCCAGCCTGTTCGACTCTCAGACAGTCCCAAAGCTGAAATTGTTGCCATTCTCAAGGATCAATATGGTTTGATTGATTAAAGGTTGTGGTCAGGCGTTCTTCAGTCGTCTGAGGCGGTTGAAGGGGTTTGGCCGCTTAATAGCGATTGGTTATTAGCGAAAACGTGCGGCATGACGGTAATTAGCCCTCTTTTTTCAATAGATGGTCCGAATAAGGCTTACGTCATCTGTTTTTTATGCACAAATGTCAAGCCCTTGACGTCAAAAAAAAGCATCGAGTCTAAGTAATTGATTTTATAAGGATGAGTTGTAACTTATTGAAAATTAAAGAAAATTATTTGATCAAAAAATGATCGATTTGTATGTGAGGCAGTAAGAATCGGTCTTTCTGAATGATTTGGCAGGTTCTTCCACAAAGTTATCCACAGATTTTGTGGGTAAGATTGCAGTAATGCTTCACTGACAAGTCATATGATCTGCCTTCAAAGCCCTTTATGACAACTTTTTATTAAAGAATGCTGCGCTCCTGACGAGGCGGCTAGAGAATCTGAGTATGAACGAATTGCCGAATATTGTTGATCTGACAGAAGAAAATGTTCGAGAAGTATTAGTTGAACAGTCGGCCCAGCGACCGGTGCTACTGGATATCTGGGCTGAGTGGTGTGAGCCCTGCAAAAGCCAGCTACCGATTCTGGCCAATCTGGTAGAGAACTATCAGGGTAAGTTTTTGCTGGCCAAACTGGATGCGGATCAACCTCTGGGTCAGCAGTTAATGGCTCAGCTGGGTGTCCGCAGTGTACCGACACTGGTTTTCTTCCATCAGGGGCAACCTGTGCAGGTGTTGTCAGGTTTGCAGACTGAGGTGGCCCTGAGAGAAGTGTTGGATCCTTTGACTATTAGCCCTGTGGAGCGCATCCGTTTGCAGGTCGATCAGTTGATTGATGAGGGGCAGCATGAGCAGGCTCTGCTGCTGTTGCAGCAGATTTTACAGGAAGAGCCCAAAAATCACGCACTTCAGGTACTACAGGTTAACCTTCTGCTGGAAGTAGGTCGTCTTGACGATGCCAAAGCATTGATGGCTGTACTGCCTGACGATGCCGCGGGTATTGCCCAGCCCAGGGCGAAGCTGGCTTTCTATGAGATGGTAGTTCATGCACCGCAAATGGCAGAACTGGAAGCTCGCCTTCATGATGATGAAAAAGATCATGAGGCCCGTTATCAGCTTGCTATCCGTCAGGTGATTGCCGATGAAAATGAGCAGGCCCTGGAAAACCTTCTGTTGATTGTCAGAACAGACCGTACCTTCCGTGAAGACGGAGCCAGACTGTTAATGCTGAAGGTTTTTGATCAGCTGGGGGCTGGAGACCCAATGGCCAAGCGTTATCGTGGCAAGCTGTTTGGGTTGATGCATTGACGGATTAATGAATGGGTATGAGTTGGGCTTCCTGTGAAGGGAAGCCCGGTGGCGGGCTTTTTTACCTGAGCCGTTGCTTAAGATTCAGTTGCCACTTCTGTAAGTCCGCCCAGCGCCTCTGCCAGGTCATTGATCAGCTTTCTCAGCGAAAGGCTCATGACAGCGAAATCGGCATCGAATTGTTCCGCTGCGGTTTCCGCTTCTACTTCGTCCAGTTGATCCTGAATCACTTCAGTAAATTTCAGCTTTCGTACAATCAGATCATCGCTGAGCACAAAAGTCTGTGCTTCGTCCCATTGCAGGGATAATTTGCTCACCTGCATGCCACCCTCCAGGTGAGCTTGAATTTCTTCTGTGATCAACGCCTGCCGGCGAACATTGATCTGCCCACCCTCATCACCAGGCTCCCGCAGGTCGCATTCGTCACCCAGAATAAAGGGAGCTGGGACAGCAGGGTTTTCTGAAAGCCATTGTGTCATGGACGCTGAGGGCAGGTTCTTTAAGGGGGGGTTAATAACCGGCAGGCTGCCGAGGCACTCTCTGAGACAGCTGGTCAGTTCTTCTGCTTTCTTGAAAGAAGAAGCGTCCACAACCAGCCATCCCTCTCTTGTATCCATGTAAGCGAACGTCTTCTGGTGTTTGGTGAAAGCCCTGGGCAACAGCTCCATCATAATGTCGTCCTTGAGTGCTTTCTTTTCCTTACTGAACACTTCCCGTTGTTCTTCCTGTTCTATGGTTTCTATTTTCTCTTCCAGGGCATCTTTGATAACACTGGCGGGAAGAATCTTTTCCTCTTTCTTGGCGCAGATCATGACAAAATCACCACTGGTGTGAGTCAGCATATCTCCATGGCGACCTAAAGGTGGGACCCAGCCATAGGAGCTGATGTCCTGACTGTTGCAGCCACGAAAGCGTTTTTCAGAGAGCTTTTCTTCCAGCTCTTCGCTGTTCCATGCAATGGGTTTGGTGAAACGATAGAAAATCAGGTTTTTAAACCACATGATTGAGTCCGTGCAAAATTGAGTGCCTGCATTATACGCATCAGGCTTACGCTAAGTGAGAGAATGTGTGTTGTTTACGGTATTGAACATTCATAAAGCTGCTTTAACAAGGAAGCGTTCTCGTAGCGTGAATACCGTTTTGTAATGCTATGTTATCAACACTTATAAAAAAAGTGTCTAAAGGCGGTTGCGTGAGGTTCGGTTCGCTGCTTATAATGCGCCGCGTTGTTGAGAGACACACGGCCAGTACCGAGAGGGTGATTAGCTCAGCTGGGAGAGCATCTGCCTTACAAGCAGAGGGTCGGCGGTTCGATCCCGTCATCACCCACCACTTTGAATGTTAAGACGTAAAGTGGCAGGTTAATTGTGCTGCATAGCGGACCGGTAGTTCAGTTGGTTAGAATGCCGGCCTGTCACGCCGGAGGTCGCGGGTTCGAGTCCCGTCCGGTCCGCCATCCTGATTCAGGAGGCAGCAGTGGATGATTTCTTTTTTTATCCCTTCTCTCGATCAGGACTTGAACGACAAATGTCTTCATGTATAGTTCAGTCTCGACTCGCCAGCCAGGAGTCGTTAAAAAATACTTTGGGTGATTAGCTCAGCTGGGAGAGCATCTGCCTTACAAGCAGAGGGTCGGCGGTTCGATCCCGTCATCACCCACCAGATTTATAGAGAGCAGTGATTGAACAGCTCTTTATTAAAAGAATGCGGACCGGTAGTTCAGTTGGTTAGAATGCCGGCCTGTCACGCCGGAGGTCGCGGGTTCGAGTCCCGTCCGGTCCGCCACGCTTATTAATTGAAAGCAAAGATTGTACGACAGGCGCAATCGATGTCTGAAGTCTGAAGACTTTGGGTCTGGGTGATTAGCTCAGCTGGGAGAGCATCTGCCTTACAAGCAGAGGGTCGGCGGTTCGATCCCGTCATCACCCACCAGATTTATACAGAGCAGTGATTGAACAGCTCTTTATTAAAAGAATGCGGACCGGTAGTTCAGTTGGTTAGAATGCCGGCCTGTCACGCCGGAGGTCGCGGGTTCGAGTCCCGTCCGGTCCGCCACGCTTCTTAATTGAAAGCAAAGATTGTACGACAGGCGCAATCGATCTCTGAAGTCAAAAACTTCAGATCAGGGTGATTAGCTCAGCTGGGAGAGCATCTGCCTTACAAGCAGAGGGTCGGCGGTTCGATCCCGTCATCACCCACCAGATTTATAGAGAGCAGTGATTGAATACAGCTCTTTATTAAAAGAATGCGGACCGGTAGTTCAGTTGGTTAGAATGCCGGCCTGTCACGCCGGAGGTCGCGGGTTCGAGTCCCGTCCGGTCCGCCACGCTTCTTAACTGAAAGCAAAGATTGCATGACAGGCGCAATCGATCTATGAAGCCAGAAGCTTTAGATCAGGGTGATTAGCTCAGCTGGGAGAGCATCTGCCTTACAAGCAGAGGGTCGGCGGTTCGATCCCGTCATCACCCACCAAAATTTATAGAGAGCAGTGATTGAATACTGCTCTCTATTAAAAGAATGCGGACCGGTAGTTCAGTTGGTTAGAATGCCGGCCTGTCACGCCGGAGGTCGCGGGTTCGAGTCCCGTCCGGTCCGCCATCTACAAAAACGATTATCTTTGGGTAGTCGTTTTTTTTTATTTACAGATGGCCAGGTTTAAGGCGAAAAAAAAGCTAGTACTGAACCAGCTTTTTTGGAAAGGGAACGTGCTTTTTGTCAGAAGCGACGACCGCCTTCACGATTACCACCAAAGCCACGACGAGCACCGCCGTTGTTGTTGCGAGGACGCTCGGTTGCGATACTGACGCGGATGCTGCGACCCGCTACATCCTGACCATCCAGAGCGAGAGCTGCTTCTGCAGCATCTGCGGAACTGAAAGTTACGAAAGCAAAGCCACGAGAACGACCGGTTTCACGATCGAGGATGATTTTTGCCTCCTCGATTTCGCCGAAGGCACCAAAAGCCTCTTCCAGATCTTGTTCTGTTGCGGCGAAGGCCAGGTTGCCAACGAACAGTTTGTTTGCCATTTTTTCTCTATCTCCGGGGACGCTGTAGCTGCTTTTCTGCGACCTTTCAAAGCACCAAGTGTCGTTAGAGACACTGTCTTTTCGGGTATCAGGTAAGAGTACAATGTTTAAGTGAGATTCCATTGTAGCACGTAGATCAGTGGAATGAAGGCTTGTTATATGTATTCTTTATTACTGATATCGTTTATATCACTGGCATCCTATTACGCCATCTTCGCTTACTCAGAGTTAAACCAGAAGAACAAACGGGATTATGTGTTTTTCAAATGTTATTGGTAATAGAGTACCTGTTGAAAGAATAAATACTTACTTTATACGTAAATACTCTATTGCTGTTGATATTCTTCGTCTTGATCAAGTTGATCCGCTAATCAGCGGTAACAAGTGGTTCAAGCTTAAATACTTTCTCATTGAAGCGCATTCAAGAAAGATCAGAACACTTTTAAGTTTTGGTGGGGCCTGGTCTAATCATCTTCATGCCATGGCGGCGGCAGGTTATCGTTTTGGCTTTCAGACAATAGGCATTATTCGCGGTGAGAAACCGGCTAAATCTTCAGCCATGTTGCAGGATGCAGAACGCTGGGGTATGAGGCTGATCTATGTCAGTCGTGCTGATTATAAGAAGCGATACGAGACTGAATATCAGCACGCGCTTTTAAAACAACTGTCGCTCTCTCTGGATCAACTGATGATTGTTCCGGAAGGAGGCTCGGGCGAACAGGGTGTCAGGGGATGTGAGGATATTCTTGACGCAGGATCCATCCAGGCTTCGGAATATGACGAGATCTGGCTCGCTTGTGGTACTGGAGCCACCATGGCCGGCATTATACGCAGTGCAGGCAGTGACACCCGCGTGAGGGGGGTTGCCGTGCTCAGGGGGGCAGGTTTTTTGAAAGATGATATCCAGCAGTACCTCTCCCCCACTGCAACACGATGGAATCTTGAGCTCGATTACCATTGTGGCGGCTATGGCAAAACCACTCCCGGTCTTATTCAGTTTATTCTGGAATTTGAGCGGGAAACCGGAGTCCCTCTGGACCCGGTTTATACGGGTAAACTATTTTTCGCTCTGAAAAAGATGGCCCAATTGGGAGGGCTGTCGGGGATCAGCAGGCTGCTGCTGATTCATACCGGCGGTCTTCAGGGGCGTCGTGGCTTCAGGGAGTGGGCTACTTGAATTTATTAATCAGCGAGCCCACGGTATCGGTTATCCCTGAAGGAAGAGCCGAACTCAACAGCTCAGCGGCTTTGCCACTGGGGCTAGCCTTTAGATAATCGATCAGTATGGTTGAAAACTTCGAAATCATCTCGTCCTTCAGACCCAGTTTTGTAAACTGCTGACTCAGGGTGTCGAAATTGCCCAGTAAACTGGAACTACTCAACAGCGACGATGAGTTTTTGTCATGGGTCACCTCCGGAGCTGCCTTTAATAACTCGGATGCTTCCGGTAGAGCTTCCTTAATTACACTAAAGTCTTCTTTTGACAATTGGGCGTTGGCTAACTGTAGAAGGGCCCCTGCACCTCCTTCGGCTTGGGTCTTGCTGACATTGAGTTGGCTGGTCAGGGTATCAATCAACCCCATGGCATGACTGGCCGGTGATTGCAGAATAAAAAGAGTGGCAAGAAAGAAGAACAGTTTACTGCAGAAACGGTTAATGAAAAAGCTCCGGCGTTTCATAAAACAATACCCTATTAGCAAAAGTAATCCTTTAATTATTTATCAATGCCGATAAATAGTTGTTACAAATTGTTATATAAAAATGATTGTTTAACAAGAGTCGTTTATATTTTAGCGGCCATTCTCGCCCTGGCTTCCCAGTCATCGGGCACCACAAAAAAACGACTGTTTTCACACAGTTCACCTTCTTTTTCATGGCATCGAACCACCATTTGAGGGCGGGCTCTGTTGGATAGTTGCAGTTGTAAGCGCTTGATCAGTTTGTCTCCCGAGAGATGAGTCGCTGCATCAGACAGGCCTCTGTAGGACGATAGCCAGAGTGATTTTGGCAGAGGCAGGTAGCAGACTTCGCCTTCCTCGAGTTTCAGCCAGGACGACAGCTGACTAACGGGTAGCCAGTGTCCTCTCGGATGATAAACAGAACAGTCTTTCGGAGGTGGGCAGATGCCTGTGACCGGGTAAAAAAGGTATCCCTGAAAAAGTATTTCTGTCTCTACCCCTGAGATATCCAAAGCATTGAGCGCACGTTGTCCAGCCAGCGTCTTTGAAAGCCTGATCTGATGGTGCAACATATGGTTGAGCTTCTTGTCCATGCGGTCGTGCAGACCTGGTCCAATCCAGTGGTGCCATGGGCTGGCCGGGTGAGTGTGGGAAGGAAGACCCAGGTAGTACTTGACGGCGAGTTCACGGTGAATAAAAACCTCGTCCTTCAGGGACTTGAGAATCAGGTCGAACTCACCCAGTGTCTGGTGATTATTCTGAATCTGAAGATTGCAGGCAATCAGCTGATAGTCTTCTGAATGTCTGAGGATGTATTGCCAGAGTGATTCATAATAGATACCCAGCAGATGACTCCGTCGCTGACGCAGAATCTCTACTAGCTCTGAATAGCCAGAGCCTGTAATCTGGTCATTATGCACCGGGCAGGTTGCCGGGCAGATAAACCTCGCATCATAATCAGGGTTAATGACGGAAGGACTGCTGAGTAACCATTGAACATCCCGGGCTATCTGCTGATGAGAGAGACGAATCATTTTTGGCAGTTCATGGTGTCCGAACGATGGCTTTGAATAATAAAATGATGGCTGATCATCGCCGACTGTGATAAGTCGGCAGGTGATGAATAAGAGTAACAGATTTAAATCGGTGTGTTTATATTCAACAGATAACAACTGTCACCCAATCCTGGGTGTAGTGTCATCCGGGCAGGATAAATTCACCAACGACAAGTGATTTAGACCGATGGAAGAATTCAAGCAGGTTGGGATTACCGGGCGTCAGGGTAAGGCTCATATCGAAGGCACCTTGAAGCGTCTGAGCGATTTTCTGCAGTTGCAGGGAGTGACTGTATCTCTGGATGAGCAATTGTCGGATCTTTTGCCGGGACATGATTTTCAGATCAGCGACCGGGCGAGCATGGGTAAAACCTGTGATCTGGTGGTAGTCATCGGAGGTGACGGCAGTTTATTAGGGGCTGGCAGAGAGCTTTCTGTCCATGATGTTCCGGTAGTGGGTGTCAACCTTGGTCGTTTGGGCTTTCTGACCGATGTTTCACCCGATGAGCTGGAAACCTGCATTGGTGAAATACTCAATGGCCATTACCGAATGGAGAACCGGTTTCTGCTGGAAGCCAAGGTTGAGCGTCAGGGTCAAACCATTGGTTGTGGCGATGCTCTCAATGATGTGGTGCTGCATCCGGGGGTGTCCACCAAGATCATAGAGTTTGAATTGTTTATTGAAGACCAGTTTGTCTATCGCCAGCGTTCTGACGGTCTGATTATGTCGACGCCTACAGGCTCAACAGCTTACGCTCTGTCGGGTGGCGGACCCATTATGCATCCAAAGCTGGATGCTATTGTGCTGGTCCCCATGTATCCGCATATGCTGACAAACCGGCCCCTGGTTGTGGATGGTAACAGTCAGTTGAAGCTTGTGATTCATGAAGGCAATGAAATCCATCCGCGCATCAGCTTTGACGGGCAGGTGGATATCGAGTTGATGCCTGATGATGTCATCCTGATTCGTAAAAAGAAGCAAAGTCTGAGATTGTTGCATCCTTTAAATCACAATTTTTACGAAGCCTGTCGATCCAAATTAAGATGGTATCCCAATGAGGATGCAGAGTAACATTTTTGTCTACAATTACCCGTTTGAGCATTACAAGAGTTGACTATGTATAGGGCGCTTGAGCTTTCTGCACATAAGGATTTGAGTGCATTGTCCTACTTTCTTTACCGGCAGGGAGTGCCCCACAGAATTACCGAGGAATCCGGGAAACAGATACTGTGGACCCAGAATGAGCAGCAGGGAGAAGCGGTAGAAAAGTTTTACCGGGACTGGCAGTCTGGAGAACTTGAGCTGGAAGTGGCACCTCCCCGAAGAGGACCTGAAGTCGGAAACTTTTTCAAAAACATTCCCTGGAAACGCTTTCCCTTCACCTTCCTGATTCTTGCGGTTTGTCTGGTGGTGGCTGTCCTGACTCATCTGGGCGAGAATATTCAAGCTATTTCCAGTTTCACCTTCGTAGACTTCAAGGTCGCTAACGGCTACATCTATTATGCCACTCTGGAGCATACTCTGGAGAGTCATCAATACTGGCGTATGATCACTCCGATCTTCATTCATTTCGGGATTCTTCATCTGGTGTTCAATGCCCTGATGTTCTATGTGCTGGGTGGTAGAATCGAAATGCATCAGGGCGGTATCCATCTGCTGGGGCTGGTTTTGCTGACCGGGGTTCTGTCAAATTTTGCCCAATATGCCATGTCAGAGGGTTCTGTGCTGTTTGGTGGTCTTTCCGGTGTGGTTTACGGTCTGATGGGTTACAGTATGGTACGTGAAAGGCTGGACAAAAGTTTTTATATGGGACTGCCACCGGCGATCTACGGCTTTATGCTTGTCTGGCTGGTGATTGGTTATACCGGTGTTCTGGGGCCATTGCTGGGACAGATGGCAAACGCCGCCCACCTCGGAGGGCTGGTATCCGGGGCTTTATTGGGTGGGCTGGCCGCTTTGATGTTCAAGTCCAGAATTAAGACTTAATGGTTAAGGAGGGGGCTGGCCTGGGTGCTGCTAATCTAGATCAGCCAGATATTCTATATCTTCTGATGCCCCTGACACTTCGCTGAATATAACGGTTCGCACTCGACAAGCGCCGCCATCGCAGGGATAGACGGAACAGTATAAACCCAAAGTATGCTGTCGGTTACCGTCGGCAGAGCTCGAATGCAGAAGGTTGGTGAAAGAACCTGCGGGTTCGATGATTGATTCTGAGACCTCCCCGAAATAAGTCGTTTGCGAGGAACCGATACCCGGGGCCTCTTGGTTTGTCATCAGCTGAAGCTGCACTAGGAGCCTGACCGAGAATAGACTGCCCTACGCGGCAACTGCTCCTGCGTTGCTCTAGCTCCTGCATCCATGCAGTCGTGCGGCGGCAGCAAATCGGTCTGAAAATCCGCTTTTGTTCGTCAAATAGCTCGCTATTCTCCTCACAAAACCGAATTTTCATCCTCAATTTTCTGCCGTCCTCGCTACGGGCGCTATTCTCGGTCAGGCTCCTAGTGATCATAACTGACCCAGACTTTAATCTTGCTGCTATCGCTATTGTCAATCCATAACAATCCGTATGGATCTGCATCTTCGCCTATCGTTGCATAGGGATCCTGATGCAAATCTTTAAACCATAAAAGTTGGGCTGATCTTCCAGAGTGATTTTTGCTTTTTACCTTGAACAGCACGGAAGCCCAGGACCTGTCACAGATCCCCGTATCAACGTAATGAATTTTCATAGTTTGTCCGTTCTCATATCCCGGAACCGTCTGCACAGAGGCCGGTGAGACATAATCAACGCATGCATCCGATGGATCCTGCACTGGCTTAGCTATGTAAACATCTTTATCGGTCCCGATTTTCTGTAAGAATTCTATGTGCCCGAAACCATCGGAGGAAGCATCCGGGGAAGAGAGCAAGAACACAGCCACCAATAGCGCGGGTAGAAAGCTTTGGCTTGTCTTTTGCACCAACATAATCGAACCTACTGCCGTATAACGACAGTGAGTATTCTAGGACACTCTGGTGTTTTTGCTAGCAGCCTGACCGGCAGATTATGCTTTATGGAAAAGATCCGATCCGGAGAACCTGTCCCCTGATGCGGTGCAAACTCGACAACAAAACGTCTTGTCAGCTTTTCGGCCTGACAAATAACAGACAGCGAAAGCAGGAACAAGAGAAGCACCGTAGAAAGTGTTTTTACCATCGTTATCCAGACATCTTTTCTTTCTGTTTGTGCAAAGTAGACTAATGAATAACGATAGATTGCGCCCAGCCGCAATCTTATCCTGTTGTTGCACAAGCCCGGGTTGAATTCTGGTAAGGAAGGTCTATTGGAGTTTACTTTTCTGGCGGATCTTGAATCAAAACGTTTTTTCTGAATGCTATTTATTCAGGATGAGTGTCTCCAGACCACTGCATTACGTTAGTCTTGGATATGACGGATCTGTCTGGCTGAGCTTACATTTTCTCCTTGCTTGTGAATGGCGGTGTTTGTTGATGTGACAATAGCTCAGGTCGGTTTCAGGAAACTGAACGCAATGTGTTTCATAGACTCACCGCAACGCCTGCATGTGAATTTCGGGCGAATGACGGGTTCGACTGCTTTCACCATCACCTTTAAAACCAAGTGTTTATTTCTGTCAAAAACCAAAGGTTGCAGCGGGTAAAAGTTCGCTGAGAATAAAATGGCAGGTACCTTGGAGTCATTAAAGGCTATTCTTGATCACGCATTGAATAATAAATTTGGGACAAACAATGAGTGAACTACTAATCTACCAGGCCGGTAATGGCAATATACAAGTCAAGCTTTCCGAGAAAACCGTCTGGTTAAGCCTGAACCAGATGGCAGAGCTGTTTGATAGGGATAAATCGGTAATTTCGCGCCATTTGCGTAATATTTTTCATGATGAAGAACTGGTACGTGAGCAAGTAGTTGCAAAAAATGCAACAACTGCCAGTGACGGTAAAACGTATCAGGTGGAGTATTACAATCTCGATGCCATTATTTCTATTGGTTATAGAGTCAACTCTAAAAAAGGAACTCAGTTCAGGCAGTGGGCTACAAAAGCTCTGAATGATCACCTTACTCAAGGTTTTTCCATCAATCAGCAACGTTTTGAAGAAAACGCCAAAGAGTTGGAAGCTGCCTTAGCGCTTATTCGCAAAGCAGCAGCAACGCCGGAACTGGAAGCAGAGGCAGGCAGGGGACTGGTTGAAATCGTCAGCCGGTATACTCAGACCTTTCTCTGGCTGCAACGCTACGATGAGGGTTTATTGAACGAACCTGCAGGTCAGTCCGGCGGCACCCTGGTCGATGAGCATCAGGCCATGGCATCATTAAATGAACTGAAAAAGCAATTAATTCAGCGAGGCGAGGCCACAGAGCTGTTTGCAAAAAACAGGGATGATGGTTTGGGTGCATTATTGGGAAATCTTGAGCAGACGACTTTCGGTGAACCTGCTTACCCAACCTTAGAGAGCAAAGCAGCGCACTTGCTCTATTTTGTGGTAAAAAACCACCCGTTTGTGGATGGTAACAAGCGCAGCGGTGCTTTCCTGTTTGTAGACTTTCTGTATCGCAATGGTCGCCTTATGAACGAGGATCACCAACCGGTGATTAACGACACGGGTCTTGCAGCGTTAACCCTGTTGGTTGCAGAGTCAGACCCGAAACAAAAAGATATCCTGATACGCTTGATTATGAACATGCTGACTCCCGGAGAAGCCTGACTATAAATGACTTCACTTTCAACTGAATCTGTCAATACTCCACGCTGCTTCAACAGTTCAGGAACAGGATGAAAAGAATCCATTATGGCCTTTTCATCCAGCATTGTTCTCTGTTCCTTCAGATATAAATGAATCGTCGTCTTTATTCTTTGCTCATAAATTCCAGATGTCTGGAATGCACATCCAGATGAGTCTCTCGTATCATTTTATCCAGTTCTTCGTCTGACATAAACTGTTCGGAAAATCCCGGCATAACCGGGTCCAGATGAAGTTTTGCACACGCCTTGAACTGTCTTATCAGGTCCTTTGGGTTTTCATCGCCCATGGCGACACGAATGGTGGTCAGGAAAATACCCGCCTCTTGCTGGGCGGACTCGTCCATTTCCGAATGAGACGTTAAGGCCGGACAGAGTACCAGCGTATTGCTCTGACCAAGGCTGACCATATGACCAAAAGCAGGCTCCAGGGCATCAAAGAAACGGATGAAAGCTTCTCTTGGAATCCGGGCTTTCTCCATATCAATACTGAACAGCGGGCTGGGCAGACCGAGATAGAGCTGCTGTTCCCGCAAGTCTGAGTTAGGGTGGCTGCTCAGGGCATGGCTGTTGACCTGGATCTGGTCATGAGCATTAAGATAGTGACTGAACACCAGCGTATTAATGCACTTGGATAGCATTCGGCTTTCCAGGGTTTTCAGACCATTGATAATGTCCAGAGATTTATCGGCATCCAGGAAAGCGCCCTTGATGTAGTAAACGTCCCAGAACAGGGTTTCATGCCAGCTTACGCCTTCATGCTCGGTGTTCTTGGGCAGGAACATACGACGGCTTTCACCAACGATACCACCCGCAGTGGCGCTGCCGGAGCCGGAGATGTCTTTGGTGTAACTGTGGATGACCCAGTCAGGCCGCTTACTCTTGTCCTTATTGCGCAGTGGGCGATGAAGGAAGGGCGTGGCCAGAGTTGAATCGAGAGCCACCAGATAACCTTTCTCATGACTTTTTTTACAGATGCTGGCGACATCAATCACATTGCCATGGGGATTGCAGGGAGATTCCAGATAAACCAGGATTTTTTTGCCATCTTTCAGGGCTGACTTATATTTATCTTCGACCTGCTTGAGCTGCTCGCTGAATGCTTCGCCAGAAAATCCGTCAAACCATTCCAGCTTGACGGCCATGCGGTCAGGACGGGCATAGAAATCCTGCATCAGCTGGAAAGTACCGCCATAAACATTGCGGGAACTGAGCAGAATGTCGCCATGCCTGAGCTGGTTGGCCAGCAGGGCATCAATTGCAGCCATACCGCTGTTGAAGTTCCAGGTCATGTACTCACCGGCATTTTCTCCTGCTTCCAGAGCGGTCAGGGTGTTGGCCAGAGAGATCGATGTCGGGTTGAGCAGGCGGCTGTAAATCGGGTGAGTGCTTTCCTTGCCGTGAAAGGCATCTTCGACCCACTCGGTACAGGCATAGAGATAGGTGGCGGTCTTTACTACGGCGGGCGTGGCCGAGAAGAGGGCGCCGACATTGGCAAACAGAGGGTAGTCACCTTTGACAACCCGGCTGCTGACATCCATTCCCAGGGCATGATAATCCTGCTTCATGCTCGGTTGCAGCATGTCGATCAGCTTGGCCAGCTGGAAACAGAGAAACTTTTTGGCATTAAAGTGGCTGATTTTGTCTGACTCAGGCAGTGAGGCTATGGCCTGACAGAGGCTCTCGAACTGGCTGATATCGGAACCTGCCTGATAAAGACTGCTGGCGGCGCTGAGTAAGGATTGGCCAAAGGGCGTGTCAGGTTGAATACCAAAATGTTGAAGCTGCTCAGCGGCCAGTGCATCGGCATCCTGAGCCCGGGTAGTGTTGCGAATGGGTGACAAACGCTGCATAACAGGAATCTGGTTAGTCATGAGTGTGTCCTTTTTATCAAGAAAATGCCCCGACTTCGTGATACAGAGCTGGTGGCATTTTCCGCTTAAGGCTTTTTTTATCGGGAATTACAGCGAACATCCCGGTAAGGTGATGCAGACTGCGTTTTTTCGCTTGTGGCGATTTGATAGTATTATCCTTTCATATTTATTTTGCCTTGTAACGGGCTAAAAAGCCTGAAAGGCAAAATTTTTTTCCTGGATTGTGAACCTTAGGGGGTCCACCAGGAATTATTCAGATGAGGGTAAGTGGATTTATGCAGCTTAAGGACTTTCTGGCCCAGATGACGCCGGAAATCTACCAGAATATGAAACAGTCACTGGAGCTGAGCCGCTGGCCCAATGGTGACAAGCTGACACCGGACCAGAGAGAAGGCATGCTGGAGGCTCTGATCGCCTGGGAGCACGACAACCTGCCCGAAGAAGAGCGCATTGGTTACATGCCTGTGAATTGCAAAAGTGCATCCGGAGAGGATGCGTCTGAAACCACTATTCTGCGCTTTAAAGACTGAGGTATAAAACTTGACTCAACGTCTGAGTGGCGCACTGCGCAAAATGGAATCGCTACTGAAAGAAGGCCAGCCGGTGGAGTACCAGCTGCCCGTGGGCGATGATCGGCTGCCCCTGAATGAACTGATGGGAAAAAAGCTGACCCTTGAATACCAGGGCGAAATCAACTGCTGCCACTGTGGCCGCAAGACGAAGAAAAGTTTCAGCCAGGGTTTCTGTTATCCCTGTTTCAAAAAGCTGCCCCAGTGCGACAGCTGTATTATGAGTCCCGAAAAGTGTCATTATCATGAAGGTACCTGCCGGGATGCCGCCTGGGGTGAAAAGTTCTGCATGACCGATCATGTGGTCTATCTGGCCAACTCTTCGGGTTTAAAGGTAGGTATCACCCGTGCGACTCAGGTGCCCACCCGCTGGGTGGATCAGGGGGCGACTCAGGCCCTGCCTTTTGTCAGAGTTTCTACACGACAGCAGTCCGGTTTGATCGAAACCCTGTTCAAGGCGTTTGTGAATGATCGAACCAACTGGCGTGCCATGTTGAAAGGAACGGCAGAGCCTCTGGATCTCAAAACACAGGCCAGAGATCTGCTGGAGATGAACGCTTCACGGCTGGAAGCGCTTCAGGAGCAGTTTGGATTGCAGGCCATAACGCCGGTGGTTGATCCGGAAGTCGTTGATATTCGCTATCCCGTCGAGCAATATCCTGTCAAAGTGACTTCCATGTCTTTTGATAAAAAACCGCTTATTGAAGGCGTACTGATGGGTATCAAGGGGCAATACCTGATCCTTGATACCGGTGTCATCAATATTCGCAAGCACACTTCTTATCAAGTCAACGTATCAGTTGCAGCCTGATCGGCATGGCGAGGAAACATACCTCTGCGCAAATTGAGCCAAAAGCTCTAACAACAAAAGCACGACCATGGTAAAGGAAGGTTGAAAATGAAAGACGCCCAACCCAGAGCTATTTACCTGAAAGATTATCAGGCTCCGGATTATTGGATTGACACCACCGACCTGACCTTCGACCTGTTCGAAGATCACGCACTGGTGACCTCGGTACTCGGCTTGCGCCGCAATGAAGATCATGGACAAGATACCCCCGATCTGACTCTGGTTGGTGTCGACCTGGAGCTGGTCAGTGTCTTTATTGACGGTTCCGAGCTGACCTCTGATCAGTACATCCTCGGTTCTGAAAGCCTGACTGTACCGGTCACCCGTCTCTCATTCTCTCTGACGGTTGTGACTCGCATTCGTCCTCAGGAAAACACTTCTCTGGAAGGACTGTATAAATCCAATGGCATGTTCTGTACTCAATGTGAGGCAGAAGGCTTCCGCAAAATCACCTACTATCTGGATCGTCCGGATGTTATGTCCAAATTCACCACCAAGGTGATTGCCGACAGAGGTCGTTACCCGGTTCTGCTGTCCAATGGTAATGATATCGCCCGTGGCGAGTTTGAAGGTGGACGACACTGGGTGACCTGGGAGGATCCGTTCAAAAAGCCCAGCTACCTGTTTGCCCTGGTAGGCGGTGATCTGGAAACGGTGGAAGATAGTTTCACCACCATGAACGGCAGGGAAGTGGCACTGCGTATTTTCACCGAGTCCCACAATATCGACAAGTGCGACCACGCCATGCTTTCTCTGAAAAAGTCCATGAAGTGGGACGAAGAGGTGTATGGCCGTGAGTACGATCTGGATATCTTCATGATCGTAGCGGTAGATCATTTCAACATGGGGGCGATGGAAAACAAGGGTTTGAACATTTTCAACTCTTCCTGTGTACTGGCAAGCCCCGAGACAGCTACTGACGCCAGTTATCAGCGTATAGAAGCGATCGTTGCGCATGAGTATTTCCATAACTGGTCTGGCAACAGAGTCACCTGTCGCGACTGGTTCCAGCTGAGCCTTAAAGAGGGCTTCACTGTATTTCGTGATGCTGAATTCTCGGCAGATATGAATTCACGGGGCGTCAAGCGGATTTCAGACGCTGCGATAATGAAGACGGCACAGTTTGCTGAAGATGCCGGCCCCATGGCTCATCCTATACGTCCGCAGTCATTTATCGAGATCTCCAACTTTTACACCCTGACCGTTTACGAAAAGGGTTGTGAAGTGGTTCGGATGATTCAGTCCATTGTCGGTAAAGACCATTTCCGCAAAGGTTCAGACCTGTACTTTGACCGTTTTGACGGTAAAGCAGCGACCTGTGAAGACTTTGTCAAAGCCATGGAAGAGGCTTCCGGCGTTGACCTTGGTCAGTTCCGCCATTGGTATAACCAGGCGGGAACGCCGGTTGTTTCTGTGACCGACAGCTTTGATCAGGCGTCAGGTCGGTACACTCTGACAATAGCTCAGAGTTGTCCGGCTACTCCGGGTCAGGAGACTAAACTGCCTTTTCATATTCCTGTGGCTGTTGCCCTGCTGGACAAGGATGGCAAAGCCCTGCCACTGAACGAAGCCGGTGAGACTGAACGGGTTCTTCATGTTACAGCGGCTGAAGACACCTGGACATTCGAAGGACTGACTGAAAAGCCATTGCCTTCTATTTTAAGAAACTTCTCTGCACCCGTTCGTGTCAAATACGATTACCGTCGTGAAGATCTGGTTTTCCTGATGAAGTACGACAGCGATAGTTACAATCGTTGGGATGCAGGTCAGCGTCTGGCCACTGCGGTTATTGAAGATCTGGTCGAGGGACTGCTGAAGGACAAAGAAACCGGGATTGATTCAAGGCTGATTGATGCTTTCGGTGTCGTGCTCGCCGATGAAGAGCTGGACAAAGCGGTTAAAGCAGAAATGTTGAAACTGCCCTCTGAAGCGAGTCTGGCTGAGCAGGCGGAAGAAATTCACCCTCTGCAGATCTGTGAATCCAGAAGTCGTGTTCGCAAAGCCATTGCTGAGGCTCACAAAGATAAACTGCTGGGGCTTTATCAAACTCTGAAGCTGAAGGGTGAGTATCGCCCGGAAGCCGGAGATATTGCCAAACGTACCCTGAGAAATATCTGTCTCGGCTACCTGGTTGAACTGGAAGACGACGGCCTGCAACAACTGGCTGAAGATCAGTACAACAATGCCAGTAATATGACCGACCTGCGTGCAGCCATGGGCGCTGTCATTAATTCCAGTTATCAGAGTCGGGAAACCATTGATTCTCTGCTCAATGACTATCTGGATCGTTATAGAGATGACGCAGTGGTCATGGACAGCTGGTTTATGATGCAAAGCAGCAGCCCGTCTCTGGGCACTCTGGAGCATCTAAGGTCACTTCAGGAGCATGAATCTTTCGACAGCACCAGCCCGAATAAGCTGAGAGCTTTATTGGGCGGATTTGCCAGCGGGAATATGAAGCAGTTTCACTCTGGCACAGGCGAGGGTTATGAGTTCCTGGCGGACTGGATCATTACCCTGGACAAACAGAACCCGCAAACCGCTTCTCGTCTGATGACGCCATTAACACGTTGGAAGAAATACCAGCCAGTCATAAGGGAACGCATGAGGAAAGCGCTGGAGCGGATCAAGGCAGTACCTGATCTGTCTGCCGATATTTATGAAGTAGTCACCAAGAGCCTGTAATCTCTGCCTCTTTCTACCCTGCTGTTATGTTGGAAGCAGGGTAGAACCCATTTAACAGACACCCTGCCTGCAACAACCTTTACTTTTTCCTGAACAGAGCAACAGCTGCGGAACTTATTAGTACTTTAGTGCTCTAAATATATAGTGAGCAAATGGATTGTGGTAATTAAAAAAGAGTGGAGGCACGTAATGGATCAAATCAAACTGGGTGTTCAGTCGGCACTTTCACATTCATGGCACAATCATTCAGAATCCTTGATGCCAGTCAGGGCCTTAACATCCCTTGTTAATGGCATCAAGGCATATTTTGGTGGTTATTGTGTCAGCGCTTTGCACTGTATCACCACAAAACTGATGAAAGAACACCCTGATGCTTGGTTTACTAAAGCACTCCATAAACCATTAAGTGCTTATGATATTAACATCCCGCTAGCCTGCGAGAGATCAACTCACTATGTTAAAAACAAGGTAAATCAATTGCACGATCAAGGGCGAAGTCTTCAGGTTAAACTTGCTTTCCAGGAGGATGGCAGCACTGTTCCAATCCCCATGTATAACTCCGATAATTCCCAGTTACCTATAAACCTTAATTGTAAAGTCCGTCGCTCTGATAATGACACCATAGCACCAGGGGAAAAGATAGCCTGCCGTCATTTCGCTTCGGCTTATGCCAGAAGAGTGTTTGGTCGACGGAAGGATTTTGAAATAATAAACACCCCTGAAAAAATACAGTCAACTTTTGCAAATACACCTGATCTTCCACTTGAAGAAGATGATTTTCGTCCAGATGGATTAGCAGAAGGCGCAATGACTGATAATCTCTATTTTGCTGATGGATATTATTTCCATAAGGAAAATTTTTCTGAGGCTCTTACGAGGCTGGTAAAAAAGTACTGGAATATGTCGGTTGGCAATGAAAAGAATTTTATTTTTAAAATACGAGATGATGGAGCAATTGGTCACTCAATGGCCATTAGACTAAAGAAGCAGGATGGATGCATGAAAGTTATTTTTTACGACCCTAACGCTACACTCATGCACAGAACATTCCTTCTCTCGGAACCCGATCTGGCCGCACACATTAACGGCGAAGATCTTCTAACTTATTGTTTCCGGGTTGGGGCACTTATTAATATTGACAATGGGAAGAAATCTTTTGATGAATGTGATGTTCAGTGCTTTGGTGCCGCACCCATCAAGTTGCCTCATTTTTTAGTAATAGCAACCGCGCATGTTAATCATCCCGAAGTAATAGCACGGTGGGACTGGTTTCAAGCAATGATGCAAAGGCTATCCAGTAAAAACCTCAAGCAGGATCAGACCGCCGAGAACCTTGGCCCTTTTGATAGCGGTTACCCCGGCCCCTCCCGGTCATGACAGCAATCTGTCTTACTATAGCGGGCGAAGGCTATGAATACCTGGCAGACTCGATCATTACCCAGAACAAACAGAACCCGCAAACCGCGACTCCTTTGACAGGCTGGAAGAAATACCAGCGTATCCTGCCTGTAACAGCAAACTTAACTTTTTCCTGAACAGAGCAGCAGCTGTGGAACTTATTAGTACTTACGTACTCTAAATATATAGTGAGCAAATGGATCATGGTAATTAAAAAAGGGGGGGGGGCGCGCAATGGATCAAATCAAATTAGGTGTTCTGTCGGCACTTTCACATTCGTGGCACAATCATTCAGAATCCTTGATGTCAGTCAGGGCTATAACATCCCTTGTTAATGGCATCAAGGCATGTTTTGGTGGTTATTCTGTCAGCATTTTGCACTCTACCAACATAAAACTGATGAAAGAACAACCTGATGCATGGTTTACTAAAAGGCTCCATAAACGATTAAGTGCTTATAATATTAACATCCCGCTGGCTTGCAGGAGATTAACACACTATGTTGTCAACAAGGTAAATCAATTGCATGATCAAGGTCGAAGTCTTCAGGTTAAACTTGCTTTCAAGGAGGATGGCAGTTCTGTTCCAATCCCCATGTATAACTCCGATAATTCCTGGTTCCCCACAAACTTCAATTGTAGAGTCCGTCGCCATGATAATGACACCATAGCACCAGGGAAAACGATAGCCTGCCGTCATTTTGCTTCGGCTTATGCCAGAAGAGTGTTTGGTCGACGGAAGGATTTTGAAATAATAAACACCCGTGAAAAAATACAGTCAACTTTTGCAAATACATCTGATCTTCAAAATACATCTGATATTCTAGATGATGTAGATAAAGATCTTCGTTCAGATGGTTTAGCAGATGGCTCAATTACTGATAAACTCTATTTTGCTGATGGATACTATTTCCATAGTAAAAATTTTTCTGAGGCTTTTACGAGGTTGATAAAAAAGTACTGGAATATGCCGGTTGGCAATGAAAAGAACTTTTATTTTCACACAGAAGGCTATGAAGAATATGGCCACGCAATGGCCATTAGATTAAAGAAGCAGGATGGATGCATGAAAGTGATTTTTTACGAACCTAACGCTACACTCATGCACAGAACGTTCCTTCTCTCGGAACCCGATCTGGCTGCACACACGACCAACGAAATTCTTCAAGCTAACCGTTTCTCATATGGGGCACTTATTAATATCGGTGATTGGAAGGAATCTTCTGATGAATGTGATGTTCAGTGCTTTGGTACCGTACCCTTCAGGTTTAATCATCGTAGTGTAATAGCAGAGGGGCATGTTAATCATCCTGAAGTAATAGCACGGTGGGACTGGTTTAAAGCAATAATGCAAATGCAATCCAGCATTAACCTCAAGCTCGAGCAGGGTCAGTTCACCATGAATCTTGGCCTTTTTGATAGTGCGGTTACCCCGGCCACTCCCCGGTCATGACAGCAAACTTTACTTTTTCCTGAACAGAGCAACGGCTGCGGAATTTATTAGTACTTTAGTGCTCTAAATATAGAGTGAGCAAATGGATCATGGTAATTAAAAAAGGGGGGGCACGCAATGGATCAAATCAAACTGGGTGTTCAGTCGGCACTTTCACATTCATGGCACAATCATTCAGAATCCTTGATGCCAGTCAGGGCCATAACATCCCTTGTTAATGGTATCAAGGCATGTTTTGGTGAGTATTCTGTCAGCATTTTGCACTCTACCACCATAAAACTGATGAAAGAACATCCTGATGCATGGTTTACTAAAAGACTCCATAAACCATTAAGTACTTATAACATTAACATCCCGCTAGCTTGCAAGAGATTAGCTCACTATGTTGTTGACAAGGTAAATCAACTGCACGATCAAGGGCGAAGTCTTCAGGTTAAACTTGCCTTCCAGGAGGATGGCAGTACTGTTCCAATCCCCATGTATAATTCTGATAATTCCTGGTTCCCCATAAACCTTAATGGTCAAGTCCATCGCTCTGATAATGACACCATAGCACCAGGGGAAGAGATAGCCTGCCGTCATTTCGCTTCGGCTTATGCCAGAAGAGTGTTTGGTCGGCGGAAGGATTTTGAAATAATAAACACCCCTGAAAAAATACAGTCAACTTTTGCAAATACACCTGATCTTCCACTTGAAGAAGATGATTTTCGTCCAGATGGATTAGCAGAGGGCGCAATGACTGACGAGCCCTATTTTGCTGAAGGCTATTATTTCCGTGAGGAAGATTTTTCTGAGGCTCTTAAGAGGCTGGTAAAAAAGTACTGGAATATGTCGGCTGGCAATGAAAAGAACTTTTATTTTCGCGTACAAGACGATGAAGAATGTTGCCACGCAATGGCCATTAGATTAAAGAAGCAGGATGGATGCATGAAAGTAATTTTTTACGACCCTAACGCTACACTCATGCACAGAACATTCCTTCTCTCGGAACCCGATCTGGCTGCACAGATTACCGGCGAAGAACTTCTAACATATTGTTTCTCGGTTGGGGCACTTATTAATATTGACGATAGGAAGAAATCTGCTGATGAATGTGATGTTCAGTGCTTTGGTGCCTCACCCACCAATTCGACTCATCTTTTCATAATAGAGAATGGGCATCTTAATCATCCCGAAGTAATACGGTCTGACTGGTTTCGCTTCTTGTCTGATGACGCCATTGACACGCTGGAAGAAATGCTAGCCAGTTAGGAGTGAGCACATCAGAAAAGCGCTGAAGCGGATCAAGGCAGTACCTGATCTGTCTGCTGATATTTATGAAGTAATCACCAAGAGTTTGTAATCTCTGCCTCTTTCTACCCTGCTGTCATCTTGGAAGCAGGGTAGAACCCATTTAACAGACACCCTGCTAAAGCATCCTGCCTGCAAGAGCAAACTTTACTTTTTCCTGAACAGAGCAACAGCTGTGGAACTTATTAGTACTTTAGTGCTCTAAATATATATTGAGCAAATGGATTATGGTAATTAAAAAAAAGAGTGGGGGCATTTAATGGATCAAATCAAACTGGGTGCTCAGTCAGCATTTTCACATTCATGGCACAATCATTCAAAATCCTTGATGTCAGTTAGGGCTATAACATCACTCGTTAATGGCATCAAGGCGTATTTTGGTGGTTATTGTGTCAGCGCTTTGCACTGTATCACCACAAAACTGATGAAAGAACATCCTGATGCATGGTTTACTAAAACACTCCATAAACCATTAAGTGCTTATAACATTAACATCCCGCTAGCCTGCGAGAGATCAACTCGCTATGTTTTCAATAAGATCAAAAAACTGCATAATGAAGAGCGCGAGCTTCAGGTCAAGCTAGCTTTCAAGCGGGATGGGTCTGCTCTTCCAATCCCCATTTATAACTCTGATAATTTATTGTTCCCCAAAAACCTTAATGGTCAAGTCCGCCGCTCTGTTACTGACACCAAAGCACCTGGGCAAGAAATATTATGTCGACATTTGGCCTGGGCTTATGCCAAAAAAGTGTTTGGCCGGGGGAAAGATACTTTTAAAACAATAAACACCTCAGAAAAAATACAGTTAACCTTTGCAAATACACCTGATGATCCATTAAGAGAGTCATACTATCTTCCAGTTAGATTGGCAGGTGGTCAAATGACTAAGAGATCCTGTTTTGCTGACTTGTATTATTTTCATAAAGGAAAGTTTTCAGCAGCTCTTACAGGGCTGGTAGAAAAGTACTGGAATATGTCGGACAGTGATGAAAAGAATTTTTTTTTCCGTTCCCGAGAACATGGAAGATTTTCTCACTCAATGGCCCTGAGATTAAAGAAGCAGAATGGATGCATGAAGGTTATTTTTTACGACCCTAACGCTACACTCAGGCACAAAACATTCCTTCTCTCGGAGCCCGGTTTGGCTGCATACATTGCCGGTGAAGATCTTCAAGCCAGCTTCCTCTCTTATGGAGTGCTTATGAATATTGATGATAGGAAGAAATCTTATGATGAGAGTGATATCCAGAGCTTTGGTGGCTCACTGAAGAGTAATCATTTGATGATAGAGCCTGGGCGTGAGACTCATGCTGTATTAAGAAGATAGTGGAAATAAGTATTCGGAAAATAGTGCTGTTGTTTCAGAGAAGCAACTTTTCAAGCATTTGGTCTTATCCAAAGATTTACAAGGTAATTGTAAATTTTTTGGCGATTTATAGAGGTTTGTTTTCATTTAGGTCTCTGGTAAACACTGGTTGTCATTTAATTTGAACTTATTAGCACATTTGAACTCTATAGGTTTAAGAAAATTGATCATGATTGTTAAAAATGAAAGGAATATCATGAAATGGATCAGATTAATCTTGGTGTTCAGTCGGCACTTTCACATTCCTGGCACAGACATTCAGACTCCTGGATGCCAGTCAGGGCCATAACATCCCTTGTTAATGGCATTAAGGCATGTTTTGGTGGTTATTCTGTCAGTGCTTTGGGTTGTCTCACCACAAAGCTGATGAAAGAACACCCTGATGCATGGTTTACTGATGCACTCCACAAACCATTAAGTGCTTATAACATTAATATCCCGCTGGCCTGCGAGAGATCAACTTGCTATGTTTTCAACAAGATAAAACAACTGCATGAAATAGGGCGAAGTCTTCAGGTTAAACTGGTTTTCATGCAGGATGGTTCTATCGTTCCAATTCCCATGTATAACTCTGATAATTCCTGGTTTCCAAAAAACCTTAATGATGAAGTCTGCCGCTCTGACCATGACAAAAGAGCACCTGGAGAAAAAATAGTCTGTCGACATTTTGCCTGGGCTTATGCCAAAAATGTATTTGGCCGTGGGAAAGATACTTTTGAAAGAATAAATACCCCAGAAAAAATACAGTCAACCTTTGCAGATACATCTAATTTTCCATACGAAGCTGCTGACTATTATCAATATGGAATATTTGCTGATGGATATTATTTCCTTGAGGGGAAGTTTTCTGAGGCCCTTGCAGGGCTGGTAAAAAAGTATTGGAATATGTCTTCTGGCGAAGAAAAGAACTTTTATTTTCGTTCACGAGACGATGGAGCAATCGACCACGCAATGGCCTTGAGATTAAAGAAGCAGGATGGATGCATGAAGGTTATTTTTTATGACCCTAACGCTACACTCATGCACAGAACAATCCTTCTCTCGGAACCAGATTTGGCTGCACACATTGCCGGCGAAGATCTTCAAGCCAGCTTCCTCTCTCATGGAGCACTGATTAATATTGATGATGGTAAGAAATTTCCTGATGAATGTGATACTCAGTGCTTTGGTGCCTCACCCAATGTGATGAGTCATCATATACCATTAGCACCTGGGCATTATCCCGAAATAGTACGATGGCAAATGCGTGCCTCTTGATAGATCACCCTGCAGGTAATGGTTTATGGTTAATTAAAAAAGGATAACAGCTAATGGATCAAATAAATCTTGGTGTTGAGTCGGCAATTTCACATTCATGGCACAGTCATTCAAAATCCTTACTGCCAGTCAGGGCCATAACATCCCTGGTTAATGGCATTAAGGCATGTTTTGGTGGTTATTCTGTCAGTGCTTTGCGTTGTCTCACCGCAAAGCTAATGAAAGAACACCCTGATGCATGGTTTATTAAAGCACTCCACAAACCATTAAGTGCTTATAACATCAACATCCCGCAAGCTTGCGAGAGATCAACTTGCTATGTTTCCAACAAGATAAAACAACTGCATGATAAAGGGCGAAGTCTTCAGGTTAAACTTGTTTTCAAACAGGATGGTTCTATCATTCCAATTCCCATGTATAACTCTGATAATTCCTGGTTTCCAAAAAACCTCAATGGTCAAGCCTGTCGGTCTGACAATGACATCAGAGCACCTGGAGAAAAAATAGTCTGCCGACATTTTGCCTGGGCTTATGGCAAAAATGTATTTGGCCGTGGGAAAGATACTTTTGAAAGAATAAATACCTCAGAAAAAATACAGTCAACCTTTGCAAATACATCTAATTTTCCATACGAAGTAGTAGACTATTCAAAATATGGAATATTTGCTGATGGATATTATTTCCTTGAGGGAAAGTTTTCTGAGGCTCTTAAAGGGCTGGTAAAAAAATATTGGAATATGTCGGCTGGCGCTGAAAAGAACTTTTATTTTCGTTCACAAAACGATGATGGCACAATTGACCACGCAATGGCCTTGAGATTAAAGAAGCAGGATGGATGCATGAAGGTTATTTTTTATGACCCTAACGCTACACTCATGCACAGAACAATCCTTCTCTCGGAACCTGATTTGGCTGCACACATTACCGGCGAAGATCTTCAAACCAGCTTCCTCTCTCATGGAGCACTGATTAATATTGATGATTTTAAGAGATTTTCTAATCAATGTGATATTCAGTGCTTTGGTGCCTCGCCCAATGTGATGAGTCGTCATATACAAATAGCCATTGGGCATTATGCTGCTGGTTCTCATCGAATTAAGTCCAAATCTATTGATGCTTGACTATATCTGCTACTAATGCACCCAATCACCTGAGTTAATTCGTGGTGATCGGGTGTCACCCGGTTAAGCTTCTTCAGATCAGAATAAGAAACTATCGGTATCCAAATCCCCAGAGGGAATTTCTAACCTGCTTTCACTAACAGGGCGTTGAGAGCTGGGCGTGATACAATCTGGGACTGCAGTTTCTCCCCGGCTATTGGAATGAAAACCGTCAACAGTATCAACCTCCCACCTCTCAAAAGCTCCCATCCGAGAAGATTGATTAAATTCTAAAAATTTTTCAGAAGGGGTTGTTTCGAATAACTTCTTATATTCAAAACCCTTTTTTTCCAGCTCCTGTTTCAATCTATCCCAGCTAAAAGATTTAGTAGATGGATCGAAAATGGTGCGAAGAGGCACGGAGTTATGTTCGTTATTGAAGAAAATAGCGTTGTAATTCCATAAATCATAATGGTAGATGTATAGATCTGTGCTGATGTCAAAAATGGCTGGATGCGTTTTTTTCAGGCTGATAAATAATAAATCGGTTCGCATGTCTTCCAGAAGATTTGTGAAAGCAGCTTCTGGAGTTTTCGCTTTGTTAATATCTTCAGCCCAATAGGAAAATTCGCCCTCGGGCTCGTTGGGTTTGAGCTGCATAAAAAACACAATCGCTGGTTTCTCGTGAAGGTGTACGAATCGGGTTGTTACGCAATATTTTTCATCATAATGCACATGAGTGGCTTTGTACTTTTTTTCAGCAAATGACTCACGGAGCCATTCAATAATTGGAGCATGGTTGTTCTCCAGAAAGTTTTCTGCCGCTTGATATGGGAAAGTTGCAAGAGGATAAGGGCAGAGCGCTTTCTTGCCGGAGCTAATCGAGGCATTGGCACCTACCACAGAACAAAGGTTTTCAGCGCATTCCAGTGGCAAATCTTCTCTTAATGATGTGCTATTTTGGTAAATTTTAATCGTTGAAGGACTGGCATGATCCCTGCACTCGGGACAGGACTGTTTGTTTAATTGAGTAACGCATTCTGAATGGTACACATGGAAGCATGGCAACAAGGATAATGGTTTGATTTCAGTATTGGTGAAAGGATCCATACAAATACTGCACTTGCCTTGAAGAGCAGCTTCTACTCGCCGAGATGACTTTGTAGCTTGAAGTTGGTGTCCCTTAAAGTTTGCATTATTAGCTGGAGACGTTGATTCAGAAGAATGGGCTTTAGTCTCAGGCATAGCGTATTTGGACTCTGTGCCATTGCTGATGTTATTCATGTTGTACCTCACTTATCTTATTGGTTAATTTCATATCTTTGACTGTTTATCTTTGGCTATTCATATCTTTGACTATTTTCACAAGAAAAAGTTCCTAACCGGGCATACAGGAGGTTTCGTTCTAATGGAGGTATGGCCGACAGTTGGGGGTTCATGCAGCCAAAATGCTTCTAACTGGCTGTTTTCGTTGATGAAAAATACAGTTTTTTCTTTTTTGAGGCAGTGTGTCGAAGAAAAGGTCATCAAACGGTTCCAAAGGACTGTGAACCAGAGGTTATATCGAGGGCCCAATGACAATTTTATAGTGGCCTCTCAATGAAAGAGCTTCTTTCTATCATTTTCACAGTCCAGAACTCTTCTTTTCCCTGGTTTCAATGAGCTCAATATTTTGAACTTCCGTTATAAAACCCACTCTAACAGATTTAATTAATTTTAAATGTCCTTTCCAAGGGAGGATAAATAATGACTTTGTAGCTATGGAAAAATCAGGAATGAACCCTATTAAGAGCAATTTCAGCATACACGAACCACTCTCGCCAACATTTGAGCAAAACCAACTGGAGGAAGCAGCAACGGGTGTCAGTGAAAGCAGGGACGTAACTCTTTATCACAACAATAACTCTCCATTCTTTGAGTTGCCCGAATTCATACATTCAAAAATTATTCGCTGTCTGGGTTTACGTGAGGTTACCCGTTTAGCAGAGGTATGCAGATATTTTCGCCATCTTGTTAAACAAAATAAAGCTTTGGAAAGAGCATGGAATCGCCGTTTTCCTTCATCACACCAATATCAACTGAAGACCACCATTAAGACAAAAGATGAGCACCAACTCCGTGATTGGCTGAAGCCGTTTGCAAATAAGGAGACCATTGAGCCGCTCATAAAACAACAAGAGAATATTCATTTTCCTGCTCAGTTACTTTTTACCAACAGTAAACTGATGTCTCTATGTAAAAAATTCGAGTTAGTGGAAAAACTGGAAATTTCCCATGGTGATAGAGTCTTAGAAGCCAATTTCAGCCCCGATGGCCAACATCTGGTAACCGCCAGTCGTGATGAAACAGCGAAAATTTATGGTCTGGAGGATGATGGCTCGTGGAAACAAAAAGCCATTATTACACATAATGAATGGGTCAGATCAGCCATTTTTAGCCCCGATGGCTGCTATCTGATAACCGCCAGTCACGATCATACAGCGAAAATCTATGGTCTCGAGGACGATGGCTCATGGGAAGAAAAAGCCATCATTAGCCATAATAATCTCCTCCTTTCAGCCATCTTTATTGGTGACGGTCGCCGCGTGGTGACTGCCAGTCTGGGTGATTCGGTGAAAATCACTGGTCGGGGGAACAATGGATCATGGGAACTAGGAGCCTGACCGAGAATAGCGCCCGTAGCGAGGACGGCAGAAAATTGAGGATGAAAATTCGGTTTTGTAAGGAGAATAGCGAGCTATTTGACGAACAAAAGCGGATTTTCAGACCAATTTGCTGCCGCCGCAGTAGGGCAGTCTATTCTCGGTCAGGCTCCTAGAGAACGCTTTTCATAAAAATACGATCAGCTCGACCCGGCTTAGCCCTGATGGCCATCACATGATAATGTTCAATCCTGCAAATTTCGTTATTGAAATCCTTGGTCAGACGGCTGCTGGATTATGGGCAGTAACATCTACCATTCAAACAGAGGGCGGAGCCGGCTCGGCCCAGTTTAGTGCCGATAGCTGTCATCTGGTCATCATCACTTTTGCCAGCACAGCGATAATCTGTGATCTACAGGCTGATGGATCGTGGAAAAAAATGGGCACAATTAAACATGATTTCTGGGTCAAATCAGCCAATTTCAGCGCCGACTGCGTCCATGTGGTGACCGCCGGTGACGATCATAAGGCGAAAATCCATAGCCAGATTGCTGGATCATGGAAAGAAAAAGCCTGCATTGTCCACGATAAGAAGGTCACCTCTGCAAACTTCAGTGCCGATTGCCAGCATGTGGTGACCGCCAGTGATGATGGCACGGCGAAAATCAGTAGCTTGCAGACCGATGGATCATGGAAACTAAAAGCCAACATTGTCCACCAGGATAAGGTTCTCTCGGCCAGCTTCAGTGCCGATGCTTGCCATGTGGTGACTGCCAGTATCGATGGTGTCGTAAAAATCTATGGCGTGGACGCCAATGGCTCATGGCTGCAAAAAGCCGCCATTCAAAAAAAGACAGAATTCACCGCAGCCAGCTTCAGCGCCGATAGCCGCAATGTGGTGACCGTCAGTCAAGATAACAAGGTGAGAATCGCTGAACTACGCAAGAAGGATTGATGGTTGAATGAGCGTAGACAACTTTTTCGTATGTAAGGGCAGAATCTTTATATTGTGCTTCCTTGTATTGTCTATTGGAAAAAACTGTGCTGTTGGATAACAAGCTTCTTGAAAGTAGATTTCCTGATTTTTCTTGGGGGGCGTGGTGATTGTATTTTGAGTTTTTTAATGGAACTTTTATTTCAAAATCGAATCCAATATACAGCATCAATTTTGAACGCCCTTTTTAACCGGAGAGATAGTCACCCAGGAGAAACCCAGCATGCACTCTGACACTGGCATTTCCAGCATAGTCGCTTCACTTTCGCTACAGTCTGTGAACACTCCAATAGAGAGAGAGCCGCCCGGTGTTAGTGCGGGCAGATCCATCGCTCTACCTGATAAGGACATTGAGAAAACAGTTTCATTGCACTCTTTGCCCGAAGAATTACAAATCAAAATTTTTCGTTTCTTGGAGTTTCGGGATATTATCGGTTTACAACAGGTATCTACTCATTTCAACAGTCTTATTAAAGACGATCATACCTTGGTAAAGGCATGGTATCGCCGGTTTTCTTTACCACACCAGGATCAATTAAAGAAAATCCTTCCTGCAGAGGATAAAGAACAACTCCGTAATTGGCTGCGACCCTTTACGAAAGATGAAGCGTTAGTTGAATCACTCATCAATCACCGGGAGAAAGTTTATTTTCCTGCACTCTTCCATTTCAGCAAAGCTAGACTTATGTCTCAATACAAAAAGTATGATCTTGTTACAGAAGCTGTCATTGCTGATAACGGCCAGCCGGTACCATTGACCCTCAGTGATGATGGCCGCCATTTGATGACGGGAAGTCGTCGTGGCAAGGCGAAAATCATTGGTCAGAAAGCCGATGGGTCGTGGGAAGAAAAAATCACTATTTCCCATCAAGACTCTGTCAGATCAGCCACCTTTAGTTCCGATGGCCGCCATTTGATGATCGTCAGTGAGGATCGAACGTTGAAAATCTTCAGTCAGGGAGGCGATGGATCATGGGAAGAAAAACTGACCATTTCCGATGACCTGCTGGCCAAATCATTTACCTTCAGTGCCGATAGTCGCCATTTGTTGATTGTTGGTTTCAAAGGGTTGGCAAAAATCTATGGTCAGGAAGACGATGGATCATGGCTAGAAAAATACGCTATTTACCGCGATCCGGGGGTCGATTCAGCCACCTTCAGCACCGATGGTCGCCGAATAGTGACGGTCGGTAAAGATAAAACCGCAGAAATCCACGTTCAGAAGACCGATGGCTCATGGGAAGAAGAGGGTATCATTTTCCATGATCTCTCTGTCAGTTCAGCCATCTTCAGTGCGGATGACCGCCATGTGTTGACCGTCGGTGCTGATGACAAGGCGAAAATATACGGCCAGAAGGTTGATGGCTCATGGGGAGAAAAAGTCACCATTTCCCATGAATCTTCGATCAACTCAGCCACCTTCAGCGCAGATGGTGGCAGAGTGGTGACGGCCAGTAAGGATAACACGGCGAAAATCTATGATCAGAAGACCGATGGCTCATGGAAAGAAGAAGCCAATATCTCTCTTTATCACAGGGTCAAATCAGCCAGCTTTAGCCCCAATGGCCGCTATGTGGTGACCACCAGTGCTAATAAAACGGTGAAAATCTTTGGGCGCAAGGAAGGTGGATCCTGGGAAGAAAAACTCACCATTTCTCACGATGAAAAAATTGTCTCAGCTATCTTCAGCCCCGATAGTTGCCATCTTATAAGCAGCAGTAGAGACGGTACCAAGAAAATCTCTGGCAGGAAGGCTGATGGATCATGGGTCGAAAAAGCCACCATTTGCTATAAAAGTTCTTTCTCATCGGAAGGCTTCAGTGCCGATGGCCGTCTTCTGGTGACCAACTCTTCACTTGGAGAGTTCAAAATCCATGGTCTGGAGACTGATGGATCCTGGGGTGAAAAAGTCAGTTTTTTCCGTGATGTTTCGACCGCATTTTCACGCTTTAGCGCTGGTGGCCACTACGTGGTGACGACCATTGTCGATCATAAAGTGCGTAGTCATAGGCTCCATACCGATTACAAAGTGCAAATTGATAAGTTATCGATGAAACTGGATTCAAGCAATAATTGATGGCTTGCTGTGATAAATAAAAGAGACGCCAGTCCACATGTGATGAAAGACAGAAGTTTTAAGTACTCAGCCATACGGAATCGAATATTTCTGGCTTATTGGGCAGGTGCTCTGCAAGGCGCAACGACGGGAACATAGCAAGCTATGTGACCAGTGTTGCAACGCAGCACGACTGCATGGATGCAGGAGCTAGAGCAACGCAGGAGCAGTTGCCGCGAGTGCCTGAACAATGAGTCAGAAAATATGATTTCGTATGGTTGAGTACTTATTAGTTGCTCTTCTTAGGGTAGACATTAAGCTCAAAAAAGATCCATTTCCAGCGGCAGAACTCACCTTGAACAGCCAAAATAAAGCTTCGCGAAAAGTATCAAGGCTGAACAAGATGAGTACTGCAAATAGTAGACTAGTTGAAAAAAACTGCTGACGTGTTTCGACCGGTCTGAACTCCTCAGCATGGCGGAACAGCTTGGTTTTACTATACGACAGCGAGATATCCGCCCCTTGGACTTTATCCTTTCACTGATTGATGCCCTTGCTGGTGATGGAAGCTGCGATACTCAAGCCGATCTCCACCGAAAATTTAATGAGTTGACGGGGCTGAATGTCTCCTATCGTTCCTGGGCAAATCAAGCTAAAAAAGACGCGATGCCTGCTCTTGTCCTCTGGCTACGGGTGCAGTGTCTGGAAGTCTTTACCCGCAAAGTCATGGCGTTTGATGAGGACAGTCCATTTTCAGAGTTTGAGCACATTCTGATTCATGACGGCTCATCGCAGGCTGTCTACGATGCCCTAAAGGAAACATTTCCCGGCAGGTTCTCAACGGTCAGTCCTGCTGCTGTCGAACTTCATACGACAATGGATCTTCTTACCAACAATCTGGTGCGCGTGCAGCTCACTGAAGATACCCGTTCAGAAAGAGACTGTCTGCCACCACTGCCAACCTCCATGGCTAATATCCTAATGCTGATCGATGCCGGTTATTTTGAGTTGGAACGCTTTGCTGCCATTGATGATCGGGAGGGGTCTTTTATCTGCAAGGCACCTCAGAGTATCAACCCGACGATACTCAGCGCAGTACGAGAGGATGGCAAAAATCTCAATCGCTACAAAGGGAAAAAACTTAAGGAGGTGTTGTCTGGCTTCCCTAAAGATCAATGCCTCGACCTGGATGTAGAATGGCCAGGATTCAAAGCCTGGCCATATCGTTTGGTTGTCCGCTGGAATGACAGGAGACTGAAATGGGTATTCGTTGTAACCAACCTTAACCGGGTTGAGTTCACCTTGAACGAAGTACTTCAGGCCTATCGTCTACGATGGCAGATAGAGCTTATCTTCAAAGAGATCAAGTCCTACTCAGGGTGGCATCGTTTTAACACTAAATCAGCGACACTGGTTTTTAGCCTGATTCTGATGTCCTTCGTGGTTGTGACGTTGAAAAGGTATCTTGCCCATGCTGCGCAGGCGAACCTCTACGAAAGTGGAGCCATTGAAGAAATCTCGACGCATAAGGCGATGAAAAGTGGAACCCGGCTGTTTGGTAATGTCATTTTATCTCTGATGAATGCAGGAAAGTCTCTGCTCTCACATACGAGGAAGCTGCTCAACTTCTGGGCAGATAATGCGAAACGTGAACACCCTGCACGAGATGGTTGTTCAGGGCGTACAAGATTAGGTCTTTGTGCTGTGGGTGGGGCTTAATGTCTAACCTAAGAGTACTTATTGGGCCTTATCCCCCCTGTCGAAGCGAAGAAAAAGTCTGGTCACGCAAAAATTCTATAAATTAGATACTTATAATTCATCTTGCTTAAGATTCACCGGAACGGCTCAAACTTCCACTTTGGGAATGCCGCCAAACTCGATAAAACGTGGAAAAAAGACTGCATAGGTTTTAAAAGACATACGATGCCATCTCACCAAAGTTATGCAGTAAAATGATGACGTATAAGACCAAAAAAATGAATCAAGCAGTCTACAATAATTTAGCTCACGACGCTCTGTATGGGAGCATACTTCCGCTACTAAAAATCTAACATAATCTGTAATTATGTAGACTTATCTACGCCGTCGACATGGATGCACGACGAATCGTGTCTAACTCCACTCTTGCGTAGGGTTTAGGGTCTGGGCGACCCCGTCGAGCTGTAACCTGTCTCGACGGGGACGCCTAGTCCGTAATTATCAAGGTTCAAACTCGCACTGTAATCCCTATCATGCAGAGTTTTACATTTTGGACACCGCCACTCACGATCAGACAGGGTGAGATTGTCATTTATGTAGTCGCAAGTATGAACTGCACATTTCTTCGAGCTGGGAAAGAACCGATCTGCAATCACAACCTGACATCCTCGCAGCTCTGCCTTGTATTCAACCAGTTCTCTCAGCTTACCGAAACCTGCGTCACTGATTGCTCTTGCCAGTTTGCGGTTTTTTACCATGCCTTTGACATTCAGATTTTCGAGGGTGATTATTTTGAATCTTGACGTCAGATAATCACTTACCTCATGTAGTACGGCTGTTCGCTGGTTACTTATCCGGTAATGCAGTTTGGCAACCGCTCGCTTGGCTTTCACATAGCGGTTGCTTCCCTTTGTTTTGCAGCTTAACGCCCTCTGTTTCCTGTTAAGGCGTTTCAGAGAGCCTTTCAGTTTCTGATTAGCAGCAAAGGTTTTGCCATTCGAACAAATAGCTAAATCTTTGATGCCAAAATCAACGCCCACAGACTCATGGCTTTGTGCTTTTGGGTCGTAATCCTGAGTGTCTACCAAAATAGAAGCGAAATACTTTCCGGCTCGCTTAGTGATCGTCACCTGACAGGGTGTTCCTGTGAACCTCAGTTTCTGGCGCATCTTGATGCGGGTTTTCAATTTCTCAATGCGAAGTGTTCTGCCATCAACATCGAACTTGGGTTTTTCTCTGAGAGAAAAACTGTCGTGTAGTCCTCGCTTCTTGAATCTTGGATAACCTGCTTTTTCTCCTTTCTTCACCCGACGGAAGAAGTGAGTAAAGGCGTCATGAAGATCGTCGATTGTATTCCTGGTGACACGTTGGCTGACTTCGGCATACCAGGGAAACTCAAGCCTGAGTTCCTGGTATTTTTCATTCGCAGCCTTCTTTGACCATTTAACGCCTTCTTGATTGAAATGGGCTAACAGTTGATTGAACGCATGACGACGAGAACCACAAGCCCTATCAAGATAATCGGCTTGTTGTTTTGTCGGTCTGAGTTCAATCTTGTGAGCTAACAACGTCTTGCAAAGTCTCAAGCATTTTTTCGTATAACCTGAGTTCGCCAACCTTTTGCAGAACAGCAGGCTTCTAGTAGCTCTTGCTGACTGTCTAAGTCTGGCTTTTGGTCGTGACTGGATACTCTGCAATAGCAAAGCGTAGGCGCAGCTTCGTTACTGTAGCCCATCAATTCAGACACGTCGTAGTAACAAGTTCCAACTTTGGTCTTTCTGGCAGGAAGCAGCTCACCTGTGCTTTCCGATTTTCGTAGTGTTACTGGGTCTGTACCATGTAAACGAGCTGCCTCACCTATCTTCAGTAATCACTTATCCATGCTTGAGATTTTATAAGATAGTTTTAGATTATAATAGATTTCTGCGAACTGTTTTTAACCCCTGAAAACCGCTCTACAGCGTCAGATAAGTTACGGGTTTCCACGTTGAAGAGGGTGTCGCAAAACCTCTGGTTCCCATGCTTCAGCGTGGGAACCCATGACTATCTCTGGCTGTAGAGTCTGCTTTTCAGTGGAGGTATGCATTCCCACGCAGAGCCAGAGTGTCGCAAAACTCTCTCCAGCGTGCGAACGAGTTGACTCCCAACATTCCCTGCTTCATTCTCGTCATTCCCGCGAAGGCGGGAATCCACACTGACTCTCCACCAGAACCATACTGCCCGGTGCCGCCCCTAGCCTTGTCATCCCCGAGAAGTCAGAGATCCACCGTTGGCTCTGGATTCCCGCCTTCGCGGGAATGACGACCTCAGAGCATGGGAACGAGCTGTTGGAGTTTTGCAACACCCTCAGAGCGTGGGAACGAGTTGTTAGAGTTTTGCGACAGCCTCAGAGCGGGGAACGAGTAGTATCCCAATGAGTGAACTTTTATATGAAAACCTACTCTGATTAATTGCATTAGTTGTGAAAGCTCTTTTTTTAATTGAGGGAGAATTCTAACATAGGAGAAATCAGGTTTGGATTCTACGTATAGTAAATCCGGCGTAGCCGGTTCAATCTTGCCAACGGCTGGTCGCGCTCGATTGGAGGGAGAATCATCTGGCCTCAGTGCAGGTAGATCCATCGCTGTACCCGACAAAGAAATACAGAAAACTGCTTCATTGCACGATTTGCCCGAGGAAATAACTATTAAAATTATTCGCTTGTTGGAATTTCGGGATATTGCCCGATTACAACAGGTATCGACTCATATGCACGGGGTTATTAATAACAATCATGTTCTGGCAAAGGCATGGTATCAGCGGTTTTCTTCACCACACCAATATCAATTAAAGACAAGCCTTCCTACAGAAGATAAAAAACAACTCCGTCTTTGGCTGAGGCCGTTTACGGAGGATGAAGCGTTAGTCGAATCACTCATAAAATACCGAAAGAAAGTGTATTTTCCTGCTTTGTTTTATTTCGCCAAAAGTGGACTGATGACTCGATGTAAAACATTTAATTCAGAGAAAAAAGCTGCCATCGCCCATCATGACCTTGTCACAGCTGAATTCAGTGCCGATGGCCGTCATGTGGTGACAGCCAGTGACGACAAAAAGGCGAAAATCTATGGCCAGAATGACAAAGGAGCATGGGTAGAAAAAGCAATCATTTCCCACGATGCTTACGTCGCTTCAGCCACCTTCAGTGCCGATAGCCTCCATTTGGTGACCTTCAGTTGGGATCACACGTCGAAAATCTATGGTCAGGGTGTCGGTGGGTCATGGGTACATAAACTCACCATTTCCCATAATAATTTCATCAACTCAGCTTTCTTTAGCCCAGATGGTCGTCATGTGGTAACCGCCAGTGACGACCACACAGCGAAAATTACTAGTCATAAGGATGATGGATCATGGGAAGAAAAGCTCATCCTTTCCCATGGTCATTGGGTCAACTCTGCCACCTTCAGCTCCGATAGCCGTCATGTGATGACCGCCAGTGGCGATCACACTGCAAAAATCTTCCGCCTGCGGGACGATGGATCATGGGAAGAAAAAGCCACCATCTCTCATAATCACTGGATCAGATCAGTCACCTTTAGCGCTGATGGTAGCTATGCGGTGACCGTCGGAGACGATCGCAAGGCGAAAATCCACCACCTGGAAGAGAATGGATCATGGTTAGAAAAAGTGACTATTTCCCATGATGATTTTGTGCAGTCAGCCACCTTCAGCGTCGATGGCCATCATTTGGTCACGGCCAGTCTCGATAACACGGCAAAAATCTATGGTGAGAAGACGGATGGCTCATGGGAACGAGAAGCCACTATTTTCCATGAACGCTGGGTTGTATCAGCCAACTTAACTGCCAATGGCTGCCATGTGGTGACCGTCGGTGCAGATAAAAAGGTCAAAATCTCTAGCCGACAGGTCAATGGATTATGGAAAGAAAATATCACCATTTCCCATGGTGGCCATGTCAAAACAGCCACCTTCAGCCCTGATGGCTCCCGCATGGTGACCGCCAGTAACGATGGCACCGTGAGAATCTATGGCCTGAAGGTCGACGGATTATGGGAAGAAAAACGTACCTTTTATCATAATCACTCCGTCAACTCTGCCATCTTTAGCCCCGATGGTCGCCACGTGCTAACGGCCAGCGATGACTGCACGGCGAGAATTATTGGCCAGCACACTGATGGATCATGGGTCGTAAAAGCCATCCTTTCCCATAAACGTTCGATCAAATCAGCCGCTTTCAGCGCCGATGGTTACCATGTATTAACTATCAGTAGCGATAATAAAGTGCGAATTATCAAACTAAGGATGAGTGAATGATGGTTGAGTACTTACTGTGACAAATAAAAGGGGCGCCATTCTGCATGTAAGTACCTAACCAGTTGGTTTCGCATATTCTGGACGGCGGCTTTTTCCATCCTTCTGCGTTCCAACTCTGGTTGCGTAGCTACGGCTACGCGCCCGTCGTTGCGCCTTGAAGGATGAAAAAATCCTCTCGCCAGAATATGCGAAACCAACTGGCCAGGTACTTACTGAAAGACAGAAACTTTTAAGTCCATGTTTTGAACTTTTATTTCAAATCCAACTCTAAATTTCTCCATCAATTTTGAACCTCCTTGTTAATCGACGGCAATACAAGTCCGGGGAAAATCAGGTATGCATAGTGCAAATAATAACTCCGGCATCGTTGGATCTTCCTTGCCTACAACCCAGCTTACACGATCGGGCAGAGAACCATCGGTTTACAGAGCGGGCAGGTCTATCGCCGTCGTTGAAAAAGAAATAAAGAGAACAGCCTCATTGCATGATTTGCCCGAGGAATTAATCATCAAAATTATTCGCTTGTTGGAATTTCGGGATATTGCCCGATTACAACAGGTATCGACACACTTAAACAGGGTAATTAAAGACAATCATGCTCTGGCAAAGGCATGGTATCAGCGGTTTTCTTTACCACACCAATATCAATTAAAGACAAGCCTTCCTACAGAAGATAAAAAACAACTCCGTCTTTGGTTGAGGCCGTTTACGGAGGATGAAGCGTTAGTCGCATCACTCATAAAATACCGAAAGAAAGCTTATTTTCCTGCTTTGTTTTATTTCGCCAAAACTGGACTGATGTCTCAATGTAAAATATTTAACTTAGAGAAAAAAACGACCATTGCCCATCGTGACTTTGTCAGATCAGCAGACTTCAGCGCCGATGGCCGTCATATGGTGACGATCACCTGTAACGACAAAAAGGTGAAAATCTACGGCCAGAATGACAAAGGAACATGGGTAGAAAAAGCAACCATTTCCCACGATCTTGACGTCAGCTCAGCCAGCTTCAGTGCCGATAGCCGCCATGTGGTGACCGTCAGCCTGGATGACACGTCGAAAATCTATGGTCAGGGAGTCGATGGGTCATGGGTACACAAACTCACTATTTCCCATAATGATTACATCTACTCAGCTTTCTTCAGCCCTGATGGTCGTCATGCGGCAACCGCCAGTGGCGACCACACGGCGAAAATTATTAGCCAGAAGGATGATGGATCATGGGAAGAAAAGCTCACCCTTTCCCATAATGATTGGGTCAACTCTGCCACCTTCAGCTCCGATAGCCGTCATGTGATGACCAGCAGTTACGATAACACGGTGAAAATCCTTAGCCAGCAGGACGATGGATCATGGGAAGAAAAAGCGATCATTTCCCATGATGATTCGATTGATTCAGCCACTTTTAGCGCCGATGGTATTTATGTGGTGACCATCAGTAATGATCACAAGGCGAAGATCCACCACCTGGAAGAGAACGGATCATGGTTAGAAAAAGTGACCATTTCCCATGATACATGTCTGCACTCAGCTATTTTCAGTCTCGATGGCCACCATTTAGTGACGGGCAGTTTTGATAAAACGGCAAAAATCTACGGTGAGAAGGCTGATGGATCATGGGAACCAGAAGCCACCATTTCCCATACTCACTGGTTCTTCTCAGCCAGTTTCTGTGCTGACGGCCGACATGTGGTGACCGTCGATGGAGATGGCAAGGCCAAAATTCATAGCCAGCAGGTCAATGGATTATGGAAAGAAAATGTCACCTTTACCCATGATGACAACGTCAACTCAGCCACCTTCAGCCCTGATGGCCACCACTTAGTGACTGCCGGCAGCGATGGCATGGTGAGAATCTACGGTCTGAAGGACGGATCATGGGAAAAAAAACGTACCTTTTACCATAATGATTCTGTCAACTCTGCCACCTTTAGCCCTGATGGTCGCCATGTGGTAACCGCCAGTGACGATTGCACGGCGAGAATCATTGGCCAGCAAACTGATGGATCATGGGTCGTAAAAGCCATCATTTCCCATAAATGTCCGATCATATCAGCCACTTTCAGCGCCGATGGCGACCATGTATTGACTATCAGTAGTGATAATGAAGTGCGAATTAATAAACTATGGATGAATAAATGATTGTTTGCTGTGACAAATAAAAGGGTGCCATTCTTCATGTGCTGAAAGACAGAAAATCAGGACAGGATTTTGTGAACTTTTATTTCAAAACTAACTCTAATTTGCTTCATCAATTTTGGATGTCCTTATTATTCGCTGAAAGACAGAAACTTTTAAGTCCATGTTTTGAACTTTTATTTCAAATCCAACTCTAAATTTCTCCATCAATTCTGAACCTCTTTGTTTATCGACGGCAATACTGGTCCAGGGAAAATAAGGTATGCATAGCGCAGATAATAACTCCGGCATTGTTGGGTCTTCCTTGCCCCCAACCCAGCTTACACGATCGGGCCGAGAACCATCGGGTTACAGTGCGGGCAGGTCTATCGCGGTTGTTGAAAAAGAAATAAAGAGAACAGTCTCATTGCACGATTTGCCCGAAGAATTAACCATCAAAATTATTCGTTTGTTGGAACTTCGGGATATTGTCCGCTTGCAACAGGTATCGACTCACTTACACAGGGTTGTTAAAGATAATCACGCTCTGGCAAAGGCATGGTTTCGACGGTTTTCTTCACCACACCAATATCAATTAAAGACAAGCCTTCCTTCAGAAGATAAAAAACAACTCCGTCTCTGGCTGAGGCCGTTTACGGAGGATGAAGCGTTAGTCGCATCACTCATAAAATGCCGAAAGAAAGTTTATTTTCCTGCCTTGTTTCATTTCACCAGAACCGGACTGATGTCTCGGTGTAAGGCATTTAATTTAGAGAGAAAAGCAACCATTACCCATTATGGCTTTGTCGGTTCAGCAAACTTCAGCGACGATAGCCGTCATGTGTTGACCGCAAGTAAAGACACAAAGGCGAAAATCTACGGTCAGAATGGCAAAGAAACATGGGTAGAAAAGGCCATCATTTCCCACAATCTTGACATAAACTCAGCCAGCTTCAGCCCGGATGGCTGCTATTTGGTAACCGCCAGTTACGATAACACGTCGAAAATCTACGGTCAGGGAGTTGCTGGGTCATGGGTACATAAACTCACCATTTCCCATAATGATTCTGTCAACTCAGCCTCCTTTAGCCCGGATGGTCGCCATTTGGTAACTCGCAGTGGCGACTGCACGGCGAAAATCATTAGCCAAAAGGATGATGGGTCATGGGAACACAAACTCACCATTTCCCATAATGATTGGGTCAGATCTGCCACTTTCAGCCCCAGTAGCCGTCATGTGATCACCACGAGTTTCGACCATACAGCGAAAATCTTCGAACAGCGGGACGATGGATCATGGGAAGAAAAAGTCATCATTTCTCATAATAGCGAGGTCTATTCAGCTACCTTTAGCGCCGATGGTAGGCATGTGGTGACCGTCGGAGATGATCGCAAGGCGAAAATCCACCACCTGGAAGAGAATGGATCATGGTTAGAAAAAGTGACTATTTCCCATGATGATTTTGTGCAGTCAGCCGCCTTCAGCGTCGATGGCCATCATTTGGTGACGGCCAGTCTCGATAACACGGCAAAAATCTATGGCGAGAAGGCTGATGGATCATGGGAAGAAGAAGCCACCATTTCCCATGCTCACTGGGTCGAATCAGCCAATTTAACTTCCAATGGCCGCCATGTGGTGACCTTCGGTGGAGATAACAAGGTCAAAATTCATAGCCGACAGGTCACTGGATCATGGAGAGAAAATGTCACCATTTCTCATGATGACTTTATCAAATCAGCCACTTTCAGCCCTGATGGTCAGCATGTGGTGACCGCCAGTAATGATCGCACGGTGAGAATTTATGGCCTGAAGGTCGATGGATCATGGGAAGAAAAACGTACCTTTTGCCATAATGATTCTGTCAACTCTGCCACCTTCAGCTCCGATGGTCGCCATGTACTAACGGCCAGCGATGACTGCACGGCGAGAATCATTGGCCAGCACACTGATGGATCATGGGTCGTAAAAGCCATCCTTCCCCATAAATGTTCAATAAAATCAGCCACTTTCAGCGCCGATGGTTACCATGTATTAACTATCAGTAGCGATAATAAAGTGCAAATTATTAAACTACGGATGAGTGAATGATTGATGACTGTGACAAATAAAAGGGGCACCATTCTGCATGTAAGTACCTAACCAGTTGGTTTCGCATATTCTGGACGGCGGCTTTTTCCATCCTTCTGCGTTCCAACTCTGGTTGCGTAGCTACGGCTACGCGCCCGTCGTTGCGCCTTGAAGGATGAAAAAATCCTCTCGCCAGAATATGCGAAACCAACTGGCCAGGTACTTACTGAAAGACAGAAACTTTTAAGTCCATGTTTTGAACTTTTATTTCAAATCCAACTCTAAATTTCTCCATCAATTTTGAACCTCCTTGTTAATCGACTTGTTAATCGACGGCAATACAAGTCCGGGGAAAATCAGGTATGCACAGTGCAAATAATAACTCCGGCGTCGTTGGAACTTCCTTGCCTACAACCCAGCTTACACGAGCGGGCGGAGAACCATCGGGTTACAGAGCGGGCAGGTCTATCGCCGTCGCTGAAAAAGAAATAAAGAGAACAGCCTCATTGCATGATTTGCCCGAGGAATTAATCATCAAAATTATTCGCTTGTTGGAACTTCGGGATATTGTCCGCTTACAACAGGTATCGACTCACATGCACGGGGTTATCAATAACAATCACGCTCTGGCAAAGGCGTGGTATCAGCGGTTTTCTTTACCGCACCAATATCAATTAAAGACAAGCCTTCCTGCAGAAGATAAAAAACAACTCCGTCTCGGGCTGAGGCCGTTTACGGAGGATGAAGCGTTAGTCGCATCACTCATAAAATACCGAAAGAAAGCTTATTTTCCTGCTTTGTTTTATTTCGCTAAAACTGGACTGATGTCTCAATGTAAAATATTTAACTTAGAGAAAAAAACTACCATTACCCATCGTGACTGTGTCAGATCAGCAGACTTCAGCGCCGATGGCCGCCATGTGGTGACAGCCAGTGACGACAAAAAGGCGAAAATCTACGGCCAGAATGACAAAGGAACATGGGTAGAAAAAGCAATCATTTCCCATGATCTTGACGTCAGCTCAGCCACCTTCAGTGCCGATAGTCGCCATGTGGTGACCGTCAGCCTGGATGACACGTCGAAAATCTATGGTCAGGGAGTCGATGGGTCATGGGTACACAAACTCACTATTTCCCATAATGATTACATCAACTCAGCTTTCTTCAGCCCTGATGGTCGTCATGCGGTAACCGCCAGTGGCGACCACACGGCGAAAATTATTAGCCAGAAGGATGATGGATCATGGGAAGAAAAGCTCACCCTTTCCCATAATGATTGGGTCAACTCTGCCTCCTTCAGCTCCGACAGCCGTCATGTGATGACCAGCAGTTACGATAACACGGTGAAAATCCTCTGCCAGCAGGACGATGGATCATGGCAAGAAAAAGCGATCATTTCCCATGATGATGCGATTGATTCGGCCACCTTTAGCGCCGATGGTATTTATGTGGTGACCATCAGTAATGATAACAAGGCGAAGATCCACCATCTGGAAGAGAACGGATCATGGTTAGAAAAAGTGACCATTTCCCATAATAAATGTCTGCACTCAGCTACTTTCAGCGTCGATGGCCACCATTTAGTGACGGCCAGTTTTGATAAAACGGCAAAAATCTACGGTGAGAAGGCTGATGGATCATGGGAACAAGAAGCCACCATTTCCCATGCTCACTGGTTCGTCTCAGCCAGCTTCTGTGCTGACGGCCAACATGTGGTGACCTTCGGTGGAGATAACAAGGTTAAAATTCATAGCCAGCAGGTCAATGGATTATGGAAAGAAAATGTCACCTTTACCCATGATGACGATGTCAACTCAGCCATCTTCAGCCCTGATGGCCACCACTTAGTGACTGCCGACAGCGATGGCATGGTGATAATCTACGGCCTGAAGGAGGGATCATGGGAAAAAAAACGTACCTTTTACCATAATGATTCTGTCCACTCTGCCACCTTTGGCCCTGATGGTCGCCATGTGGTAACCGCCAGTGACGATTGCACGGCGAGAATCATTGGCCAGCAAACTGATGGATCATGGGTCGTAAAAGCCATCATTTCCCATAAATGTCCGATCATATCAGCCACTTTCAGCGCCGATGGCGACCATGTATTGACTATCAGTAGTGATAATGAAGTGCGAATTAATAAACTACGGATGAATAAATGATTGTTTGCTGTGACAAATAAAAGGGCGCCATTCTTCATGTGCTGAAAGACAGAAAATCAGGACAGGATTTTGTGAACTTTTATTTCAAAACTAACTCTAATTTGCTTCATCAATTTTGGATGTCCTTATTATTCGCTGAAAGACAGAAACTTTTAAGTCCATGTTTTGAACTTTTATTTCAAATCCAACTCTAAACTTCTCCATCAATTCTGAACCTCTTTGTTTATCGACGGCAATACTGGTCCAGGGAAAATAAGGTATGCATAGCGCAGATAATAACTCCGGCATTGTTGGGTCTTCCTTGCCCCCAACCCAGCTTACACGATCGGGCCGAGAACCATCGGGTTACAGTGCGGGCAGGTCTATCGCGGTTGTTGAAAAAGAAATAAAGAAAACAGCCTCATTGCACGATTTGCCCGAAGAATTAACCATCAAAATTATTCGCTTGTTGGAACTTAGGGATATCGTCCGCTTGCAACAGGTATCGACTCACTTACACAGGGTAATTAAAGACAATCATGCTCTTGCAAAGGCATGGTATCAGCGGTTTTCTTCACCACACCAATATCAATTAAAGACAAGCCTTCCTGCAGAAGATAAAAAACAACTCCGTCTTTGGCTGAGGCCGTTTACGGAGGATGAAGCGTTAGTCGAATCACTCATAAAATACCGAAAGAAAGTCTATTTTCCTGCTGTGTTTCATTTCACCAGAGCTGGGCTTATGTCTCAATGTAAAACATTTAATTTAGAGAAAAAAGCTACCATTACCCACGATGACTTTGTCAGTTCAGCAAGCTTCAGCGCCGATGGCCTTCATGTGTTGACCGCCAGTAACGACAAAAAGGCGAAAATCTATGGCCAAAAGGACAATGAATCATGGATAAAAAAAGCCACCCTACCTCACGCCTTTCTAGTCACCTCAGCCAAATTCAGTGCCGATAGCCGCCATGTGGTGACCGTCAGTTTTGACACTTCGAACATCTATGGTCAGGGAGTTGGTGGGTCATGGGTACATAAACTCACCATTTCCCATAATGGTTTGATCTGCTCTGCCTCCTTCAGCCCTGATGGTCACCATGTGGTAACTGGCAGTAGCGACCACACGGCGAAAATCATTAGCCAGAAAGATGATGGATCATGGGAAGAAAGGCTCACCCTTTCCCATAATCACTGGGTCAACTCTGTCTTCAGCTCCGATAGCCGTCATGTGATGACCATCAGTTTCGATCACACTGCGAAAATCTTCGCACAGAGAGACGATGGATCCTGGGAAGAAAAAATCATCATTTATCATAATGGCTTGATCCAGTCAGCTACCTTTAGCGCGGATGGTAACCATGTGGTGACCGTCAGTGTTGATCACAAGGCGAAAATCCACCATTTGGAAGAGAATGGATCATGGTTAGAAAAAGTGACCATTTCCCATGAGCAGCGTGTGAGCTCGGCTAACTTCAGCGCCGATGGGCAACATCTGGTGACGACCAGTTTAGATAAAACGGCGAAAATCTATGGTGAAAAGACGGATGGCTCATGGGAGCGAGAAGCCACTATTTCCCACGATGAATGGGTCTTAACAGGCCACTTAACTGCCAATGGCAGCCATGTGCTGACCGTCAGTGAAGATGACATGATCAAAATCCGTAGCCGACAGGTTGATGGATTATGGAAAGAAAATGTCACCTTTTCCCATGATGACGCTATCAACTCAGCCACTTTCAGCCCTGATGGTCAGCATGTGGTGACCGCCAGTAATGATCGCACGGTGAGAATTTATGGCCTGAAGGTCGATGGATCATGGGAAGAAAAACGTACCTTTTACCACAATGATTCTGTCAACTCTGCCACCTTCAGCTCCGATGGTCGCCATGTGCTAACTGCCAGCGATGACCGCACGGCAAGAATCATTGGCCAGCACACTGATGGATCATGGGTTGTAAAAGCCATCCTTTCCCATAAACGTTCGATCAAATCAGCCACTTTCAGCGCCGACGGTTACCATGTATTAACTATCAGTAGCGATAATAAAGTGCGAATTATTAAACTACGGATGAGTGAATGATTGATGATTGTGATAAATAAAAGGGGCGCCATTCTGCATGTAAGTACCTAACCAGTTGGTTTCGCATATTCTGGACGGCGGCTTTTTCCATCCTTCTGCGTTCCAACTCTGGTTGCGTAGCTATGGCTACGCGCCCGTCGTTGCGCCTTGAAGGATGAAAAAATCCTCTCGCCAGAATATGCGAAACCAACTGGCCAGGTACTTACTGAAAGACAGAAACTTTTAAGTCCATGTTTTGAACTTTTATTTCAAATCCAACTCTAAATTTCTCCATCAATTTTGAACCTCCTTGTTAATCGGCGGCAATACCAGTCCGGGGAAAATCAGGTATGCACAGTGCAAATAATAACTCCGGCGTCGTTGGAACTTCCTTGCCTCCAAGCCGGCTTACACGATCGGGCGCAGAACCCTCTGGTGACAGAGTGGGCAGGTCTATCGCCGTCGCTGAAAAAGAAATAAAGAGAACAGCCTCATTGCATGATTTGCCCGAGGAATTAATCATCAAAATTATTCGCTTGTTGGAACTTCGGGATATTGTCCGCTTACAACAGGTATCGACTCACTTACACAGGGTTGTTAAAGATAATCACGCTCTGGAAAAGGCATGGTTTCAGCGGTTTTCTTCACCACACCAATATCAATTAAAGACAAGCCTTCCTGCAGAAGATAAAAAACAACTCCGTCTTTGGCTGAGGCCGTTTGCGAAGGATAAAGCGTTAGTCGCATCACTCATAAAATGCCGAAAGAAAGTTTATTTTCCTGCTTTGTTTTATTTCGCCAAAACTAGACTGATGTCTCAATGTAAAATATTTAACTTAGAGAAAAAAACGACCATTGCCCATCGTACCTTTGTCAGATCAGCCGACTTCAGCGCCGATAGCCGTCATGTGGTGACGACCGCCTATAACGACAAAAAGGTGAAAGTCTACGGCCAGAATGACAAAGGAGCATGGGTAGAAAAAGCAACCATTTCCCACGATCATGACGTCAGCTCAGCCAGCTTCAGTGCCGATAGCCGCCATCTGGTAACCGTCAGTTCCGATAAAACCTTGAAAATCTATGGTCAGGGAGTCGATGGATCATGGGTACATAAACTGACCATTTCCCATAATAATTTCATCAACTCAGCCTCTTTCAGCCCAGATGGTCTGCATTTGATAACCGCCAGTAACGACCACACGGCAAAATTAATTAGCCAGAAGGATGATGGATCATGGGAAGAAAAACTTACCCTTTCCCATAATGATTGGGTCAACTCTGCCACCTTCAGCTCCGATAGCCGCCATGTGATGACCGGCAGTTCCGATAAAACAGCGAAAATCCTCGCGCAGAGAGACGATGGATCATGGGAAGAAAAAATTATCATTTCTCATGATGATTTGATCCGGTCGGCTACGTTTAGCGCCGATTGCATTTATGCGGTGACTGTCGATGATGGTTACAAGGTGAAAATCCACCACCTGGAAGAGAACGGATCATGGTTAGAAAAAGTGACCATTTCCCATGATGACTCTGTGTGTTTAGCTACCTTCAGCGTCGATGACCACCATCTAGTGACGTCCAGTTTCGATGACACGGCGAAAATCTATGGTGAGAAGGCTGATGGCTCATGGGAAGAAGAAGCCACCATTTCCCATGATCAATGGCTCGTATTAGCTAACATAACTGCCAATGGCCGCCATGTGTTGGTCGTCAGTGAATATTACAATGTCAAAATCCATAGCCGACAGGTCAATGGATCATGGGAAGAAAGTGTCACCATTTTTCATGGTGGCGATGTCAACTCAGCCATTTTCAGCCCTGATGACCGCCATGTGGTGACCGCCAGTGAGGATGGCTTGTTGAGAATCTATGGCCTGAAGGTCGATGGATCATGGGAAGAAAAACGTACCTTTTACCATAAGCATTCCGTCAACTCAGCCACCTTTAGCCCCGATGGCCGCCATGTGGTAACCGCCAATAATGACTGCACGGCGAGAATCATCGGCCAGCAAACTGATGGATCATGGGTCGTAAAAGCTATCATTTCCCAAAAAAAAACGATTAAATCAGCCACTTTCAGCACTGATGGTAACCACATATTGACTGTCAGTAGCGATAATAAAGTGCGAATTCATAAACTACGGATGAATAAATGATTGTTTGCTGTCACAAATAAAAGGGCCGCCATGTTGCATGTGCTGAAAGATAGAAACTCAGGACACCCTTTTATGAACTTTTATTTAAAAACCGACTCTAATTTGTTTCATCAATTTTGAACCTCATTATCAATTGTCGGTAACATCAGCCCAAGGAAAATCAGTGATGGATGCTGCAAATAATAAATCCTGCATGGTCGGTTATTCCTCGCTCCCAACCAAGTTCGCACGATTGGCCGGAAACCCATCGGGTTACAGTGCGGGCAGGTCTATCGCGGTCGCTGAAAAAGAAATAAAGAAAACAGCCTCATTGAACGATTTGCCCGAGGAATTAGCCATTAAAATTATTCGTTTTTTGGAACTTCGGGATATTGTCCGCTTGCAACAGGTATCTACTTACTTACACAGGGTAATTAAAGACAATCATGCTTTGGCAAAGGCATGGTATCAGCGGTTTTCTTTACCGCACCAATATCAATTAGAGACAAACCTTCCTTCGGAAGATAAAAAACTACTTCGTCGTTGGCTGAGGCCGTTTATGAAGGATGAAGCATCAGTTGAAACACTCATAAAATGCCGAAAGAAAGTTTATTTTCCTGCTTTGTTTCATTTCACCAGAACTGGACTGATGTCTCGGTGCAAGACATTCAATTTAGAGAAAAAAGCAACCATTACCCATGATGGCCGGATCAGATCAGCAAACTTCAGTGCCGATGGCCTTCATGTGGTGAGCGGCAGTGACGACACAAAGGCGAAAATCTATGGCCAGAATGACAAAGGAACCTGGGTAGAAAAAGCAACCATTTCCCACAATCTTGCAGTCAACTCAGCCGCATTCAGTGCCGATAGCCGCCATGTGTTCACCGTCGGTTTCGATGAAACGTCGAAAATCTATGGTCAGGTCGATGGGGCATGGGTACATAAACTGACCATTTCCCATAATGATTACATCAATTCAGCTTCTTTCAGCCCAGATGGTTTGCATTTGATAACCGCCAGTGACGACTACACCGTGAAATTAATTAGCCAGAAGGATGATGGATCATGGGAAGAAAAACTCACCCTTTTCCATAATAATTGGGTCAGATCTGTCACCTTCAGCTCCGATAGCCGTCAAGCGATGACCGCCAGCATCGATCACACCGCCAAAATCCTCCACCTGCGGGACGATGGATCATGGGAAGAAAAAGTCACCATCTCCCATAATCATTGGATCCGATCAGTCGCTTTTAGCACTGATGGTAGCTATGCGGTGACTGTCGGTGATGATTGCAAGGCGAAAATCCACCACCGGGAAGAGAATGGATCATGGTTAGAAAAAGTGACCATTTCCCATGGTGAATCTGTGCGGTCAGCTACCTTCAGCCTCGATGGCCACCATTTGGTGACGGCCAGTTTCGATAAAACAGCGAAAATCTATGGTGAGAAGACGGATGGCTCATGGAAACGAGAAGCCACTATTTCCCATGATCACCGGGTCGTATCAGCCAAATTATCTGCCAATGGCTGCCATGTGTTGACTGTCGGAGCAGATAAAAAGGTTAAAATCCATAGTCGGCAGGTCAATGGATTATGGAAAGAAAATATCACCATTTCCCATGGTGGCCTTGTCAAATCAGCCACCTTCAGTCCTGATAGCCGCCATCTGGTGACCGCCAGTAATGATTGCACGGTGAGAATCTATGGCCTGAAGGTCGATGGATCATGGGAAGAAAAACGTACCTTTTTCCATAATGATTATGTCAAATCTGCTACCTTCAGCCCTGATGGTCGCCATGTGGTAACCGCCAGTGATGACGGCACGGCGAGAATCATTGGCCATCACACTGATGGATCATGGGTCGTAAAAGCCATCCTTTCCCATAAACGTTCGATCCAATCAGCCACTTTCAGCGCCGATGGTAACCATGTATTAACGATCAGTTGGGATAATAAAGTGCGAATTATTAAACTACGGATGAATGATTGTTTACTGTGACAAATAAAAAGGGGCGTCATTCTGCATGCGCTGAACGACAGAAGCCACTTCAATGGCACTTAAGACAATGTTATGAACTTTTATTTCATAATTTTCTTCATCAATTTTGAACGTCCCTGTTAATCGCTGGTAATACTAACCCAGGAAAAATCAGTTATGGTTCCTGCTGATAATAGCTCCAGCAGAGTTGGTTATTCCTCGCCCCCATCCAGGCTCCCACGATTGGGCCGAGAACCGTCTGGTTACAGTGCGGGCAGGTCTATCGCTGTCGCTGAAAAAGAAATAAAGAAAACAGCCTCATTGCACGATTTGCCCGAGGAATTAACCATCAAAATTATTCGTTTGTTGGAACTGCGGGATATTGTCCGCTTACAACAGGTATCCACTCACTTACACAGGGTTGTAAAAGATAATCATGCTCTGGCAAAGGCGTGGTATCAACGGTTTTCTTTACCACACCAATATCAATTAAAGACAAGCCTTCCTTCAGAAGATAAAAAACAACTTCGTCGTTGGCTGAGGACGTTTACGAAGGATGAAGCGTTAGTCGAATCACTCATAAAATACCGAAAGAAAGTTTATTTTCCTGCTTTGTTCTATTTCAACAGAACCGGACTGATGTCTCAGTGTAAGACATTTAATTTAGAGAAAAAAACAACGATTACCCATGATGGCTCTGTCAGATCAGCCAACTACAGTGCCGATGGCCTTCATGTGGTGACCGCCAGTAACGACAGAAAGGCGAAAATCTATAGCCAGAATGACAAGGGAACATGGGTAGAAAAAGCAACCATTTCCCACAATCAAGACGTCAACTCTGCCACCTTCAGTGCCGATGGCCGCCATGTGGTGACCGTCAGTTTTGATGAAACGTCGAAAATCTATGGTCAGGGAGTCGATGGGTCATGGGTACATAAACTCACCATTTCCCATAATAATTTCATCAAGTCAGCCTCTTTCAGCCCGGATGGTCTGCATTTGATAACCGCCAGTAACGACCACACGGCGAAAATTATTAGCCAGAAGGATGATGGATCATGGGAAGAAAAGCTTACCCTTTCCCATAATGATTGGGTCAACTCTGCCACCTTCAGCTCCGATAGTCGGCATGTGTTGACCGTCAGTGCCGATCACACTGCGAAAATCCTCCGCCTGCGGGACGATGGATCATGGGAAGAAAAAGTCACCATCTCCCATAACCATTGGATCAGATCAGCCACCTTTAGCGCTGATGGTAGCTATGCATTGACCGTCGGTGATGATCGCAAGGCGAAAATCCACCACCTGGAACAGAATGGATCATGGTTAGAAAAAGTGACCGTTTCCCATGGTGATTTTGTGAGGTCAGCTACCTTCAGCGTCGATGGCCATCATGTGGTGACGGCCAGTCTTGATAACACAGCGAAAATCTACGGTGAGAAGACTGATGGCTCATGGGAACGAGAAGCCACTATTTCCCATGATCACTGGGTCAATTCAGCCGCCTTCAGTCCCGATGTCTGCCATGTGATGACCGTCGGTGAAGATGACAAGGTCAAAATCCATAGCCAACAGGTCAATGGATCATGGGTAGAAAATGTCACCATTTCCCATGATGGCACTATCAACTCAGCCACCTTCAGCCCTGATGGCCAACATGTGGTGACCGCCAGTAAGGATGGCACGGTGAGAATCTACGGCCTGAAGGACGGATCATGGGATGAAAAACGTATCAATACCCATAATGATTCGGTCAACTCAGCCACTTTTAGCCATGATGGTCGCCATGTGGTAACCGCCAGTGATGACGGCACGGCGAGAATCATTGGCCAGCACACCGATGGATCATGGGTCGTAAAAGCCATTATTTCCCACAAACGTTCGATCCGATCAGCCACTTTCAGCGCCGATGGTAACCATGTATTGACTATCAGCAGGGATAATAAAGTGCGAATTATTAAACTACGGATGAGTGAACGATTGTTTACTGTGACAAACAAAAGGGGCATTATTCTGCATGTGCTGAAAGACAGAAACTTCGTTAATTGTAATTAACACCATGTTATGAACTTTTATTTCAAAATCGACTCTAATTTTCTTCATCAATTTTGAACGTCCTTGTTAATCGCTGGTAATACTAACCCAGGAAAAATCAGTTATGGATCCTGCTGATAATAGCTCCGGCAGAGTCGGTTATTCCTCGCCCCCAGCCAGGCTCCCAGGATCGGGCCGAGAACCGTCTGGTTACATTGCGGGCAGGTCTATCGCTGTCGTTGAAAAAGAAATAAAGAAAACAGCCTCATTGCACGATTTGCCCGAGGAATTAACCATCAAAATTATTCGTTTGTTGGGACTGCGGGATATTGTCCGCTTACAACAGGTATCTACTCACTTACACAGGGTTGTAAAAGATAATCATGCTCTGGCAAAGGCGTGGTATCAACGGTTTTCTTTACCGCACCAATATCAATTAAAGACAAGCCTTCCTTCAGAAGATAAAAAACAACTTCGTCGTTGGCTGAGGACGTTTACGAAGGATGAAGCGTTAGTCGAATCACTCATAAAATACCGAAAGAAAGTTTATTTTCCTGCTTTGTTTCATTTCACCAGAACCGGACTGATGTCTCGATGTAAGACATTTAATTTAGAGAAAAAAGCAACCATTACCCATGATGGCCGGGTCCGATCAGCAAACTTCAGCGCTGATGGCCTTCATGTAGTGACCGCCAGTGACGACAAAAAGGTGAAAATCTATAGCCAGAAGGACAATGAATCATGGATAAAAAAAACCACCATACCCCACGCTTTTGACGTCATCTCAGCCACATTCAGTTCCGATAGCCGCCATTTGGTAACCGCGAGTTTGGATGACACGTCGAAAATCTATGGTCAGGGCGTTGATGGGTCATGGGTACATAAACTCACCATTTCCCATAATTTTCTTATCGGCTCAGTCTCCTTTAGCCCTGATGGTCGCCATTTGGTAACTGGCAGTGGCGATTGCACGGCGAAAATCATTAGCCAGAAGGATGATGGATCATGGGAAGAAAAGCTCACCCTTTCCCACAATGATTGGGTTAACTCTGTCATCTTTAGCTCCGATAGCCGTCATGTGATGACCAGCAGTTACGATAACACGGCGAAAATCCTCTGCCAGCAGGACGACGGATCATGGGAAGAAAAAGCTATCATTTCTCATGATGATTCGATTGATTCGGCCACCTTTAGCTCCGATGGTATTTATGTGGTGACCGTCGGTGATGATCACAAGGCGAAAATCCTCCATCGGGAAGAGAATGGATCATGGTTAGAAAAAGTGACCATTTCCCATGATGACTTTGTGAACGCAGCTAACTTCAGCGTCGATGGCCACCGTTTGGTGACGGCCAGTTTCGATAAGACGGCGAAAATCTATGGTGCGAAGACTGATGGAACATGGGAACAAGAAGCCACCATTACCAATGATCACTGGGTCTTAACAGCCAATTTCACTGCCAATGGCCGTCATGTGGTGACCGTCAGTGAAGATAACAAGGTCAAAATCCATAGCCGACAGTTCAATGGATTATGGAAAGAAGATGTCACCATTTCCCACGATGACTCTGTCAACTCAGCCACCTTCAGCCCTGATGACCGCCATCTGTTGACCGCCAGTTACGATGGTACGGTGAGAATCTTCGGCCTTAAGATTGATGGATCATGGGAAGAAAAACGTACTTTTTTCCATAATGATTCTGTCAACTCTGCCACCTTCAGCCCTGATGGTCGTCATGTGGTAACTGTCGGTGATGACTGTACGGCGAGAATCATTGGCCAGCACACTGATGGATCATGGGTCGTAAAAGGCATCCTTTCCCATAAACGTTCGATCGAATCAGCCACTTTCAGCGCCGATGGTAACCATACATTGACTATCAGTAGCGATAATAAAGTGCGAATTATTAAACTGCGGATGAGCGAGTGATGGTTTACTGTTACAAATAAAAGGGGCACGATTCTGCATGCGCCGAAAGACAGAAAGTTCGTTAATTGTACTTAAGACTATTTTATGAACTTTTATTTCAAAACCGACTCTAATTTACTTCATCAATTTTGAACGTCCTTATTACTGGTCATACTAACCCGGGAAAAATCGGTTTCGGATACTGCTGATAATAGCTCCGGCAGGGTCGGTTATTCCTCGCCCCAAGCCATGCTCGCAAGATCGGGCCAGAGAACCGTCTGATTACAGTGCGGGCAGGTCTATCGTTGTTGCTGAAAAAGAAATAAAGGAAACAGCCTCATTGCACGATTTGCCTGAGGAATTAACCATTAAAATTATTCGCTTGTTGGAACTTGGGGATATTGCCCGATTACAGCAGGTATCGACTCACCTACACAGGGTTGTAAAAGACAATCATGCCAGGCAAAGGCATGGTTTCAGCGGTTTTCTTCACCACACCAATATCAATTAAAGACGAGTCTTCCCACAGAGGATAAAGAACAACTCTGTAATTGGCTGCGAACATTTACGAATTCTTTTTTTTATTCACTTTGACCCAACTCCTCAATCTCTTCTTTTATTTCTTGAAGCTTCTCTATTAGTCCTAATTCAGTAAATGAGTTTATAATCTCACTACTCTCATTAAGTATTTTCAATACCATGAGCAAGACCTTCTTTAAGTCTTCATTCAAACTTTTGTTTCTTTGCAAAACCTCAAAAGCTCTATCAAGTGAACCACCTGACCGAGACACTGGAGAAAATTCAGAAAAAGTCGCCATCAGATCTAACGGATCACTACCTATGCCGATTTCTGCCAAGTTCCATAATTGCCCTAAATATATATCTTTAGGATCTGTCGGGTTAGATCGACTTTCACTTGAAAGCACTGCTCTCATCATTCTAGTTGCCTCAATCATACCTGAAAGCCCAGATGATTCACTAGCACTCACAAGCATTCTATGACTAGCTTCATTTTTTTTAAATGATATTGCTAAAGCTTTGTCGTTTAGTGAGATGAGGCGAGTAGCAGTCGAAAGTACTGTTGCGCTTGAATAACAAGAAAGTAAACATATTAATAACACTAAAGTCGTATTTGTGAGTCTCATACTAGAGTGATCTAAAATTTACATTACGATGGAAAGTAGCATTGGATATCTGGAAAAGCAAAGCGCCTGAATCAAATTCGCCGTTTGTGTCGTTACCTCGATTTTTAGTACCTATTGGGCCTTATCCCCAGCCTATCGAAGCGAAGAAAAAGTAAGGAGAGAAATCAAAAATAGAAAAAGTCTGGTCATAGAAAAATTTTATAAGTTAGAAACTAATATATAATTGATCTTGCTTAAGATTCACCGGAACGGCTCAAACTTTCACTTTGGGAATGGCGTCAAACTCGATAAAACGTGGAAAAACGACTGCAAAGGTTTAAAAGACACACGATGCCATCTCACCAAAGTTATTCAGTAAAATGATGACGTGTAAGACCAAAAAAATGAATCAAGCAGTCAAAAATAAACGACTACGATAATTTGGCTCACAAAACCATGATTGAACTCTACCAATCGTATGAGTTTTCACAGCCTTGAGTCGGCCAACTGCTTGAATCCAGCGACGCTCTGCGCGTGAATGCATACCTCCACTGAAAACCGGACTCTACAGCATGAGATAAGTTACGGGTTCCCACGCCTGGAGAAGGTGTCGCAAAAGTGCTGCGCTTCGCTGATACTGCGTTAAAAAGTGACTCAAACTGCTCATTCACTCGCTGTAAACTGTGCTTTTTCGCCACTTTTTGCCTTGTCTCAGCTTTGCTCGCTACTGTTGCGACACCCTCTGGAGAATGGGAACCAGAGTTTTGCGACAGCCCTGATTCCGGTGGAGGAGGATGTCAATTAGCACTTAACCCCAATTAGTGAACTTTTATTTCACAACCTACTCTGATTAATTGCATCAGTTTTGAAAGCTCTTTTTTAATTGAGGGAGAATTCTAACACAGGAGAAATCAGGTTTGGATTCTATCAATAGTCAACCCGGCATAGCCGGTTCAATCTTGCCGTCAGCTGGTCGCGCGCGATCGGAGGGGGAATCATCTGGTGTCAGTGCAGGTAGGTTCATTGCTGTACCCGAAATAGAAATACAGAAAACTGCTTCATTGCACGATTTGCCCGAGGAATTAACTATTAAAATTATTCGCTTGTTGGAACTTCGGGATATTGCCCGATTACAACAGGTATCGACTCACTTACACAGGGTAATTAAAAACAATCATGCTCTGGCAAAGGCATGGTATCAGCGGTTTTCTTCACCATATCAATATCAATTAAAGACAAGCCTTCCTGCAGAAGATAAAAAACAACTTCGTCGTTGGCTGAGGCCGTTTACGGAGGATGAAGCGTTAGTCGAATCACTCATAAAATACCGAAAGAAAGTTTATTTTCCTGCTTTGTTTCATTTCGCAAAAACTGGACTAATGTCTCAATTTAAAACATTTGATTTAGAGAAAAAAGCTACCATTGCCCACTACGACCGTGTCAGATCGGCCAACTTCAGCGCGGATAGCCGTCATGTGGTGACCGCCAGTAACGACAAAAAGGCGATAATCTATGGCCAGAAGAACAATAAGCGATTATGGGTAAAACAAGCCACTATTTCCCACGATCGTGACGTCACCTTAGCCACATTCAGTGCCGATGGCCGCCACGTGTTGACGATCAGTAAGGATCACACGGCGAAAATCTATGGGCAGGGAGTCGGTGGGTCATGGGTACATAAACTCACCATTTCCCATAATGGTTTCATCATCTCAGCCTCTTTCAGCCCAGATGGTCTGCATTTGATAACGGGCAGTGACGACCACACGGCGAAAATTATTAGCCAGAAGGATGGTGGGTCATGGGAAGAAAAACTCATCATTTCCCATAATCACTGGGTCGACTCTGTCACATTCAGCTCTGATAGCCGTCGTGTGATGACCGGCAGTTTCGATAACACGGCGAAAATTTATGGTGAGAGGACTGATGGATCATGGGAAGAAGAAGCCATCATTATCCATGATCACTGGATCCAATTAGTCGCTTTTAGCGCTGATGGTAGCTATGCGCTGACCGCCGGTGATGATCACAAGGTGAAAATCCACCACCTGGAAGAAAATGGGTCATGGTTAGAAAAAGTGACCATTTCCCATGATGATTACGTGGAGTCAGCTACCTTCAGCGTCGATGGCCATCATTTGGTGACGGCCAGTTTGGATAACACGGCGAAAATCTATGGTCAGAAGACTGATGGCTCATGGGAACAAGAAGCCATTATTTCCCATGATAGCCGGGTTATATCAGCCAACTTAACTGCCAATGGCCGCCATTTGGTGACCGCTGGTGGAGATTACAAGGTCAAAATCCATAGCCGGCAGGTCAATGGATCATGGGTAGAAAAGCTCACCCTGTCCCATAATGATTGGGTCAACTCAGCCACCTTCAGCCCTGATGACCGCCATGTGGTGACCGCCAGTTACGATGGCACGGTGAGAATCTGTGACCTCAAGATCAATGGATCATGGGAAGAGAAACGCACCTTTTTCTATAATGGTTGGGTCAACTCTGCCACCTTTAGCCCCGATGGTTGCCATGTGGTAACCGGCAGTGATGACGGCACGGCGAGAATCATTGGCCAGCACACTGATGGATCATGGGTCGTAAAAGCCATCCTTTCCCATAAACGTTCGATCCAATCAGCCACTTTCAGCGCCGATGGTAACCATATATTGACCATCAGCAGCGATAATAAAGTGCGAATTATTAAACTAAGGATGAACAAGTGATTGTTTGCTGTGGCAAATAAACGGGGCGCCATTCTGTATGTGCTCAAAGACAGATTAAAACACCATTTTATGAACTTTTATTTCAAAACCGACTCTAACTTTCTACATCAATTTTGGACGTCCTGCTAATCGAGGGGGGCTAAGTAACTGGTTAGGTACTTAATTAAGGAGAAGTCGGATATGGATTCCAGGACTGACAACTTAGGCATGGTCGGGTCATCATCGCCCCCAATCAAGCTCGTACGATCCGGCTGGAAGCCATCTGGTTTTGGTTCTGGCAGGTCTGTAGCTGCAGCTGACAAAGAATTAAAGAAAACAGCTTCATTGCTGGATTTGCCCGAGGAATTAACTATCAAAATTATTCGCTTGCTGGAGTTTCGGGATATCGCAGTTTTACGGAAGGTTAGCAATTACTTTAACCGGGTTATTATAAATGATCTTGCTTTGGAGAAAGCATGGTATCAACGGTTTTCTTCAACGGACCAATATCAATTAAAGACAGCCCTGCCTGTGGAGGATAAAAATCAACTCCGTCAATGGCTGCGGCAATTTACAAAGAATAAAGCGTTAGTCAAATCGCTCATAAAAAAACGAAAGAAAACTTATTTTCCTGCTCTGTTCTATTTCACCAAAGCTCGGCTGATGTCCCAATACAAAAAGTATTATGTAGATACAGAGGCTGTCATTACTCATAGTGACCGGGTGAAATCTTTCGTCTTCAGCACCGATGGCCGCCATCTGGTGACCGCCAGTAGTGATGACAAGGTGAAAATCATCGGTCAGAAGTCTGATGGAACATGGGCTTGTAAACTCACCCTTTCTCATGATGACTATTTCACCTCAGCCTTCAGTACCAATGGCCGTCATTTGGTGATCGTCAGTAAGAGTGAAACGGTGAAAATCTTTGGGCAGGGAGATGATGAGTCATGGAAAGAAAAATTTGTCATTTCCGATTATGATTGGGTTAACTCTGTCACCTTTAGCGGCGATAGTCGTCATTTAGTGATGGTTATTAACGGCTTCATGGCAAAAATCTATGGTCAGGAAGTCGATGGCGCATGGGTAGAAAAAATCACTATTTCCCATGACCTCAAGATCAGTTCAGTCACCTTCAGCGCCGATGGTCGCCGAATGGTGACGGCCAGTCTTGATAAAACCGCGAAAATCTACCTGCAGAAGACCGATGGTTCATGGGAAGAAGAAACTACCATTCGCCATAGTGACTGTGTCATGTCTGCCATTTTTAGTGCTGATAACCGCCATGTATTGACCGTCAGTGATGACTACAAGGCGAAGATCTTCGGTCAGAATATCAATGGTTTATGGGTAGAAAAAGTCACCATTTCCCATAACCGATTGATCAAATCAGTCACCTTCAGCGGCGATGGTTGCCGAGTGGTGACAGCCAGTGACGATAACAGCGCGAAAATCTACGGTCAGAAGACCGATGGCGCATGGGAACAAGAAGCCAACATTTCCCATTATCACGAGGTCAAATCAGCCAGCTTTAGCCCCAATAGTCGCTATGTGGTGACCACCAGTCTTAACACGGTGAGAATCTTTGGTCGGAAGGACGATGGACTATGGGAGGAAAAGCTCACGATTCCCCATTATGACCGAGACATCTCAGCCATCTTCAGCCCCGATAGTCGCCATCTGTTGTCCAGCAGTAAAGATGGTACCAGGAAAATCTCTGGCAGGAAGGCTGATGGATCATGGGTCGAAAAAAGCATTATTTCCCATTCGTTCCAATCAGCCATCTTCAGTGCCGATGGCCGCTACCTGCTGAGCACTCATATAAATGGAACGGCAAAAATCCATGGTCAGGAGATTGATGGATCATGGGGCGAAAAAGTCATTATTTCCCATGATGAATCGATCCGCTCAGTCGGCTTTAGCGCTGGTAGCCAATACGTCGTTACGAGCACGACAAATAACAAAGTGCAATTTAATAAATTATCGATGAAGCTGGATTCAAAAATTAATTGATTGTTTGCTGTGATAAATAAAAACAGACGCCATTCTGCATGTGCTCAAAGACAGAAACTCAGGACACCATTTTATGAACTTTTATTTCAAAACCGACTCTAATTTGCTTCATCAATTTTGAAACTCCTTATCAATCGTCGGTAAGTACCTGGTTAGGTACTTAATACTAACCCAGGGAAAATCAGTGATGGATGCTGCAAATAATAAATCCAGCATGGTCGGTTATTCCTCGCCCACAACCCAGTTCGCGCGATTGGCACCAGAACCATCGGGTTACAGTGCGGGCAGGTCTGTCGCTGTAGCTGAAAAAGAAATAAAGAAAACACCCTCATTGCACGATTTGCCCGAGGAATTAACCCTCAAAATTATTCGCTTGTTGGAACTCAGGGATATTGCCCGTTTGCAACAGGTATCTACCCACTTACACAGGGTTATTAAAGACAACCATGCTCTGGCAAAGTCGTGGTATCAGCGGTTTTCTTTACCACACCAATATCAATTAAAGACAAGCCTTCCTACAGATGATAAAAAACAACTCCTGCTTTGGCTGAGTCCGTTTACGAAGGATGAAGCGTTAGTCAAATCACTCATAAAATACCGAAAGAAGGTTTATTTTCCTGCTTTGTTCTATTTCACCAGAGCTGGACTGATGTCTCGATGTAAAACATTTGATTTAGAGAATAAAGCAACCATTGCCAATCGTGACCGTGTCAGATCAGCCAACTTCAGTGCCGATAGCCGTCATCTGGTGACCGCCAGTAACGACAGAAAGGCGAAAATCTATGGTCAGAATGAAAATAAGCGATTATGGGTAAAAGAAGCCGTCATTTCCCACGATGGTCACGTCACCTCAGCCACATTCAGTGCCGATGGCCACCATGTGGTGACCGTCAGTGTGGATAACACGTCGAAAATCTATGGTCAGGAAGTCGGTGGGGCATGGGTGCATAAACTCACTATTGCCCATAGTGGTTTTATCGGCTTAGCCTCCTTCAGTCCTGATGATCGCCATTTGGTAACTTGCAGCGACGACTTCACGGCAAAAATTATTAGCCAGAAGGATGATGGATCATGGGAAGAAAAGCTCATCCTTTCCCATAGTAATTGGGTCACATCTGTCACATTCAGCCCCGATAGCCGTCATTTGATCACTGCCAGTTTCGATAACACGGCGAAAATCTATGGTGTGAAGACTGATGGTTCATGGGAAGAAGAAGCCTTCATTACCCATGATCACTGGGTCTTATCAGTCAACTTCTCTGCCAATGGCCGCCATGCGGTGACCGTCGGTGGTGATCACAAGGCGAAAATCCACCATCTGGAAGAGAACGGATCATGGTTAGAAAAAGTGACCATCTTCCATGATTACCGTTTGAAATCAGCTACTTTCAGCCTTGATGGCCACCGTGTGGTGACGGCAAGTGTTGATAACACGGCGAAAATCTATGGTGAGAAGACTGATGGATCATGGGGACATGAAGCCACTATTACCCATGGTCACTGGGTCGAATCAGCCAGGCTAACAGCCAATGGCCACCATGTGGTGACCGTCGCTAGAAATGACAAGGTCAAAATTCATAGTCGGCAGGTCAATGGATTATGGAAAGAAAATGTCACCATTTCCCATGATGGCACTGTCAACTCTGCCGCCTTCAGCCCTGATGATCGTCATTTGCTGACCGCCAGTAACGATGGCACATTGATAATCTTCGGCCTTGAGCTCAATGGATTGTGGAAAGAAAAGCGCACCCTTTCCCATGATGGTCCGATCAACTCTGCCACCTTTAGCCCTGATGGTCGCCATGTGGTAACCGCCAGTGATGACTGCACGGCGAGAATTATTGGCCAGCACACTGATGGATCATGGGTCGTAAAAGCCATCCTTTCCCATAAATATTCGATCAATTCAGCCACTTTCAGCGCCGATGGTAACCATGTATTGACCATCAGCAGCGATAATGAAGTGCGAATTAATAAACTGCGGACGAGTGAATGATGGTTGACTGTGGCAAATAAAAGGGACGCCATTGAGTTTGTGAGAAAGACAGAAACTTCGTTGTAAGACCCTGTTTTGAACTTTTATTTCGCAACCAACTCTAATTTACTCCAGCAATTTAAAAAGTCCTTGTTAATCGAGGGAGGTCCTCATTAAGGAGAAGCCAGATATGGATATCAAGACTGACAACTCAGGCATGATCGGTTCGCTATTGCCCTCAACCAAGCTGACACGGTTCGCAAGAGAACCATCTGGTTTTGGTGCTGGCAGGTCCATCGTTGCAGCTGACAAAGAATTAAAGGAAACAGCTTCATTGCTCGATTTGCCCGAGGAGTTAACCATCAAAATTATTCGCTTGTTGGCGTTTCGGGATATTGTACGTTTACGGAAGGTCAGTACTTACTTTAACAGGGTTATTAAAAATGATCATGCTTTGGAGAAAGCATGGTACCAGCGGTTTACTGCTCAAGACCAAGATCAATTAAAGACAATCCTTTCTGTAGAGGATAAAAAACAACTTTGTCTTTGGCTACCGCTGCAGCCCCTCTACAAGTAATAAAGCATTAGTCAACTCACTTATAAAGAAACGAAAGATTTCTTATTTCCCTGCTCTGTTTTATTTCACCAAAGCTCGACTGATGTCTGAATGCAAAACATTTAAAGCAGTTACAAAAGCGATTATTGACCATGATTACTCGGTCACGTCAACCCGCATCAGCCCTGATGGTTCCCACATTGTGACAGCCAGCTGCGATAATACGGCGAAAATTTATAGTCAGAAGACCAATGGCTCATGGGTAGAAAAAGCCATTATTTCCCATGATAGCTTTGTCTACTTTGCCATCTTCAGCCCCGATAGCTGCCATGTAGTGACCGCCGGACGCGATAGTCAGGTAAAAATCCATGATCTCAAGGCTGATGGGTCATGTGTACATAAACTCACTATTTTCCATAATGCTACGATCAGCACAGTTGACATCAGTCCCGATAGTCGTCACCTGGTGGTCGGCAGTTGGGATCATACTGCGAAAATTTGCAGTCAGAATGACGATGGATCCTGGGAAGAAAAACTGACCATTTTGCATGATCATAGGCTCTTCCTGGTCACCTTCAGTGCCGATGGCCGCCATCTAGTGACCGTCAGTATGGATAAAAAGGTGAAAATCTATGGTCAGAAGACCGATGGATCATGGGAGGAAGAAGCTACCATTTCTCATAAAGATTGTATCTACCTGGCCAGCTTTAGCAACGATAGCCGTCTTGTGGTGACCGCAGGGAGTGGCAAGGAAGTAAAAATCCATAGCCAGAAGGCTGATGGTCAATGGGAAAAAGAAGTCATCATTTTGCATGACGAATGGGTCTACTCAGCCAACTTCAGCGGCGATTCTCGCCGCGTGGTGACCGCCAGCGGAGATGGCACAGCAAAAATTTTTCGTCGGAAGGACAATGGCTCGTGGGAAAAAGAAGCCACCATTTTCCACGATTGTTGCGTCAAGTCGGCCATCTTTAGCCCTGATGACTGCCATGTGGTGACCGCCAGTGACGATAAGACCGCGAAAATCTTTAGTCTGAAGGACGATGAATCATGGGAAAAAAAGCTCACCATTTGCCATGATGGCGCTGTTACCTCAGCCATCTTCAGCCCCGATAGCAGTCATGTGGTGACCGCCAGTAAAGATGGCAAGGCGAAAATCTGTGGTCAGAAGGCTGACGGATCATGGGTCGAAAAAACCACCATTTCCCACGAATCGGTGGTCAAATCAGCCAGCTTCAGCGCCGATGGCTGCCAAGTGCTGACTACCAGTGAGGATGGAACGGCAAAAGTCTATGGTCTCAGGAAGAATGGATCATGGGTCGAAAAAGTCACCATCTATAGCAAAAGTCCGCTCAAATCAGCCACTTTCAGCGTCGATGGACATCACCTTGTGACCAATTCGTACGATAGCAAGGTGCGAATTATTAAACTACAGAAGAATAAATGATTGTGTGTTTGCTGTGACAAATAAAAGGGACACCATTCTGCATGCGCTGAACGACAGAGGCTTCTTTAATGGCACTTAAGGCAATGTCATGAACTTTTATTACAAAACCGAGTCTGATTTACTGTCTTAATTTTTAACGCCCTTTTTTATCCGGGGAGAATGCTAATCAGGAGGCGCAAGGTTTGGAAGCTACGGATAATAAATCCACCATGGTTGGTTCACTCTCGCCGTCAACTAATCGTGATCGATCGGAGGAGGAATTATCCAGTGTCAGCGCAGGCAGGTCCATCGCTATACCTGATAAGGGAAAAACGAAAAAATCTTTATTTTTCGATTTACCTGTTGAAACAACCAATAAAATTATTGGTTTGTTGGAGTTTCGAGATGTTACCCGCTTACAGCAGGTTTGTAATTACTTTAACTGGGCTGTTAAAAACGATCATGCCCTGGAAAGGGCCTGGTATTGCCGGTTTCCTTTACCACACCAGGATCAATTAAAGAAAATCCTTGCTACAAAGAATAAAGAACAACTCCGTCATTGGCTGCGACCGTTTACCAGGGATGAAGCGTTCGTTGAATCACTCATAAATGAGCGAGAGAAAGTTTATTTTCCGGCTCTCTTTTATTTCACCAAAGCCCGGCTGATGTCTGAATGCAAAACCTATAATGCAGTCAGAGAAGTCGAGATTACCCATGAAATCGGAGTGTATTCAGTCACCTTCAGCGGCAATGGCAGCCGCCTGATGTCCGAGGGCGGCGATGGCGTGAAAATCTACGGCCAAAAGGCCAATGGATCATGGGAAAGAGAAATCTTCATTCCCCACGAAGACAATGTTGAATTGGCCGTCTTATGCGACGATGGCCGCCACCTGGCGATCGCCACTTTTGATTATAGGGTAAAAATCTATGGTCAAGTCGATGGGGTATGGGCACAGAAACTCGCCATTTCCCATTATGACGATTGCTCCTCAGTTGCCTTCAGTGCCGATGGCCGCCATTTAGTGACCGCCAGCCACGATAGCACGGCGAAAATTTGTGTTCAGAGAGACGATGGGACATGGGAAGAAAAACTCACTATTTCCCATGATGAATGGGTCCTCTCAGCCACCTTCAGCGCCGATAGTCGCCATTTGGTGACCGCCAGTTGGGACAAGACTGCAAAAATCTACGGTCAGAAGGTCGATGGATCCTGGGAAGAAAAAGTCACCATTTTCCATGACGCTAGTATCATATCAGCCGACTTCAGCCCCGATAACTGCCATGTTGTGACTGTCGGTGTCGATCACAAGGTGAAAATCGTTTACGGATCGTGGGGAACAGAAGTCTCCATTGACCATGATAAAAGCGTCGACGCCACCTTTAGTGCCGATAGCCGCCATTTGGTAACGGCCAGTTGCGATAAAACGGCGAAAATCTGCGGTCAAAAGGACGATGGATCATGGGAAGAAGAAGTCATCATTTCCCATAATGACTATGTCAAATCAGCCGCCTTTAGCCCCGATGGCCGCCATGTGGTAACCGCCAGTTGGGACAAGACTGCAAAAATCTACGGTCAGAGGGGCGACGGATCATGGGAAGAAAAGTGCACTATCCGCCATGGAGACCGGGTCCTCACAGCCATTTTCAGCCCCAATGGTCGCCATGTGGTGACGGCCAGTCTCGATCACACGGCGAAAATCTACGGTCTGAAGACTGACGGATCCTGGGTCGAAAAGGCCATTATTTCCCATCTGGATGCTGTCAAATCAGCCATCTTCAGCGCCGATGGACGCCTTGTGGTGACCACCAGTTCGGATGGGAAGGCAAAAATCTATGGTCAGGATACTTTTGCATCCTGGGTAGAAAAAGCCATCGTTACCCATAGACATAAAGAATCGACCGAAGTAAATCGCCTTAGCGCCAGTGGCCACCATCTGGTGGCACCCTTAAACGATAACTGCGTGATCATTTATAAGCTGTCGATGAATGATTGACTGTTTGCGTAAAAGGGACGCCATTCTGTATGTGCTGAAATGCAGAAACTTTTTAAGACCATATTTTGAACTTTTATTTCAAAATTGATTCTAATCTACTTCATCAATTTTGAGCGTCCCTGTCTTTTGGGGCATTACTTACTTTGGAAAAACCAGATATGCTTTATGCTGCTAAAGAATCAGGCATAGTAGGTTCATCCTCGACCCCAACCAAGCTCGCACGATTAGAGGGGGGGGCACCTTGTGTCAGTGTGGGTAAATCCGTCGCTATACCTGACAGAGAAATTAAGAAAACAGTTTTATTGCACGATTTGCCCGAGGAATTAACCATCAAAATTATTCGCTTGTTGGAACTTCGGGATGTTGCCCGTTTACAACAGGTATCGACTCACATAAACAGGGTTATTAAAAACGATCATGCTCTGGCAAAGGCATGGTATAAAAGGTTTCCTTCATTACATCAATATCAACTTAAGAAAATTCTTCCTGCCAATGATAAAGAACAACTTCGTAGTTGGCTGCGACCCTTTACCAAGGATGAAACATTAATTGAATCACTCATAAAAAGCCGGAAGAGCGTTTATTTTTCGGCTTTGTTCCATTTCACCAGAACTGGGCTCATGTCTCGGTGTAGAACATTTAATTTAGGTACAAAAGACACCATTTCAAATAATTGGGTCATTTCAGAAGCCATCAGCGCCGATGGCTGCCATTTGGTGGCGTTCGGTTGTGATCGTAAAAAGGTACAAGTATATGGTCAGGAGGTCGACGGGTCATGGTTAAGAAAAGTGACCATTGCCCATGATGACTCTATCGACTCAGCCACCTTCAGTGGCGATGGTAGCCATGTGGTGACCCTCAGCAGTTCGGGTTACAAGGCAAAAATCCACGGTCAGAAAGCCGATGGTTCATGGGAAGAAAAAGCGACCATTTCCCACGATGATTACATCAACTCAGCCTCTTTCAGCCCGGATAGCTGCTATGTGTTAACCGCCAGTAACGATAACACGGCAAAAATCTATGGTCAGAGCGTCGATGGCTCATGGCAACAAAAACTCACCATTTCCCATAATGATTGGATCAACTCAGCCTGTTTCAGTGCGGATAGCCACCATCTGGTGACTGTCAGTTGCGATAACACGGCAAAAATTTATGGTCAGAAGGTCTGTGGATCATGGGGAGAAGTAGCCACCATTTCTCATAATGATTGGGTCACCTCAGCCACCTTTAGCCCCGATAACCGCCATGTGGTGACCGTCGGCGAAGATTTCAGGGCCAAAATCTGCCGTTTTAAGGGCGACGGATCATGGGAAGAAAAAGGCACCATTTCCCACGATTTCTGGGTCAGCTCGGTCACTTTCAGTGCTGATGGTTGCAGAGTGGTGACCACCAGTAACGATTTCACAGCGAAAATCTTTGCTCTCAAGACGGGTGGGTCATGGGAAGAAGAAATGACCATTTACCACGATCTCGAGGTCACCTCAGCCACCTTCAGCCCCAATGGCTGCTATGTAATCACCATCAGTGACGATAACAAGGTGAAAATCTGTGGTCCCAGGGTGGATGGTTCATGGGAAGAAAAAGTCACCATCTCCCACTATGGCTATATTAACTCAGCCAGCTTCAGCGCCGATGGGCGCGGTGTGGTGACCGCCAGTGAAGATGGAACGGCAAAAATCTATGGTCTGAAGGCCGATGAATCATGGAGGGAAGACGTCACCATTTTCCATACCTCCTCGGTCAACTCGGCCTCCTTTAGCCCCGATGGTCGCCACGTGGTGACCGCCAGTAAAGATCGAGCAGCAATAATCTATGGTCAGGAGGTTGACGGATCATGGGTCAAAAAAGCCGTCATTGTACAGAATGGTTCGATTGACTCAGCTACTTTTAGCAATGACGGTCACCATGTAATGACTACCTGTTATTTTGCACCCGTTGACCAGCTGCTAAAGAAGTATACGCTCAGTGCTTTTCCACAACCCACAAGTCCACCACCTCTGCAGGGGACAGTTTCGGGACAAAGCTTGATAAGTACCTAACCAGTTGGTTTCGCATATTCTGGACGGCCGCTTTTTCCATCCTTCTGCGTTCCAACTCTGGTTGCGTAGCTACGGCTACGCGCCCGTCGTTGCGCCTTGAAGGATGAAAAAATCCTCTCGCCAGACTATGCGAAACCAACGGGACAGGTACTTATGAAAGGGCGAATTGGTGACCGATAGCAGGTATTCTGCAAGCCCATTACCTCAAGCGGTCTCCTTTCGCGCAACACACCCATTCACTGGCAATTTTGTTCAGTCTGCAATGTTAATGTAACACTGCACTCATTAAATCCATCGTTATTTTGTACTCACTGTCCAAGCCAGAATTAGTACACTTTGTTAAAAAAAGCTCATCATTTTTCAACAAATTGTAGAATTTTGATAAAAATTCTTTTGCCTTTTCGCTGATTTCTCTATCTTCCAGCGCATCTATTTCAGAAAAAAGTACATATTGTCCGTCATCATATACTTCTCCGCTTTCATGAAATGGAAAGTAACCCACCCCTTTACAACGAGATGTTAACTGGTCTAAATTCTGTTCCTCATGTTGGGAAGAGCATTCAGGCACACGGCAAAGCAGTCGTTCTTTCATTTTTCTTACATAGAACTTTTTTGAAGGAACTGCTCTTGGCTGCTGTCTGGCAAGTAATGAAGCGCAGTATAGTTTTAGCATTTCGAGATTTCTATTCAACACTGAATGAGAAAAAGTGTATAAGACTCGTCCAGTTAGTTGAAACTCTTTTAAATGTACCTCATCAATGAGGGTAGCCAGACTGTTAAACGCATTATAGAGCGGTGACGCATTGGCATTATATGAGTACAAAACAGAAATAATAAAAATAATTCGAGTGATTACAATGGCTCTGTGATTTTTCATGTGCTTCAGGTTTATTTACTTTGAAAATTAACCCTGAAATGTAGCACTTTTTTATTATTTTGCAGGAGGATAACAGCACTGAAGTCAGCACTATTATTCTGTCAAAAGTTGCATGCATCAAAAAGCCGCTATCATTTTCAGCAAAGCCCGACTGATGTCTGAATGCGAAACGCTCAGAGCAGTCTCAGAAAAGTCACCATTGCCTCGCATCTCTGAGTCAACTCAGCCAGCTTCAGCGCCGATAGCCGCCATGTGGTGACGGCCAGTCTCGATCACACGGCGAAAATCTGTGGTCTGAAGACTGTCGGAACTTGGGTCGAAAAGGCCATCATTCCCCATCTTGGTGTTGTCGAATCAGCCACTTTCAGTGTTGATGGCTGCCTTGTGGTGACCACCAGTTCGGATGGGAAGGAAAAAATTTATGGTCAGGATACTTTTGGATCATGGGTAGAAAAAGCCATCGTTACCCATAGGCATAGAGATTCGACCGAAGTAAATCGCCTTTGCACCAATGGCCACCATCTGGTGGCGCCCTTTAACGATAACAGCGTGATAATTAATCATTAGGTAAACCCCCGGCTATGCCGGGGAGACTCGCATAGGTTATACCGAGGCTTCGGTAGCTAACCTCAAAGGTTCCGCCAAGAACCAAGAGGTTTAACTTATGCCAGACTACAAAAGTCTGACTCATACTCGATGGGATTGTAAGTATCACATTGTCTTTATTCCCAAAAAAAGGCAAAAGGTTATTTATGGGAGCTTGAGAAAATTTCTGGGAGCCATTTTCCACGATCTTGCCAGTCGCAAAGGGTGTGAAATTGTGGAAGGGCATTTGATGCGAGATCACGTTCATATTTGCATTAGCATTCCGCCGAAATACTCTGTTTCCAATGTTGTTGGCTATTTGAAGGGTAAATGCGCAATAGCTATTGCGAGACACTTCAAAGGTAAGCAGAGGAATTTTTCTGGTGAGCATTTCTGGGCAAGAGGGTATTTCGTCAGCACAGTAGGTCTTGATGAAGATGTGGTTAGGGAATATATCCGAAATCAGGAGAAAAATGATGAAACACGAGATCAGCTGAAACTTGGTTTTGACACGCGCCCTTGGGCGCAATAAAAGCCCTTTGAGGGCGTCACCTAATAAGCCTCCGGCTCTGCCGGAGGTCATTTAACTTATAAGCTTTCGATGAATGATTGACTGTTTGCTTTTAGAAATAAAAGGGACGCTACTCTGCATGCGCTTAAAGACAAAAACTTTTTAAGACCATGTTTTGAACTTTTATTTCAAAATAGATTCTAATTCACTTTATCAATTTTGAACGTCTTTGTTTATTGGGGCGCTACTAACCCGGGAAAATACAGATATGCTTTCTGATGCTAATAACGCAGGCATAGTCGGTTCATCATCGACCCCAAACAATCTGGCACAATCAGAGGGAGAGTCATCTGGTGTCAGTGTGGGTAGAACCGTGGCTATACCAGATACAAAAATTAAGAAAACCGTTTTATTACACGATTTACCCGAGGAATTAACCATAAAAATTATTCGCTTGTTGGGATTTCGGGATATTGCCCGTTTACAACAGGTGTCGACTCACTTAAACAGGGTTATTAAAAACGATTTTGCTCTGGCAAAGAAATGGTATCAACGGTTTCCTTCATTACATCAATATCAACTTAAGAAAATCCTTCTAGCCACGGATAAAGAACAGCTTCGTAACTGGCTGCGACCGTTTACGAAGGATGAAGCGTTAATTGAATCAATCATAGAAAAGCGAGATAACGTTTATTTTTCTGCTTTGTTCCAATTCACCAGAACTGTACTCATGTCTCAATGTAAGACGTTCAATTTAGATACAAGAGCGACCATTTCAAATCATTGCGTTGATCCAAAAGTCTTCAGCGCCGATGGCCGCCATGTGTTGACGACCGATCATAATAATAAGAAGGCGAAATTGTATGGGCAGGAGGTCGACGGTTCATGGGCAGAAAAAGCGATCTTTCCCCAGAATTACTGGATCCGCTCAGGCGCCTTTAGCGGAGATGGTTGTCATCTGGTGACCTTCAGTGGTCTTGAAAATATGGTGAAAATCCATGGACAGATAGCCGATGGCTCATGGGAAGAAAAAGCTAGCTTTTCCCATGATGAATGTGTCAACTCAGCCTCCTTCAGCCCGGACGGATGCCATATGGTAACCGCCAGTAACGATAACACGGCAAAAATCTACGGTCTGAGCGGCGATGGCTCATGGGAACATAAACTCACTCTTTCCCATAGTGGCTGGGTCGCCTCAGCCTGTTTTAGCGGCGATAGCCACCATCTTGTGACCCTCGGTTGCGATAACACGGCAAAAATCTATGGTCAGAAGACCGATGGGTCATGGAGAGAAGTAACCACCATTTTCCATGATAATTGGGTCACCTCAGCCGTCTTTAGTCCCGATGACCGCTATTTGGTGACCGTCAGCAATGACAAGAAGGCCAAAATTCTTGGCTTTGAGGTCGATGGATCATGGGAAGAAAAAGTCACCATTTCCCACGATTTCTGGATCACCTCGGTCACTTTCAGTGCTGATAGTCGCAGAGTGGTGACCACCAGTCACGATTACACAGCAAAAATCTTTGGTCTCAAGACGGGTGGTTCATGGGAAGAAGAAGCCACCATTTCTCACCATCTCAGTGTCAAATCAGCCATCTTCAGCCCCCATGGTTGCTATGTAATGACTATCGGTGACGATAACCTGGTGAAAATCTGTGGTCTGAAGCCTGATGGCTCATGGGAAGAAAAAATCACCATCTCCCATGATAACTATATCGGATCAGCCGCCTTCAGTGCCGATGGACGCCGAGTGGTGACCGCCAGTAAAGATGGAACGGCAAAAATCTATAGTCTCAAGATCGATGGATCCTGGAGGGAAGAAACTATCATTTCCCGTTATAACTGGGTCAGCTCAGCCTCCTTCAGCTCCGATGGCCGACATGTGGTGACCGCCACTGTGAATGGAACAGTAATAATCCATGGTCAGCAGGTTGATGGATCATGGGTCGAAAAAGCCATGATGCTACAGGATGCTTCAATTCGCTCAGCTACTTTTAGCACTGACGGTCACCATGTGCTGACCACCAGTGCTTTTGCACCCGTCGACCTGCTGCTGAAGAAGTATACGTTCAGTGCTTTTCCACGATCCATAAGCCCGCCACCTTGATCACTTTTCTTAAACTTCGAACACCGTTTTATGGGCTTTTATTTCAAAATCGACGCAAAGTTTCTCGATAAAATTTGCATGTCTTTGTTAATCGGGGGTAACTCAGGGTAAATCAGTTATGGATACTGTAAATAATAAATCCGTCATGGTTGGTTCATCCTCGCCCCCGACCAGGCTCCCACGATTGGAGCGAGAACCATCTGTTGTCAGTGCGGGCAGATCCATCGCTCTACCTGATGAAGAAATAAAGAAAACAGCTTCATTACACGATTTGCCCGAAGAATTAACCATCAAAATTATTGGCTTGTTGGAGTTTCGGGATATTGCCCGTTTACAGCAGGTATCTACTCACTTTTATGGGGTTATTAAAAGCAATCATGTTCTGGCAAAGGCCTGGTATCACCGGTTTTCTTCACCAGACCAATATCAATTAAAGACAAGCCTGCCCACAAAGGATAAAAAACGACTCCGTCACTGGCTGCGGCCATTTACGAAGGATAAAGCGTTAGTCAAATCGCTCATAAAAAAACGAAAGAAAACGTATTTTCCTGCTCTGTTCTATTTCACCAAAGCTCGACTGATGTCTGAATGCAGAGTATTTAAAGTCGTTAAAAAAGTCATCATTGCCCATGATCTTATGGTCAACTCAGCTAGCTTCAGTCCCGATGGCCGCCATTTGGTGACGGCCAGCAGCGATAAGACGGCGAAAATCTTTAGCCAGAAGGCTAACAGATCATGGGAAGAAAAAGGTATTGTTTTCCATCGGGACCCTGTCAGATCAGCGATCTTCAGCGCCGATAGCCGCCATATGGCGACCATCGGTTGGGAGAGGCAGATAAAAATCCATGATCAGAAAGCGGATGGGGCATGGGTACATAAACTCACCATTTCCCATAATGATACGATCAGCTCAGCTACCTTCAGCGCCGATGGTCGCCATTTAATGATCAGCAGTTGGGGCAACACGGCGAAAATCTGTGGCCTGAAGGACGATGGATCATGGGAAGAAAAACTCACCATTTCACATGATCATTCCATCAACTTAGCCATCTTCAGCGCCGATGGCCTTCATGTGGTGACCGTCAGTAGAGATAAAAAGGCGAAAATCTATGGTCAGAAGACTGATGGATCATGGGTAGAAGAAGCCATCATCTCCCATGATTACAATGTTGACTTAGCCAGCTTTAGCGCTGATAGCCGTCTTGTGGTGACCGCCGGTACAGGCAATAAGGCACAAATCCATAGCCGGGGGACTGATAGCTCATGGCAAAAAGAAGCCACCATTTTGCATGATAACTGGGTCACCTCAGCCACTTTCAGCATCGATGGTTGTCGTGTGGTGACCGCCAGTAGAGATGGCAAGGCAAAGATCTGTGGTCAGAGATTTAACGGCTCATGGGAAAAAGAAGTCACCATTTTGCATGATAATTGGGTCAACTCAGCCGGCTTTAGTCCCGATGGCCGCCATGTGGTGACTGCCAGTAAAGATGGTAAGGCGAAAATCTGTAGTCAGAAGGACGACGGAGTCTGGGAAAAAAATCTCAGCGTTTCCCATGATGACGATGTCATCTCAGCCACCTTCAGCCCCGATAGCCGCCATATGGTGACTGCCAGTAAGGATGGCAAGGCGAAAATCTGCGGACAGAAGACTGACGGGTCATGGGTCGAAAAAGCCATCATTTCCCATAAAGGTGAGGTCAAATCAGCTACCTTCAGTGCCGATGGCTGCCATGTGCTGAGCATCAGTCAGGATGGAACGGCAAAAATCTATGGTCACAAGACTGATGGATCTTGGGTTGAAAAAGTCATCATTTCCGATAAAAGTCCGGTCAAATCAGTCATTTTCAGCAACGATGGATACCACTTGGCGATCATCTCTGAGGATAACAAGGTGCGCATTAATAAACTAAAGAGGAATAAATGATTGTTTGTTTAAGGTGACAAACAAAAGGGATGCCGTTCTGCATTCGCTGCAAAGCACAAACTTAAGACCCTGTCAGGAACTTTTATTTCAAAGCGGTTTCTAATTGACTTTATCCATTTCGAACCTCGTTGTTAATCGAGGAGGAAAATAACTCAGGAGAAATCAGATATGCATTCTGAGGTTAGTCACACCGGCATATCCGGTTCATACTCGCTACCTGCCAATCTGGAACGACTGGGGGTTGAAGAATCGGGTGTCAGTGCCTGCAGGTCTGTCACTTTACCTGACACAGAAATAAATAAAACCACTTCATTGCACGATCTGCCCGAGGAAATAACCCTCAAAATTATTCGCTTGTTGGAACTTCGGGATATTGCCCGACTGCAACAGGTGTCGAGTTACTTGCACAGGGTTATTAAAAACGATCATGCTCTGGCAAAGGCATGGTATCAACGGTTTTCTTCACCACACCAATATCAACTAAAGAAAATCCTTCCTGCACAGGATAAAGAACAACTTCGTAATTGGCTGCGGCCGTTTACGAAGGACGAAGCCCTGGTAAAATCACTCATAAAATATCGAAAGACAGTTTATTTTCCTGCTCTATTCCATTTCACCAGAACTGAATTAATGTCTCGATGTAAAACATTCCATTTGGATACAAAAGCTACCATTGCACATAATATTGGAGTCTCATCAGCCGTCTTTAGCAACCATGGCCGCCATCTGGTGACGGCCAGTTACGACAACACGGCGAAAATATATGGTCAGGAGGACGATGGTAAATGGGTAGAAAAAATGACCATTTTCCATGATCATTTTGTCGATTCTGCCACCTTTAGTGCAAATGACTGCCACGTGTTGACCGTCTGCGGATGGGATAACAAGGTGAAAATCCATGGTATGAAAGCCGATGGGTCCTGGGAAGAAAAAACCACCATTTCCCATGAAGACTTCGTCGAGTCAGCTACTTTCAGCCCGGATGGCTGCTTTGTGGTGACCGCCAGCAACGATAACACGGCAGAAATCTATGGTCTGGGCGTTGATGGGTCATGGGAGCAAAAACTCACCATTTCTCATAATCGCCGGATCACCTCAGCCACCTTCAGCGCTGATAGCTTTCATGTAGTAACCGGCAGCTACGATATGACGTCGAAAATCCTTAGCCGGGAGGCTGATGGGTCATGGAAAGAAAAAGCCACCATTTCCCATGATAACTGGGTCGAATCAGCCACTTTCAGCGCCGATGACCGTCATTTGGTGACCATGTGTTGGGCTTTCGAGGTGAAAATCTACAGCCAGGAGAACGATGGATTATGGCAAGAAAAACTCACTATTCCCCACGATCGCTGGGTCAGCTCAGTCATATTCAGTCCTGATGCCAGCCGTCTGCTGACCGCCAGTTTCGATAAGACGGCGAAAATCTTTGGCCTGAAGGCCGATGGGTCATGGAGTGAAGAAACCACTATTTCCCACAGTTGTGGTGTCCATTCAGCCGCCTTTAGTCCCGATGGCAACTACATAGTAACCGTCAGTGAGGATAAGACGGCGAAAATCTGTGGTCCAAAGGATGATGGATCATGGGAAGAAAAAGTCACCATTTCCCATCGTAACTCAATCATCTCAGCCACCTTCAGCCCCGATGGACGCAGTGTGGTGACCGCCAGCAAAGATGGAACGGCAAAAATCTACGGTCTGAAGACTGATGGATCATGGCAGGAAGAAACCACCCTTTCCCATGATTCCCGGATCAATACAGCCTCCTTTAGTCCCGATGGTCGCCATGTGTTGACTGCCACTCGAGATGGTTCGGTAAAAATCTATGGTCAGGAGATGGATGGATCATGGGTCGAAAAAGCCATCATTTTCCATGACGGTTCGATTGACTCAGCCAGCTTTAGCTCTGATGGCCATCATCTGGTGACCACCTGTACCGATGGCACGGTGCAAATTTATAGGCTATCGATGAATCATTGATTGTTTGCCTTAAGAAATAAAAGGGTCGTCATAAAAAAAAGAAAATTTTCAAGACCCTGTTTTGAACTTTTATTTAAAAACCGACTCCAATTTACCGCATCAATTTTGAACGTCCTTGTTAGTCTGGAAGACAGTAACTCAGGAGAAACCAGACATGACCCCTAACGCTAATAACGTTGGCTTAGTCGATTCACCCTTGTTACCTCCTGTGAGCACTTCATTGGGGGAAGAAGCATCGGGTGTCAGTGTGGGCAGGTCCGTCGCTGTGCCTGAAAAAGAAATAGAGAAAACCGCTTTATTACACGATTTGCCCGAGGAATTAACCCTCAAAATTTTTCGTTTTCTGGAACTTCGGGATATTGTCAGCTTGCAACAGGTGTCTACTCACCTTAACAGGTTTATTAAAAACGAACATGTTCTGGAAAAGACATGGTATCGCCGGTTTTCTTTACCACTCCAATATCAATTGAAGAAAAACCTTCCTGTTGAGGATAAAGAACAGCTCCGAAATTGGCTGAGACCGTTTACGAAGGATCAAGCGTTAGTCGAATCACTCATAAAACACCGAGAGGCCGTTTATTTTCCTGCCCTTTTCCATTTCGCCAAAGCCCGGCTGATGTCTCAATGCGAAAAGTATAATGTCGATACAGAGGCCGTTATTGCTCATGAAGACGGGGTGAACTCAGCCACCTTCAGCGCCGATGGAAGCCACCTGGTGACGGCCAGTGACGATGCAACGGCGATAATCTATGGCCACAGGGCCGGTGGATCATGGACAAAAAAAGGCGTCATTTCCCATCAAGACTTTGTTAAATCTGCCATCTTCAGCGCCGATGGCTGCCATGTGGTGACCGCCAGTTGGGATTGTACGGCAAAAATCTATAGCCAAATCAATGGGACATGGGAAGAGAAGCTCACCATTTCCCATGATGGCGATTTGTGCTCAGTCACCTTCAGTGTCTGTGGCCGCCATTTGGTGACCGCCAGTAATGACAACACGGCGAAAATCTGTGTTCAGGGAGACGATGGCACATGGGAAGAAAAACTCACCATTTCCCATGATGATTGGGTCGACTTTGCCGTCTTCAGCGCCAATAGTCGTCATTTGGTGACCGCCAGTCGCGATAACACAGCAAGAATCTACGGTCAGGAAGTTGATGGATCATGGGTAAAAAAAATCACCATTTTTCATGACCTACGGATCAACTCAGTCACTTTCAGTGCCGATAGTCACCGTGTGGTGACAGCCTCCAACGATGGCACAGTGAAAATCTATGGTCAAAAGGACGATGGCTCATGGGAAGAGGAAACCATAATTTCCCATGATTGCCTTGTCAAATCAGCTACCTTTAGCGCCGATGACCGCCATTTGGTAACGGCCAGTGAGGATTACACGGCGAAAATCTGTGGTCTGAAGGACGATGGATCATGGGGAGAGGAAGCCGTCATTTCCCATAATCGCTATGTCAACTCAGCCGCCTTCAGCCCCAACAGCTGCCATGTGGTGACAACCAGTCACGATAACACGGCGAAAATCTTTAGTAAGAAGGACGACGAATCATGGGAAGAAAAACGCACTATTTTCCATGATAACTATGTCAGCTCTGCCACCTTTAGCCCCGATAGCCGCCATTTGGTGACGGCCAGTAACGATGGCATGGCGAGAATCTTCGGTCTGAAGACTGACGGATCCTGGGTCGGAAAGGCCATCATTTCTCATTTGAGTGCCGTCAAATCAGCCACCTTTAGCGCCGTTGGCCCCCTTGTGGTGACCACCAGTACAGATGGAACGGCAAAAATTTATGGTCAGGATATTAATGGATTTTGGGTAGAAAAAGCCGTTGTTGCCCATAGAGGTTTGGCCAAATCAACTGCCCTCAATGCCAATGGCCATCATTTGGTTTCGCCCTTTCACTATAACGAATTGAGAATTTATAAGCTCTCGATGAAAACTTGATTATTGGCTGTGATCAATAAAAGGGACGCCATTGCGCAGGTGCTGAAAGGCAGAAATCTTTTTAGTGGCATCTAACGACATACTTTCAAAGCCGACTCTAATTGGCTTCATCCATTTTGAATGTCTTTGCTCATCGGGGGAGGTGAAGACTTAAGAGAAACCAGATATGTATTCTGACGTTAATCATTCCGACATGGCCGGTTCACCTTCGCTACCACCTGTGAGCACTTCATTGGGGGAAGAAGCATCGGGTGTCAGTGCGGGCAGGTTCGTCGCTGTAGCTGAAAAAGAAATAGAGAAAACCGCTTTATTGCACGATTTGCCCGAGGAATTAACCCTCAAAATTTTTCGTTTTCTGGAGCTTCGGGATATTGTCAGTTTGCAACAGGTCTCTACTCACTTTAAGAGGCTTATTAAAAGCGAACATGTTCTGGAAAAGACATGGTATCGCCGGTTTTCTTTACCACACCAATATCAATTGAAGAAAAGCCTTCCTGTACAGGAGAAAGAACAGCTCCGAAATTGGCTGCGACCGTTTACGAAAGATCAAGCGTTAGTTGAATCACTCATAAAACACCGAAAGGCCGTTTATTTTCCCGCCCTGTTTCATTTCGCCAAAGCCCGACTGATGTCTCAATACGAAAAGTATAATGTCGATACAGAAGCGGTTATTGTTCATCAAGGCAAGGTGAATACAGCCACCTTTAGCGCTGATGGTAGCCATCTGGTGACGGCCAGTGACGATGCAACGGCGATAATCTATGGCCAGAGGGCCAATGGATTATGGGAAGAAGAAACCATCATTTCCCATAACCACGAAATCGTATCAGCCCTCTTTAGTGCCGATGGCCGCCATGTGGTGACCGAAAGTGTCATTGAAACGGCAAAAATCTATGGTCAGGTCGAGGGATCATGGGCAGAGAAACTTAGCATTTTCCATGATGGCAGTTTCGCTTCAGTCACCTTCAGTGCTGATAACCGCTATCTGGTGACCGCCAGTTCGGATAACACGGCGAAAATCTGTGCTCAGGGAGACGATGGGTCATGGGAAGAAAAACTCACCATTGCCCATGATAACTGGGTCGACTTTGCCGTCTTCAGTGCTGATAGTCGTCATTTGGTGACCGCCAGCAGCGATAACACAGCAAGAATTTATGGTCAGGAAGTTGATGGATCATGGGTAAAAAAAATCACCATTTCCCATGACCGACTGATCCAATCAGTCACCTTCAGCGCTGATGGTCGCCGTGTGGCGACGGCCTCTTCCGATGGCACAGCGAAAATCTATGGTCAAAGGAACGATGGCTCATGGGAAGAAGAAACCATCATTTTCCATGATTGCTCTGTCAACTCAGCTAACTTCAGTGCCGATGACCGCCATTTGGTCACGGCCAGTGAGGATAACACGGCGAAAATCTGTGGTCTGAAGGACGATGGATCATGGGGAGAAGAAGCCATCATTTCCCATAATCGCAATGTCGACTCAGCCGCCTTCAGCCCCAATGGCAGCCATGTGGTGACGACAAGTTATGATAACACGGCGAAAATCTATGGTAAAAAGGACGACGGATCATGGGAAGAAAAACGCACCATTTACCATGATAAGGGTGTCATCTCAGCCACCTTCAGCCCCGATGAGCGTCACCTGGTGACCGCCGGTTTTGATGGCAAAGCGAAAATCTATGGTCTGAAGACTGACGGATCCTGGGTCGAGAAGGCCATCATTTCCCATGATGCTTCACTCAAAACAGCCATCTTCAGTGCTGATGGTCGCCTGGTGGTGACCACCAGTAAAGATGGTACGGCAAAAATATATGGCCAGATGACCAATGGATTATGGGTAGAAAAAGCCGTTGTTACCCATAGAGGTACGGCCGAATCAACTGCCCTCAGCGTCAATGGCCACCATCTGGTTTCGCCCTTTCCCGATAACATTTTGACGATTTATAAGTTATCGATGAATCATTGATTGTTTGCTGTGGTCAATAAAAGGGACGCCATTGCGCATGTGCTGAAAGGCAGAAATTTCTTTAGTGATAATTAACAACCTATTATGAACTTTTATTTCAAAGCCGACTCTAATTGACTTCATCAATTTTGAATATCTTTGCTCATCGGGGGAGGTGAAGACTTATGAGAAACCAGAGATGTATTCTGACGTTAATCATTCCGACATGGCCGGTTCACCTTCGCTACCAACTGTGAGCACTTCATTGGCGAAAGAACCATCGGCTGTCAGTGTGAGCAGGTCCGTCGCTGTGCCTGAAAAAGGAATAGAGAAAACCGCTTTATTGCACGATTTGCCCGAGGAAATAACCCTTGAAATTTTTCGTTTTCTGGGGCTTCGGGATATTGTCAGTTTGCAGCGGGTATCTACTCACTTAAACAGGTTTATTAAAAACGAACATGTTCTGGAAAAGACATGGTATCGCCGGTTTTCTTTACCTCACCAATGTCAATTGAAGAAAAGCCTTCCCATAGAGGATAAAGAACAGCTCCGAAATTGGCTGAGACCGTTTACGAAGGATCAAGCGTTAGTCGAATCACTTATAAATCAACGAAAGACCGTTTATTTTCCTGCCCTCTTTCATTTCGCCAAAGCCCGACTGATGTCTCAATACGAAAGGTATAATGTCGATGCAGAAGCCGTTATTGCTCATGAAGACAAGGTGAACTCAGCCACCTTCAGCCCTGATGGTAGCCACCTGGTGACGGTCAGTGACGACGCAACGGCGATAATCTATGGCCAGGGGACCAATGGATCATGGGCAAAAAAAGGAGTTATTTTCCATCAAGACGCTGTCAGATCTGCCATCTTCAGCGATGGCCGCCATGTGGTGACCAAAAGTGACGATGGAACGGTAAAAATCTATGGTCAAGTCGACGGAACATGGGAAGAGAAGCTCACCATTTACCATGACGACGTTGTCAGGTCAGCCCTCTTTAGCGTTGATGGCCGCCATTTGGTGACCGCCAGTAAGGATAACACGGCGAAAATTTGTGTTCAGGGAGACGATGGGTCATGGGAAGAAAAATTCACCATTTCCCATGATGATTGGGTCCACTTTGCCGCCTTCAGCGCCGATAGTCGTCATTTGGTGACCGCCAGTTTTGACAACATAGCAAGAATCTATGGTCAGGAAGTCGATGGATCATGGATAAAAAAAATCACCATTTTTCATGACCAACGGATCACCTCAGTCACCTTCAGTGCCGATAGTCGCCGTGTGGTGACAGCCTCTAACGATGGCACAGTGAAAATCTATGGTCAAAAGACCGATGGCTCATGGAAAGAGGAAACCATTATTTCCCATGATGACTGTATCAACTCAGCCACCTTTAGTGCCGATGGCCGCCACCTAGTGACGGCCAGTAAAGATAATAGGGCGAAAATCTGTGGTGTGAAGGACGATGGGTCATGGGGAGAAGAAGCCATCATATCTCATAATTGCTATGTCGACTCAGCCGCTTTCAGCCCCAATGGCAGCCATGTGGTGACAACAAGTTATGATAACACGGCGAAAATCTATGGTAAGAAGGACGACGGATCATGGGAAGAAAAACGCACCATTTGCCATGGTCGCGGTGTCATCTCAGCCACCTTCAGCCCCGATGACCGTCACCTGGTGACCGCCGGTTTTGATGGCAAAGCGAAAATTTATGGTCTGAAGACTGACGGATCCTGGGTCGAGAAGGCCATCATTTCCCATGAGGCTTCACTCAAAACAGCTATCTTCAGTGCCGATGGTCGGCTGGTGGTGATCACCAGTAAAGATGGAACGGCAAAAATTTATGGTCAGGATATTAATGGGTTATGGGTAGAAAAAGCCTTTGTTGCCCATAGAGGTTTGGCCAAATCAACCGCCCTCAGTCCCAATGGCCATCATTTGGTTTCGCCCTTTAGCTATAACAATTTGAGAATTTATAAGCTATCGATGAATCATTGATTGTTTGCTGTGGTCAATAAAAGGGACGCCATTGCGCATTTGCTGAAAGGCAGAGATTTCTTTAGTGGCATTTAACAACCTATTATGAACTTTTATTTCAAAGCCGACTCTAATTGACTTCATCAATTTTGAATGTCTTTGCTCATCGGGGGGGGGGGAGACTTAAGAGAAACCAGAGATGTATTCTGACGTTAATCATTCCGACATAGCCGGTTCACCTTTGCTGCCAGCTGTAAGCACTTCATTGGGTGGAGAACCATCGGGTGTCAGTGCGGGCAGGTCCGTCGCTGTTTCTGAAAAAGAAATAGAGAAAACCGCTTTATTGCACGATTTGCCTGAGGAATTAAACCTGAAAATTTTTTGTTTATTGGAATTTCGGGATATTGTCAGCTTGCAACAGGTATCTACTCACCTTAACAGGTTTATTAAAAACGAACATGTTCTGGAAAGGACATGGTATCGCCGGTTTCCTTTACCACACCAATATCAATTGAAAAAAAGCCTTCCTTTAGAGGATAAAGAACAGCTCCGAAATTGGCTGAGACCGTTTACTAAGGATCAAGCGTTAATCGAATCACTCATAAAACAACGAAAGGCCGTTTATTTTCCTGCCCTTTTCCATTTCACCAAAGCTCGGCTGATGTCTCAATACGAAAAGTATAATGTCGATACAGAAGCCGTTATTGCTCATAATGACTGGGTGGATCCAGCCACCTTCAGCACAGATGGTAGCCACCTGGTGACGGCCAGTAGCGATGCAACTGCGTTTATCTATGGCCAGAGTGCCAATGGATCATGGGCAAAAAAAGGCATCATTTCCCATCAAGAGGGTATCATATCTGCCAGCTTCAGCCCCGATGGTCGCCATGTGATCACCTTCAGTTGGGATTGTACGGCAAAAATCTATGGTCAAGTCGATGGGACTTGGGTGGAGAAACTCACTATTTCCCATGATGATTGGATCAACTCAGCCACCTTTAGCGCCGATAGCAACTACTTGGTGACGGCCAGTGACGATGCAACGGCGAAAATCTGTGTTCAGGGAGACAATGGGTCATGGGAAGAAAAACTCACCATTTACCATGATGATGAGGTCAACTTCGCTGCCTTCAGCGCCGATGGTCGTCATTTGGTGACCGCCAGTGTCGATAGCACGGCAAGAATCTATGGTCAGGAAGTTGATGGATCATGGGTAAAAAAAATCCATGGCCAATGTATCAACTCAGTCACCTTCAGCGCCGATGGTCGCCGGGTGGTCATGGTCTGTAGCGATGATACAGCGAAAATTTATGGGCAAAAGACCGATGGCTCATGGGAAGAAGAAACCATCATTTCCCATGATGACTGTGTCAACTCAGCCAACTTTAGTGCCGATGGCCGCCATGTGGTGACGGCCAGTGAAGATAACACTGCGAAAATCTGTGGTCTGAAGGACGATGGGGCATGGGGAGAAGAAGCCATCATATCACATAATCGCTATGTCAACTTAGCCGCCTTCAGCCCCAATGACCGCCATGTAGTGACGGCAAGTCACACCAGAGCGAAAATCTATAGTAAAAAGGATGACGGATCATGGGAGGAAAAACGCACTATTTCCCATCGTGACTATATCCGCTCAGCCATCTTCAGCCCCGATAGCCGCCATTTGGTGACGGCCAGTGACGATTGCATGGCGAAAATCTATGGTCTCAAGACTGACGGATCCTGGGTCGAAAAAACCATCATTTCCCATCTGGGTATTGTCATGTCGGCCACCTTTAGTGCCGATGGCCGCCTTGTGGTGACCACCAGTACAGATAGAACGGCAAACATTTATGGTCAGGATATTAACGGATTATGGGTAGAAAAAGCCGTTGTTGAGCAGACATGTTTGCCCAATTCAACTGCCCTCAGTGCCAATGGCCATCATTTGGTTTCGCTCATTCGCCATGACAAATTGAGAATTTATAAGCTATCGATGAAGCATTGATTGTTTGCTGTGATCAATAAAAGGGACGCCATTGCGCATGTGCTGAAAGGTAGAAATTTCTTTAGTGACACATAACAACCTATTAAGTACCTGGCCAGTTGGTTTCGCATATTCTGGCGAGAGGATTTTTTCATCCTTCAAGGCGCAACGACGGACGCGTAGCCATAGCTACGCAACCAGAGTTGGAACGCAGAAGGATGGAAAAAGCCGCCGTCCAGAATATGCGAAACCAACTGGTTAGGTACTTATGAACTTTTATTTCAAAGCCGACTCTAACTGACTTCATCAATTTTGAATGTCTTTGCTCATCGGGGGGGGGAGACTTAAGAGAAACCAGAGATGTATTCTGACGTTAATCATTCCGACATAGCCGGTTCACCTTCGCTGCCAGCTGTATGCACTTCATTGGGGGGAGAACCATCGGGTGTCAGTGCGGGCAGGTCCGTCGCTGTTTCTGAAAAAGAAATAGAGAAAACCGCTTTATTGCACGATTTGCCTGAGGAATTAAACCTGAAAATTTTTCGTTTATTGGAATTTCGGGATATTGTCAGCTTGCAACAGGTATCTACTCACCTTAACAGGTTTATTAAAAACGAACATGTTCTGGAAAAGACATGGTATCGCCGGTTTCCTTTACCACACCAATATCAATTGAAAAAAAGCCTTCCTTTAGAGGATAAAGAACAGCTCCGAAATTGGCTGAGACCGTTTACTAAGGATCAAGCGTTAATCGAATCACTCATAAAACACCGAAAGGCCGTTTATTTTCCTGCCCTTTTCCATTTCGCCAAAGCCCGACTGATGTCTCAATACGAAAAGTATAATGTCGATACAGAGGCCGTTATTGCTCATAGTGAACAGGTGAAACCAGCCACCTTCAGCCCCGATGGCAGCCACCTGGTGACGGCCAGTGACGACGCAACTGCGCTTATCTATGGCCAGAGTGCCAATGGATCATGGGAAAAAAAAGGCATCATTTCCCATCAAAGGGGTGTCAGATCTGCCATCTTCAGCCCCGATGGTCGCCATGTGATGACCTTCAGTTGGGATTTTACGGCAAAAATCTATGGTCAGGTCGATGGGACTTGGATGGAGAAACTCACTATTTCCCATGATGATTGGATCAACTCAGCCACCTTTAGCGCCGATAGCAACTACCTGGTGACGGCCAGTGACGATGCAACGGCGAAAATCTGTGTTCAGGGAGACAATGGGTCATGGGAAGAAAAACTTACCACTTACCATGATGATTGGGTCAACTTTGCTGCCCTCAGCGCCGATGGTCGTCATTTGGTGACCGCCAGTGACGATAACACGGCCAGAATTTATGGTCAGGAAGTTGGTGGATTGTGGGTAAAAAAAATCACCATTTCCAATGACCGAGAGATCAACTCAGTCACCTTCAGCGCCGATGGTCGCCGGGTGGTCACCGCCAGTGACGATGGCACAGCGAAAATCTATGGTCAAAAGACCGATGGCTCATGGGAACAAGAAACCATCATTTCCCATGATGACTGTGTCAACTCAGCCACCTTTAGTGCTGATGGCCGCCGTGTGGTGACGGCCAGTAAAGATAACACTGCGAAAATCTGTGGTCTGAAGGACGATGGGTCATGGGGAGAAGAAGCCATCATATCTCTTAATTGCTATGTCAACTTAGCCGCTTTCAGCCCCAATGACCGCCATGTAGTGACGGCAAGTTTCACCAGAGCGAAAATCTATAGTAAGACGGACGACGGATCATGGGAGGAAAAACGCACTATTTCCCATCGTGACTCTATCCACTCAGCCACCTTCAGCCCCGATAGCCGCCACTTGGTGACGGCCAGTGACGATCGCACGGCGAAAATCTATGGTCTGAAGACTGACGGATCCTGGGTTGAAAAAACCATCATTTCCCATCTGGATATTGTCTTGTCGGCCACCTTCAGCGCCGATGGTCGCCTTGTGGTGACCAGCAGTACAGATAGAACGGCAAACATTTATGGTCAGGATATTAACGGATTATGGGTAAAAAAAGCCGTTGTTGAGCAGACATGTTTTCCCACATCAACTGCCCTCAGTGCCAATGGCCATCATTTGGTTTCGCGCTTTCGCCATAACAAATATAGAATTTATAAGCTATCGATGAATCATTGATTGTTTGCTGTGATCAATAAAAGGGACGCCATTGCGCATGTGCTGAAAGGTAGAAATTTTTTTAGTGACACATAACAACCTATTAAGTACCTGGCCAGTTGGTTTCGCATATTCTGGCGAGAGGATTTTTTCATCCTTCAAGGCGCAACGACGGGCGCGTAGCCATAGCTACGCAACCAGAGTTGGAACGCAGAAGGATGGAAAAAGCCGCCGTCCAGAATATGCGAAACCAACTGGTTAGGTACTTATGAACTTTTATTTCAAAGCCGACTCTAATTGACTTCATCAATCTTGAATTTCCTTGCTAATCGGTGGGAATAATCACCCAAGAGAAACCAGATATGTATTCTGACGTTAATCATTCCGACATAGCCGGTTTACCTTCGCTGCGACCTGTGAACACTTCATTAGGGGAAGAAGCATCGGGTGTCACTGCGGGCAGGTCCATCGCTGTACCTGAAAAAGAAATAGAGAAAACCGCTTTATTGCACGATTTGCCCGAGGAATTAACCCTCAACATTTTTCGCCTTCTGGAGCTTCGGGATATCGTCAGTTTGCAACAGGTATCTACTCACTTAAACAGGTTTATTAAAAACGAACATGTTCTGGCAAGGGCATGGTATCGCCGGTTTTCTTTACCTCACCAATGTCAATTGAAGCAAAGCCTTCCTGTAAAGGATAAAGAACAGCTCCGAAATTGGCTGAGACCGTTTACGAAGGATCAAGCGTTAATCGAATCACTCATAAAACACCGAAAGGCCGTTTATTTTCCTGCCCTCTTTCATTTCGCCAAAGCCCGACTGATGTCTCAATACGAAAAGTATAATGTCGAGACAGAGGCCGTTATTGTTCATGAAGACAGGGTGAACTCAGCCACCTTCAGCGCCGATGGTAGCCACCTGGTGACGGCCAGTGACGATGCAACGGCGATAATCTATGGCCAGAGGGCCAATGGATCATGGGAAAAAAAAGGCGTCATTTCCCATCGAGACATTCTCGGATCTGCCATCTTCAGTGCCGATGGCCGCCATGTGGTGACCGCCAGTTGGGATCACACAGCAAAAATTTATGGTCAAGTCGATGGGGCATGGAAGGAGATGCTTACCATTTCCCATGATGGCCATGTTACTTCAGTTATCTTCAGTGCTGATGGCCGCCATTTGGTGACCGCCAGTAAGGATAAAACAGCGAAAATCTTTGTCCTGGAAGACGATGGGTCATGGGAAGAAAAACTCACCATTTGCCATGGTGGTTGGGTCCACCTGGCCACCTTCAGCGACGATAGTCGTCATTTGGTGACTGCCAGTTATGACAACACGGCAAGAATCTATGGTCAGGAAGCCGATGGATTATGGGTAAAAAAAACCACCCTTTTCCATTACACGCTGATCAGCTCAGTCACCTTCAGCGCCGATGGTCGCCTTGTGGTGACGGCCTCTACCGATCGAACGGCGAAAATCTATGGTCAAACGATCGATGGCTCTTGGGAAAAAGAATCCATCATTTCCCATGATCACTGGGTCAACTCAGCTACCTTTAGTGCCGATAGTCGGCATTTGGTAACGGCCAGTATCGATAAAACGGCAAAAATCTGTGTTCAGGGGGACGATGAATCGTGGGGAGAAGAAGCTGTCATTTCCCATAAGAGCAATGTTGACTCAGCCGCCTTCAGCCCCAATGGCCGTCATGTGGTGACAACAAGTGGCGATAAAACGGCGAAAATCTTTAGTAAGAAGGGCGACGGATTGTGGGAAGAAAAACGCACTATTTCCCATGATAACCATGTCCGCTCAGCCACCTTCAGCCCCGATAGCCGCCATTTGGTGACGGCCAGTAACGATGGCATGGCGAGAATCTATGGTCTGAAGACTGACGGATCCTGGGTCGAAAAGGCCATTATTTCCCATGAAGCTTCACTCAAAACAGCTATTTTCAGTGCTGATGGCCGTCTTGTGGTGACCACCAGTGTGGATGGAACGACAAAAATTTATGGGCAGGGGGCTAATGGATCATGGGTAGAAAAAGCCGTTGTTACTCATAGAGGTATGACCAAATCAACCGCCCTTAGTGCCAATAGCCACCATTTGGCTTCGCCCTTTCACCGTAACGCTTTGAGAATTTATAAGCTATCGATGAATCATTGATTGTTTGCTGTGATCAATAAACGAACGCCATTGCGCATGTGCTGAAAGGCAGAAATTTCTTTAGTGGTAATTAATTATGAACTTTTATTTCAAAGCCGACTCTAATTGGCTTCATCAATTTTCAATGTCTTTGCTCATCGGGGGAGGTGAAGACTTAAGAGAAACCAGATATGTATTCTGACGTTAATCATTCCGACATAGCCGGTTCACCTTCGCTAACAGCTGTAAGCACTTCATTGGGGGAAGAATCATCGGCTGTCAGTGCGAGTAGGTCCGTCGCTGTGCCTGAAAAAGAAATAGAGAAAACCGCTTTATTGCACGATTTGCCCGAGGAGTTAACCCTCAAAATTTTACGCTTTTTGGCGCTTCGGGATATCGCCAGTTTGCAACAGGTATCTACTCACTTAAACAGGTTTATTAAAAACGAACATGTTCTGGAAAGGACATGGTATCGCCGGTTTTCTTTACCTCACCAATATCAATTGAAGCAAAGCCTTCCTGTAAAGGATAAAGAACAGCTCCGAAATTGGCTGAGACCGTTTACGAAGGATCAAGCGCTAATCGAATCACTCATAAAACACCGAAAGGCCGTTTATTTTCCTGCCCTCTTTCATTTCGCCAAAGCCCGACTGATGTCTCAATACGAAAAGTATGATGTCGATACAGAGGCCGATATTGCTCATAATGACTGGGTGAAATCAGCCACTTTCAGCGCCGATGGTAGCCACCTGGTGACGGCCAGTAGCGATGCAACTGCGCTTATCTATGGCCAGAGTGCCAATGGATCATGGGCAAAAAAAGGCGTCATTTCCCATCAAGAGGGTGTCAGATCTTCCATCTTCAGCCCCGATGGCCGCCATGTGATAACCGTCAGTTGGGATTGTACGGCAAAAATCTATGGTCAAGTTGGTGGGGCTTGGGTGGAGAAATTCACTATTTCCCATGATCTTTGGCTCAACTCAGTCACCTTTAGCGCTGATAGCAGCCACTTGGTGACCGCCAGCAATGATGAATCGGCAAAAATCTGCGTTCAGGGAGACGATGGCACATGGGAAGAAAAACTCACCATTTCTCATGATGATAGGGTCAAATTTGCTGCCTTTAGCGACGATGGTCGTCATTTGGTGACCGCCAGTCACGATAACACGGCAAGAATCTATGGTAAGGAAGTCGATGGATCATGGGTAAAAAAAATCACCATTTTTCATGACCAACGGATCAACTCAGTCACCTTCAGTGCCGATAGTCGCCGTGTGGTGACAGCCTCTGAGGATGGCACAGTGAAAATCTATGGTCAAAAGACCGATGGCTCATGGGAAGAAGAAACCATTATTTCCCATGATGACTGTGTCAACTCAGCCACCTTTAGTGCCGATGGCCGCCATGTGGTGACAGCCAGTAATGATGACACAGCGAAAATCTGTGGTCTGAAGGACGATGGGTCATGGGGAGAAGAAGCCAACATATCTCACAATTGCTGTGTCAACTTAGCCGCCTTCAGCCCCAATGACCGCCATGTAGTGACGGCAAGTTACGCTAAAGTGAAAATCTACACTAAGAAGGACGATGGATCATGGGAAGAAAAACGCACCGTTTCCCATCGTAAGTCTATCCGCTCAGCCACCTTCAGTCCCGATAGCCGCCATTTGGTGACGGCCAGTGACGATCGCATGGCGAAAATCTATGGTCTGAAGACTGACGGATCCTGGGTTGAAAAGACCATCATTTCTCATCTGGGTATTGTCATGTCGGCCACCTTCAGTGCCGATGGCCGCCTTGTGGTGACCACCAGTACAGATAGAACGGTAAAAATTTATGGCCAGGATATTAATGGATTATGGGTAGAAAAAGCCGTTGTTGACCATATAGGGTTGCCCGATTTAACCCTTGACCATACAGGTTTGTCCAAATCAACTGCCCTCAGTGCCAATGGGCATCATTTGGTTTCGCACTTTCGCCAAAACAAATTGAGAATTTATAAGCTATCGATGAATCATTGATTGTTTGCTTTGGTCAATAAAAAGGGACACCATTGCGCGTGTGCTGAAAGGCAGAAATTTCTTTAGTGGCAGTATTATGAACTTTTATTTCAAAGCCGACTCTAATTGGCTTCATCAATTTTGAATGTCTTTGCTCATTGTGGGGGGAAGACTTAAGAGAAACCAGATATGTATTCTGACGTTAATCATTCCGACATAGCCGGTTCATCTTCGCTACCAGCTGTAAGCACTTCATTGGGGGAAGAACCATCGGGTGTCAGTGCGGGCAGGTCCGTGGCTGTGCCTGAAAAAGAAATAGAGAAAACCGCTTTATTGCACGATTTGCCCGAGGAGTTAACCCTCAAAATTTTTCGCTTTTTGGAACTTCGGGATATCGTCAGTTTGCAGCGGGTATCTACTCACTTAAACAGGTTTATTAAAAACGAACATGTTCTGGCAAAGACATGGTATCGCCGGTTCTCTTTATCACACCAATATCAATTGAAAAAAAGCCTTCCTTTAGAGGATAAAGAACTGCTCCGAAATTGGCTGAGACCGTTTACGAAGGATCAAGCGTTAATCGAATTACTCATAAAACACCGAAAGGCCGTTTATTTTCCTGCCCTTTTTCATTTCACCAAAGCCCGACTGATGTCTCAATACGAAAAGTATAATGTCGATACAGAGGTCGTTATTGCTCATGAAGACAGGGTGAACTCAGCCACCTTCAGCCCTGATGGTAGCCACCTGGTGACGGCCAGTGAGGATGCAACGGCGATAATCCATGGCCAGGGGACTGATGGAACATGGGCAAAAAAAGGCGTCATTTCCCATCAAGGCGGTGTCAGATCAGCCCTCTTTAGCGTTGATGGCCACCATGTGTTGACCGTAAGTTGGGGTTGTACGGCAAAAATCTATGGTCAAAAGATCGATGGCTTTTGGGAAGAAGAATCCATCATTTCCCATGATCGATGGATCAACACAGCTACCTTTAGTGCTGATAGCCGCCATTTGGTTACGGCCAGTATGGATAAAACGGCGAAAATCTGTGTTCAGGGAGACGATGGGTCATGGGAAGAAAAACTCACCATTTGCCATGGTGGTTGGGTCCACCTGGCCACCTTCAGCGACGATAGTCGTCATTTGGTGACTGCCAGTTACGACAATACGGCAAAAATCCTCTGCCTGCGGGACGATGGATCATGGGAAGAAAAAGTCACCATCTCCCACAATTATTTGATCAGATCAGCCGCCTTTAGCGCTGATGGTAGCTATGTGGTGACGGCCTCTAACGATCACACAGCGAAAATCTATGGTCAAAAGATCGATGGCTCTTGGGAAGAAGAATCCATCATTTCCCATGATCAATGGGTCAACTCAGTTACCTTTAGTACTGATAGCCGCCATTTGGTTACGGCCAGTATGGATAAAACGGCGAGAATCTGTGTTCATAGGGACGATGGATCCTGGGGAGAAGAAGCTGTCATTTTCCATAAGGGCAACGTTGACTCAGCCACCTTCAGCCTCGATGGCCGTCATGTGTTGACAACAAGTGGCGATAAAACGGCGAAAATCTTTAGTAAGAAGGACGACGGATTATGGAAAGAAAAATGCACCATTTCCCATGATTACGATATCAGGTCAGCCACCTTCAGCCCCGATGACCGTCATGTGGTGACCGCCGGTAACGATGGCAAGGCGAAAATCTATGGTCTGAAGACTGACGGATCCTGGGTCAAAAAGGCCATTATTTCCCATGAAGGTCCACTCAAAACAGCTACTTTCAGTGCTGATGGCGGCCTTGTGGTGACCACCAGTATGGATGGAACGGGAAAAATTTATGGTCATTGGTCTAATGGGTCATGGGTAGAAAAAGCCGTTGTTACCTATTCAGGTCCGGCCAAATCAACTGCCCTCAGTGCCAATGGCCACCATTTGGTTTCGCCCTTTCGCCTTAACGCTTTGAGAATTTATAAGCTATCGATGAATCATTGATTGTTTGCTGTGATCAATAAAAGGGACACCATTGCGCATGTGCTGAAAGGCAGAAAAATCTTTAGTGGCAATTAACAACCTATCATGAACTTTTATTTCAAAGCCGACTCTAACTGACTTCATCAATTTTGAAATTCCTTGCTAATCGGGGCTAATAATCAATTAGGGAAAACCAGGTATGTATTCTGACGTTAATCATTCCGACATAGCCGGTTCACCTTCGCTACCACCTGTGAGTACTTCATTGGGGGAAGAGCCGTCGGGTGTCAGTGCAGGCAGGTCCGTCACTGTACCTGACAAAGCAATAAAGAAAACAATTTCATTGCACGATTTGCCCGAGGAAATGATCGTCAAAATTGCGCGTTTGCTGGAATTTCGGGATATCGTCAGTTTACAACAGGTATCTACTCACACATACACTGCTATTAAAAACGATCCTGTACTGGAAAAGGCATGGTATCGCCGGTTTTCTTCACTACACCAATATCAACTAAAGAAAATTCTTCCTGTAGAGGATAAAGAACAGCTCCGTAGTTGGCTGCGACCGTTTACGAAGGATGAAGCGTTAGTCGAACCAATATTAGAACACCGAAGTTATGATTATTTTCCTGCTCTGTTTTATTTCACCAAAGCTCGACTGATGTCTCAATGCAAAACGTTTAATGTAGATACAAAAGTGATCCTTAACCATTCTGGTTTTTGGGGTGGTGTGTTCTCAGCCACTTTCAGCGCCGATGGCAGCTACCTGATAACGAGGTGCGCAGACGGAAAGGCCAGAATTTACCATAACAATGGATCATGGGATAGAAAAGCCATTATTCCCCATAGAGATGAGATCGTGTCAGCCATCTTCAGCGCTGATGGTCGCTACGCAATGACCGTCAGTTTCGATAAAACGGCAAAAATCTATGGTCAGGTCGACGATGGGTCATGGGAAAAGAAACTCACTATTTCCCATGATGATTGGCTCAACTCAGCCACTTTCAGCGCCGATAGTAGCTATTTTGTGACCGCCAGTAAGGACCAAACGGTGAAAATCTGTGTTCGGGGAGATGATGGATCATGGGAAGAAAAAATCACTATTTCCCATGATAGTTGCTTTGACATAGCCACCTTCAGTGTCGACAGTACCCATCTGTTGACCACCAGTTACGACGATTACACGGCAAAAATTTATCGTCAGGGAGTCGATGGATCATGGGAAGAAAAACTCACCATTTTCCATGGCCAGTGGATTAACTCAGCCATCTTCAGTGCCGATGGACGTCATGTGGTGACCGCCAGTGATGATGGCACAGCGAAAATTTATGGTCAAAAGACTGATGGCTCATGGGAAGAAGAAACCATCATTTCCCATGATCACAGGGTCGAGTCAGCCATATTCAGTGACGATGGCCACCATGTGGTGACCGCAAGTAAGGATCATACGGCAAAAATCTATGGACAGAAGAGCGACGGCTCATGGGAAGAAAAGTGCACTATTAACCATGGTCGCCGTGTCCTCTCAGCCAACTTTAGCCCCGATGGCTACCATGTGGTGACCGCAAGCAAAGATCATACGGCAAAAATCTATGGACAGAAGAGCGACGGTTGGTGGGAAGAAAAGTGTACAATTAACCATGGTGGCAGTCTCCTCTCAGCCAGCTTCAGCCCTGATGGCTGCCATCTGGTGACGGCCAGTAAAGATGGTACAGCGAAAATCTATAGTCTGAAGAATGACGGATCCTGGGTCGAAAAGGCCATCATTTCCCATGAAGCTTCACTCAAAACAGCCACCTTCAGTGTCGATGGCTGCCTTGTGATTACCACCAGTATGGATGGAACGGCAAAAATTTATGGTCAGGGTGCTAATGGGTCATGGATAGAAAAAGCCGTGGTTGCCCATAGAGGTATGGCCGAATCAACCGCCCTCAGTGCCAATGGCCATCATTTGGTTTCGCCCTTTCTCTATAACAATTTGAGAATTTATAAACTATCGATGAAGAATTGATTGTTTGCTGAGATCAATAAAAGAGACAGCATTCTGCATTTTCTTAAAGGTAGGCATTTCTTTGATGGCACTTAACAAGATACTGTGAACTTTTATTTCAAATTCGACTCTAACTGACTTCATCAATTTTGAACGTCCTTGTTAATCGGGGAGGTTAAAAACTTAAGAGAAACCAGGTATGTATTCTGACGTTATTCATTCCGACATAGCCGGTTCACCTTCGCTACCACCTGTGAGTACTTCATTGGGGGAAGAGCCGTCGGGTGTCAGTGCAGGCAGGTCCGTCACTGTACCTGACAAAGAAATAAAGAAAACAATTTCATTGCACGATTTGCCCGAGGAAATAATCGTCAAAATTGCGCGTTTGCTGGAATTTCGGGATATCGTCAGTTTACAACAGGTATCTACTCACACATACACTGCTATTAAAAACGATCCTGTACTGGAAAAGGCATGGTATCGCCGGTTTTCTTCACTACACCAATATCAACTAAAGAAAATTCTTCCTGTAGAGGATAAAGAACAGCTCCGTAGTTGGCTGCGACCGTTCACGAAGGATGAAGCGTTAGTCGAATCAATCATAGAACACCGAAGTTATGATTATTTCTCTGCTCTGTTTTATTTCACCAAAGCCCGACTGATGTCTCAATGTAAAACGTTTAATGTTGATACAGAAGTTATTATTTACCATAGTCATTGTGTCAACTCAGCTGCCTTTAGCCCCGATAGCAGTCATTTGGTGACCACCAGTGTCGATGAAACGGCAAAAATCTGTTGTCAGAAGGCCAATGGAACCTGGGTAGAACAAGCCAAAATTTCTCATGATAATTTTGTCGACTCGGCGAACTTCAGTGCCGACGGCCATCATCTGGTGACCGTCAGTTGGGATTATACGTTGAAAATTCATAGTCAGGACGATCATGGATCATGGAATGAAAAAGCCACCATTCCCCATGATCCCTGGATCAACTTAGCCACCTTCAGCCCGGATAGCCGCTATCTGGTGACCGCTAGCAAGGATAACAAGGCAAAAATCTATGGTCAGGAAGCCGATGGATCATGGAAAGAAAAACTCACCATTTCCCATAATAGATCGGTCATCTCAGCCGCCTTCAGTGCCGATAGTCGCCATGTGGCGACTACCAGTTACGATAGGAGTGCAAAAATCTATGGGCAGAAGACCGATGGATCATGGGAAGAAAAACTCACCATTTTCCATGGCCATTGGATCAACTCAGTCATCTTCAGTGGCGATGGCCGTCGCGTGGTGACCGCCAGTGAAGATGGCACAGCGAAAATTTATGGTCAAAGGACTGATGGCTCATGGGAAGAAGAAACCATCATTTCCCATGACCACAGGGTTAAGTCAGCCCTTTTTAGTGCCGATGGCCACCATGTGGTGACCGTAAGCGATGATCATACGGCAAAAATCTATGGACAGAAGAGCGACGGCTCATGGGAAGAAAAGTGCACTATTAACCATGGTCGCCGTGTCCTCTCAGCCAACTTTAGCCCCGATGGCTACCATGTGGTGACCGCAAGCAAAGATCATACGGCAAAAATCTATGGACAGAAGAGCCACGGTTCGTGGGAAGAAAAGTGTACAATTAACCATGGTTGCAGTGTCCTCTCAGCCAACTTCAGCCCTGATGGCTGCCATCTGGTGACGGCCAGTAAAGATGGCACAGCGAAAATCTATAGTCTGAAGACTGACGGATCCTGGGTCGAAAAGGCCATCATTTCCCATGAAGCTTCACTCAAAACAGCCACCTTCAGTGTCGATGGCTGCCTTGTGATTACCACCAGTATGGATGGAACGGCAAAAATTTATGGTCAGGGTGCTAATGGGTCATGGATAGAAAAAGCCGTGGTTGTCCATAGAGGTATGGCCGAATCAACCGCCCTCAGTGCCAATGGCCATCATTTGGTTTCGCCCTTTCGCCTTAACGCTTTGAGAATTTATAAACTATCGATGAAGAATTGATTGTTTGCTGAGATCAATAAAAGAGACAGCATTCTGCATTTTCTTAAAGGTAGGCATTTCTTTGATGACACTTAACAAGATACTGTGAACTTTTATTTCAAATTCGACTCTAACTGACTTCATCAATTTTGAACGTCCTTGTTAATCGGGGAGGTTAAAAACTTAAGAGAAACCAGGTATGTATTCTGAGGTTAATCATTCCGACATAGCCGGTTCACCTTCGCTACCACCTGTGAGTACTTCATTGGGGGAAGAGCCATCGGGTGTCAGTGCAGGCAGGTCCGTCACTGTACCTGACAAAGAAATAAAGAAAACAACTTCATTGCACGATTTGCCCGAGGAAATAATCGTCAAAATTGCGCGTTTGCTGAAATTTCGGGATATCGTCAGTTTACAACAGGTATCTACTCACACATACATTGCCATTAAAAACGATCCTGTACTGGAAAAGGCATGGTATCGCCGGTTTTCTTCACCACACCAATATCAACTAAAGAAAATTCTTCCTGTAGAGGATAAAGAACAGCTCTGTAATTGGCTGCGACCTTTTACGAAGGATGAAACGTTAATCGAATCAATATTAGAACACCGAAGTTATGATTATTTTCCTGCTCTGTTTTATTTCACCAAAGCTCGACTGATGTCTCAATGCAAAACGTTTGATGTAGATACTGAAGTTATCATTGACCATGATTGCTCTGTGAAATCAGCCGAATTCAGCGCCGATAGCCGTCATGTCGTGACCGCCAGTTATGACAGCACGGCAAAAGTCTTTAGCCAGAAGGCCAATGGGTCATGGGAAGAAAAAGTGACCATTGACCATCATTGCTGGGTTAGAAAAGCCACTTTCAGCCCCGATAACCGCCACGTGGTGACCGTCGGTTGGGATAAAACGTCGAAAATCTATGGTCAGGGAGTCGATAGGCTATGGATACATAAACTCACCATTACCCATAATGCTTTGATCACATCAGCCAACTTCAGCTCTGATGGTCTCCATATGGTAACCGCCAGTGACGACTGCACGGCAAAAATCATTAGCCAGATGGCTGATGGATCCTGGCAAGAAAAACTCACCATTTTCCATAATGATTACGTCCAGTCTGCCACTTTTAGCCCCGATAGCCGTTATGTGATGACAGCCAGTTTCGACATGACGGCGAAAATTTTTGGCCAGGGAGACGACGGAGCATGGAAAGAAAAAATGACTATTTTCCATGATCATCGGGCCATCTCAGCCACCTTTAGCGCCGATGACGGCCGTGTGGTGACCGTTAGTAGCGAGCACAAGGTGAAAATCCATGACCAGATGGCCGATGGATCATGGGAAGAAAAAGTCATTTTTTCCCATGATAACCACATCAACTCAGCAACCTTCAGCGCCGATGGCCGCCATTTGTTGACGGCCAGTGAAGATAATACAGCGAAAATCTGTGATGAAAAGGCCGACGGCTCTTGGAAAGAAACCATCATTTCCCACGATGACGAAGTCAACACAGCCACCTTCAGCCCTGCTGGCGATCATCTGCTGACGGCCAGTAGAGATGACAAGGTGAAAATCTATTGTCTGGAGGCCGATGAATCATGGGAACATAAAGCCACCATCTCCCATGATGACGATGTTATCTCAGCCATCTTCAGTGCCGATGGCCGTCATGTGGTGACCGCCAGTGAAGATGGCACAGCGAAAATCTCTGGCAGGAAGGCTGACGGATCATGGGTCAATAAAGCCATCATTTTCCATGAAGGTTCGGTCACCTCCGCCACCTTCAGCGCTGATGGCCGCCATGTGTTGACCGCATGTAAAGATGGAACGGCAAAAATCTACGGTCAGGAGACTGATGTGTCCTGGGTCGAAAAAGCCATCATTTCCCATAATAATTCGATTAGTTCGGCCACCTTTAGCGATGATGGCCACCACGTGATGACCCTCTGTAGTGATAACAAGGTACGAATTGACAGGCTACGGGGGAATGATTGTTTGCTGTGAAAATAAAAGGGATGCCATTCTGCATGTGTTGAAAGGCAGAAATTTCTTTGCTGGCATTCAATAACACATTATGAACTTTTATTTCAAATCTGAGTCCAACTCACTTCATCAATTTTGAATATCTTTGCTCTTCAGAGGGTGTCGTAAAACTCCAACAGCTCGTTCCCATGCTCTGAGGTCGTCATTCCCGCGAAGGCGGGAATCCAGGGCCAACAGTTGGTCTCTGCCTTCTCGGGGATGACAAGGCCAGGGGGGCAACGAGCAGTACGGTTTTGGCGGAGAGTCAGTGTGGATTCCCGCCTTCGCGGGAATGACGAGAATGAAGTCGGGAATGACGGGAGTCAACTCGTTCCCACGCTGGAGAGAGTTTTGCGACACCCACATCAGGGGGGAGAGGTGAAGACTTAAGAGAAACCAGATATGTTTTCTGACGTTAATAATTCCGACATAGCCGGTTCACCTTCGCTACCAACCGTGAGCACTTCATTGGGAGAAGAACCATCGGGTATCAGTGCAGGCAGGTCCGTCACTGTACCTGAAAAAGCAATAAAGAGAACAACTTCATTGCACGATTTGCCCGAGGAAATAATCATCAAAATTGCGCGTTTGCTGGAATTTCGGGATATCGTCAGTTTACAACAGGTATCGACTCACACATACACTGCCATTAAAAACGATCCTGTACTGGAAAAGGCATGGTATCGCCGGTTTTCTTCACTACACCAATATCAACTAAAGAAAATTCTTCCTGTAGAAGATAAAGAACAGCTCCGTAATTGGCTGCGACCGTTTACGAAGGATGAAACGTTAGTCGAATCAATATTAGAACACCGAAGTTATGATTATTTTCCTGCTCTGTTTTATTTCACCAAAGCTCGACTGATGTCTCAATGTAAAACGTTTAATGTTGATACAGAAGTTATTGTTTACCATGGTAATTGTGTCAACTCAGCTGCCTTTAGCCCCTATAGCAGTCATTTGGTGACCGCCAGTGTCGATGAAACGGCAAAAATCTGTTGTCAGAAGGCCAATGGAACCTGGGTAGAACAAGCCAAAATTTCTCATGATAATTTTGTCGACTCGGCGACCTTCAGTGCCGACGGCCGTCATCTGGTGACCGTCAGTTGGGATTATACGTTGAAAATTCATAGTCAGGACGATGATGGATCATGGCATGAAAAAGCCACCATTCCCCATGATCCCTGGATCAACTTAGCCACCTTCAGCCCGGATAGCTGCTATCTGGTGACCGCTACCAGGGATAACAAGGCAAAAATCTATGGTCAGGAAGCCGATGGATCATGGAAAGAAAAACTCACCATTTCCCATAATAGATCGGTCATCTCAGCCGCCTTCAGTGCCGATAGTCGCCATGTGGTGACTACCAGTTACGATAGCACGGCAATAATCTATGGGCAGAAGACCGATGGATCATGGCAACAAGAAACCACCATTTTCCATAATCGCTTTGTCAAGTCAGCCAGCTTTAGCCCTGATGCTCGCCATGTGTTGACCGTCGATGATGATTACAAGGTAAAAATCCACGGCCAGGAGGACGATGGATCATGGGAGCAAAAAGCCACCATTTGCCATAAGAGGGGAGTCAACTCAGCCACCTTCAGCGTCTCCGATGGTCGCCATGTGGTGACCGCCAGTGAAGATGGTACAGCGAAAATTTATGGTCAGAAGACCAATGGCTCATGGGAAGAAGAAGCCACCATTTACCACGATCACTGGGTCACCTCAGCCACCTTCAGCGCCAACGGCTACCACGTGCTGACGGCCAGTGACGATAATACGGCAAAAATTTATGAGCAGAACGGCGGTGGGGTATGGGAAGAAAAACTCATTATTTTCCATGTTGGCGATGTCATCTCAGCCATCTTCAGCCTCGATGGCTGCCACGTGTTAACCTCCAGTAAAGATGGCACGGAGAAAATCTGTAGCAGGAAGGCTGATGGATCATGGACTGAAAAAGCCATCATTTCCCATAAAGATTGGCTCATGCCAGCCACTTTCAGTGCCGATGGTCGCTATGTGCTGACCACCTGTAAAGATGGAACGGCAAAAATCCATGGTATGGAGGTTGATGGATCATGGGTTGAAAAAGCCATCATTTGCCATGATGATCCGATCGTATCAGCCACCTTTAGCACTAATGGCCTCTACGTGGTGACGAGCTTTAGCAAACATGTGATTGTTAATAAGCTTCAGATGCATCATTGACTGTCTGTTGTGACAAATAAAAGAGAGACCATTCTGCATGGCTGAAAGGCAGAAGTTTTGTTAGCTGCAATTAACACCGTGTAATGAACTTTTATTTCCAAACCGACTCTAACTGGTCACATCAATTTTTCAACTTCTCTGTTAATTAATTTGGACTAACTCAGGAGAATCCAGACGTGCATTCAAGTAATAACCTCGGAGTAATCGATTCACCCTTGCGGCCACCTGTGACTAGTCCATTAGTGGAAGAAGCATCGGGCGCCAGTGCAGGCAGGTCCATCACTCTACCTGACAAACAAGCAGAGAAGACAGCTTCATTGCACGATTTGCCCGAGGAAATAACCATCAAAATTATTCGCTTGCTGGAGTTTCGGGATATTGTCCGTTTACAGCAGGTATCTACTCATTTACACGGGGTTATCAAAAACGATCATGCTCTGGCGAAGGCTTGGTATCAGCGCTTTTCTTTATCACATCAAAATCAACTAAAGAAAATTCTTCCTGCAGAGGATAAAGAACAACTTCGTCATTGGCTGCGACCGTTTACGAAGGATAAAGCGTTGGTCGAATCAATCATAGAACGCCGAGATGGGCATTACTTTGCTGCTTTATTTTATTTCACCAAAGCTCGACTGATGTCTCAATACAAAATGTTTAATGTAGGTACAGAACTCGTTATTGGTCATGATGGCTTTGTCTGCTCAGCCGGCTTCAGCACCGATGGACGCCATATGGTGACCAGCAGTTTTGATAACACGGCGAAAATCTGTGGCCAGAAGGATGATGGATCATGGGAACGAAAAGCCATCATTGAACATGAAGGTTCAGTCAAGTCAGTCAGCTTCAGCCCCGATGGTGGCCATGTGGTTACCGCCAGCAATGATGGTACTGCGAAAATCTATGACCAGAAAGACAATGGATCATGGGAAAATTCAATCACCATTACTCATGACAGTGGAGTCAACTCAGCCACTTTTAGTCCCGATGGACGCCATGTGTTGACAGTCACTGACGATGACAAAATAAAAATCTGCAGTCAGGGTTTCGACGGGTCATGGGAAGAAAAACTCATCTTTTCTCATGAAGATCACATCAACACAGTCAGATTCAGTGGCGATAGCCGTCATCTGGTGACCGCCAGTGACGACGATGATGCGAAAATCTTCACTCAGAAGGATGATAAATCATGGGAATTACAAGCCACCATTTCTCATGATAATGAAGTCAACTTTGCCAGATTCATTGACGATGGCCGCCATGTGCTGACCGTTACTGAAGATGACGAGGTGAAAATCCATGCCCAGGTGGCCGATAGATTATGGGTAGAAAAAGTCACCATTTCCCATAGTGGTGAAGTCAACACAGTCAGGGCCGGTGGCGGCCTTGTGGTGACGGCCAGTAACGATCACACAGCAAAAATCTTTGGTCAGAAGAGCGATGGATCATGGGAACAAAAAGCGATCATTTCCCATGATTTTCAAGTCAAGTCAGCCGATTTCAGTCCCGATGCTCGCCATGTGGTGACCGCCAGTTTTGACAACACGGCGAAAATCTTCGGTCAGAAGGACGATGGGTCATGGGAAGAAAAAGTGACCATTCCCCATGATGACTGGGTTACAAAAGCCTCTTTCAGCCCCGATGGCCGTCATGTGGTGACGGCCAGTATAATGGGTATATCCACACTCTTTGATAAGAATAAAGGCGGCTCGGCGAAAATCTATGGTATCAGGGCTGATGGATCCTGGGTCGAAAAAGCCATTATTTTCCGTAGGTATTCGGTCACTTCAGCTACCTTCAGCGACGATGGCCGCCTTGTGCTGATCACCAGTGACGATGGAACGGCAAAAATCTATGGTCAGCAGAGCGATGAATTATGGGTCGAAAAAGCGACCATTTCCCATGAAGATCCCATCGAATCAGCCACCTTCAGCACCGATGGACACCATGTATTAACCATCACTAAGGTTTGGAACGTGCATATTAATAAACTGCAGATGAATGAATGATTGTTTGCTGTGGCGAATAAAAGGGATGCCATTGTGCTAATTCTGAACATCTATGTCAATTGCCGAAATAGTTAATATGAGGAAACCAGGCATGCATTCTAACGCTGATAAATTCGGTACAGTCCATGCTCCCCCGCTACCAGAGGGTGTCGCAAAACTCTTTCAGTGCCGATGGTCGCTATGTGCTGACCACCTGTAAAGATGGAACGGCAAAAATCCATGGTATGGAGCTTGATGGATCATGGGTTGAAAAAGCCATCATTTGCCATGATGATCCGATCGTATCAGCCACCTTTAGCACTAATGGCCTCTACGTGGTGACGAGCTTTAGCAAACATGTGATTGTTAGTAAGCTTCTGATGCATCATTGACTGTCTGTTGTGACAAATAAAAGAGAGACCATTCTGCATGGCTGAAAGACAGAAGTTTTGTTAGCTGCAATTCTTAGGGTAGACATTAAGCCCCACCCACAGCACAAAGACCTAATCTTGTACGCCCTGAACAACCATCTCGTGCAGGGTGTTCACGTTTCGCATTATCTGCCCAGAAGTTGAGCAGCTTCCTTGTATGTGAGAGTAGAGACTTTCCTGCATTCATAAGGGATAAAATGACATTACCAAACAGCCGGGTTCCACTTTTCATCGCCTTATGCGTCGAGATTTCTTCAATGGCTCCACTTTCATAGAGGTTCGCCTGCGCAGCATGGGCAAGATACCTTTTCAACGTCACAACCACGAAGGACATCAGAATCAGGCTAAACACCAGTGTCGCTGATTTAGTGTTAAAACGATGCCACCCTGAATAGGACTTGATCTCTTTGAAGATAAGCTCTATTTGCCATCGTAGACGATAGGCCTGAAGTACTTCACTCAGGGTGAACTCAACCCGGTTAAGGTTGCTTACAACGAATACCCATTTCAGTTTCCTGTCATTCCAGCGGACAACCAAACGATATGGCCAGGCTTTGAATCCTGGCCATTCTACATCCAGGTCGAGGCATTGATCTTTAGGGAAGCCAGACAACACTTCCTTAAGTTTTTTCCCTTTGTAGCGATTGAGATTTTTGCCATCCTCCCGTACTGCGCTGAGTATCGTCGGGTTGATACTCTGAGGCGCCTTGCAGATAAAAGAACCCTCCCGGTCATCAATGGCAGCAAAGGATTCCAACTCAAAATAGCCGGCATCCATCAGCATCAGGATATTGGCCATGGAGGTTGGCAGTGGTGGCAGACAGTCTCTTTCTGAACGGGTATCTTCAGTGAGCTGCACGCGCACCAGATTGTTGGTAAGGAGATCCATTGTCGTATGCAGTTCGACAGCAGCAGGACTGACCGTTGAGAACCTGCCGGGAAATGCTTCCTTCAGGGCATCGTAGACAGCTTGCGATGAGCCGTCATGAATCAGAATGTGCTCAAACTCTGAAAATGGACTGTCCTCATCAAACGCCATGACTTTGCGGGAAAAGACTTCCAAACACTGCACCCATAGCCAGAGGACAAGAGCAGGCATCGCGTCTTTTTTAGCTTGATTTGCCCAGGAACGATAGGAGACATTCAGCCCCGTCAACTCATTAAATTTACGGTGGAGATCGGCTTGAGTATCGCAGTTTCCATCACCCGCAAGGGCATCAATCAGTGAAAGGATAAAGTCCAAGGGGCGGATATCTCGCTGTCGTATAGTAAAACCAAGCTGTTCCGCCATGCTGAGGAGTTCAGACCGGTCGAAACACGTCAGCAGTTTTTTTCAACTAGTCTACTATTTGCAGTACTCATCTTGTTCAGCCTTGATACTTTTTGCGAAGCTTTATTTTGGCTGTTCAAGGTGAGTTCTGCCGCTGGAAATGAAGCTTTTTTGAGCTTAATGTCTACCCTAAGAGCTGCAATTAACACGGTGTAATGAACTTTTATTTCCAAACCGACTCTAACTGGTCACATCAATTTTTCAACTTCTCTGTTAATTAATTTGGACTAACTCAGGAGAATCCAGACGTGCATTCAAGTAATAACCTCGGAGTAATCGATTCACCCTTGCGGCCACCTGTGACTAGTCCATTAGTGGAAGAAGCATCGGGCGCCAGTGCAGGCAGGTCCATCACTCTACCTGACAAACAAGCAGAGAAGACAGCTTCATTGCACGATTTGCCCGAGGAAATAACCATCAAAATTATTCGCTTGCTGGAGTTTCGGGATATTGTCCGTTTACAGCAGGTATCTACTCATTTACACGGGGTTATCAAAAACGATCATGCTCTGGCGAAGGCTTGGTATCAGCGCTTTTCTTTATCACATCAAAATCAACTAAAGAAAATTCTTCCTGCAGAGGATAAAGAACAACTTCGTCATTGGCTGCGACCGTTTACGAAGGATAAAGCGTTGGTCGAATCAATCATAGAACGCCGAGATGGGCATTACTTTGCTGCTTTATTTTATTTCACCAAAGCTCGACTGATGTCTCAATGCAAAATATTTAACGTAGATACAGAACTCGTTATTGATCATGATCACTTTGTCAGATCAGCCAGATTCAGCACCGATGGACGCTATATGGTGACCAGCAGTTCTGATCACACGGCAAAAATCTTTGGCCAGGAGGATGATGGATCATGGGACCGAAAAGCCATCATTGAACATGAAGGTTCAGTCGAGTCAGCGAGATTCAGCCCTGAGGGTAGCCATGTAGTGACCGCCAGCAATGATGGCACAGCGAAAATCTATGTCCAGAAGGACAATGGATTATGGGAAGAAACGATCACCATTACCCATGATGATCAGGTTGACTCAGCCATATTTAGTCCCGATGGGTGCCATGTGTTGACCATCACTAACGACAAAGTGAAAATCTGCAGTCAGGGTTTCGAGGGATTATGGGAAGAAAAACTCATCATTTCTCATGAAGATAACATCAACTCAGTCAGATTCAGTGACGATAGCCGTCGTGTGGTGACAGCCAGTGACGACTATGAAGCGAAAATCTTCGCTCAGCAGGATGATAAATCATGGGAACTACAAGCCACCATTTTTCATGATAACGAAGTCAACTTTGCCAGGTTCATTGACGATGGCCGCCTTGTGCTGACCATTACTGAAGATGACGAGGTGAAAATCCATGCCCAGATGGCCGATGGGTTATGGGTAGAAAAAGTCACCATTTTCCACAGTGGTGCAGTCAACGCAGTGAGCACCGGTGACGGCCTTGTGGTGACGGGCAGTAGCGATAACACGGCGAAAATCTTCGGCCAGAAGAGCGATGGATCATGGGAACAAAAAGCGATCATTTCCCATGGTTGTCAAGTCAGGTCAGCCGATTTCAGTCCCGATGCCCGCCATGTGGTAACCGCCAGTTTTGACAACACGGCGAAAATCTATGGCCAGAAGGCCGATGGATCATGGGAAGAAAAAGTGACCATTCCCCATGATGACTGGGTTACAGAAGCCTCTTTCAGCCCCGATGGCCGTCATGTGGTGACGGCCAGTATAAAGGGTATGTGCACACTCTTTGATAAGAATAAAGGCGGCGCGGCGAAAATCTATGGTATCAGGGCTGATGGATCCTGGGTCGAAAAAGCCATTATTTTCCATAAGCTTTCGGTAACCTCAGCTACCTTCAGCGACGATGGCTGCCTTGTGCTGACCACCAGTAACGATGGAACGGCAAAAATCTATGGTCAGCAGAGCGATGAATTATGGGTCGAAAAAGCGATCATTTCCCATGAAGATCCCATCGAATCAGCCACCTTCAGCACCGATGGACACCATGTATTGACTACCAGTAGTGATAATAAAGTGCGAATTAATAAATTGCAGATGAATGATTGTTTGCTGTGACGAATAAAAGGGATGCCCTTGTAAATGTGCTGAAAGGCAGAAACTTTGTTATTTGCACTTAACAACATGTTATGAACTTTTATTGTAAAAAACACTTCTAAAATCTTGAATGTCCTGAAACAGTAATTTAGGAGAAATCAGAAGTGGATTCTACAACTAATAAATCCGACATAGTTGCTTCATCCTTACCCCCAACCAAGCACGCACGATTGGGGAAAGAACCATCGGGTGTCAGTTTGGGTAGATCCATCGCTATACCTGGGACCGAGATAAAGAAAACAGTCTTATTGCAGGATTTGCCCGAGGAATTAACCCTCAAAATTATTCGCTTGCTGGAGTTTCGGGATATCACCCGTTTACAGCAGGTATCTGCTTACTTACATAAGGTTGTTAAAAGCAATCATGCTCTGGCAGAGGCCTGGTATCGCCGGTTTACTCCAGAGCACCGATATCAACTAAAGAAAGCCCTTCCTACACAGGATGAAGAACAACTCCATAACAGGCTACGACCGTTCACGAAGGATCAAGCATTAGTCAAATCACTCACAGAACTCCGGGAGAGTAATTATTTTCCTGCACTATTCTATTTCACCAGAGCACGACTGATGTCTCAGTGTGAAACGTTTAATTTGGAGCCAAAAGCCACCATTGTTCATCGTCGTTATGTTGCCTCAGCCAAATTCAGTGCCAATGTCCGCTATCTGCTGACGGCCAGTCTTGATGGAACGGCAAAAGTTTACGGTCAGAAGGCTAATGGAACATGGGAAGAAAAACTCACCATTTTTCATGAGGATGAGGTCGAATCAGCTACGTTCAGCCCCGATAGTCGTCATCTTGTGACCGCCAGTAGAGATAATACGGTGAAAATTTATAGTCAGAAGGCTGATCAATCATGGGACAAAAAAGCCATTATTCCCCATAAAAGTACGATCACCTCAGCCACCTTCAGCCCCGATAGTCGCTATGTGGTGATTGCCAGTAAATATGGCACAGCGAAAATCTATGGTCAGAAAAGCAATGGCTCATGGGAAGAAGAACTCATCATTTATCATCATCACTATGTCAACACTGTCACCTTCAGTTCTGATAGCCGTTATGTGATGACCTCCAGTAGTGATAAAACGGCGAAAATTTTCGGCAAGGTGGATGATGGATCATGGGAAGAAAAAGTCACCATTTGTCACAAAGGCCGGGTGAGGTCAGCCATTTTTAGCCCCGATAACCGTTATCTGTTGACCATCGGTTTCGATGACAGGGTGAAAATCGTCTATGGATCATGGGAGTCAGAAGTCACCATTGACCATGATGACACTGTCAACTCAGCCACCTTTTCTGCTAATAGCCGCCATTTGGTGACAGCCAGTGACGATAACACGGTGAGGATCTATGGTCGAAAGGACGATGGATCATGGGGAAAAGAAGACATCATTTCCCATCGTGACCATGTCAACACAGCTGCCTTCAGCCCCAATGGCCGCTACCTGGTGACGGCCAGTGATGATGGCATTGCCCTGATCTGTGGTCAGAAAGACGACGGATCATGGGAAGTAGAGCGTTCTATTCATCATGATGACGCTGTCATCTCAGCCATTTTCAGCCCCGATGGTCGCCATGTGGTCACGGCATGTGTGGATGGCTCGGTGAAAATCTATGGTCAGAAGGCTGACGGAGTATGGGGCGAAAAAGCCAACTTTTCCCATAAAGGTCCGGTCATCTCAGCCACCTTCAGCCCCGATGGTTGCCATTTGGTAACCGCCAGTGATTACAGCAACATGGCGAGAATCTTTGGCCAGAAGGCTGATGGATCATGGGTTGAAAAAGCCACCATTCTCCATGAATTTGGGATCACTTTCGCCAGCTTCAGTGGTGATGGCAGCCATGTGGTAACCGTCTGTTGTGGTAACAAGGTCCAAATTAATAAACTTTGCATGAATGATTCATCGCTTTCAACGCGGCCAGAATCACCCGGCCGACAAGAGTTTTCAGAGCTCAGAATTACTAGGAGCCTGACCGAGAATAGTCTGCCCTACGCGGCAACTGCTCCTGCGTTGCTCTAGCTCCTGCATCCATGCAGTCGTGCGGCGACAGCAAATTGGTCTGAAAATCCGCTTTTGTTCGTCAAATAGCTCGCTATTCTCCTCACAAAACCGAATTTTCATCCTCAATTTTCTGCCGTCCTCGCTACGGGGTCGCCTAGACGGGCGCTATTCTCGGTCAGGCTCCTAGCAGCCTGTCGGACTTAAGACTGTCCTACGCGGCAACTGCTCCTGCGTTGCTCTAGCTCCTGCATCCATGCAGTCGTGCGGTTGCGATAAATTGGTCTAAAAATTCCTGCTCCCTCGTCAAATAGCTCGCTATTCTCCTCGGAATCAGAAATTTTTATCCTCAATTTCTCGCAATCCTCGCTACGGACGCTCAAGTCCGACAGGCTGCTAGCCCGGATAAAGACTATTAAGGCCATTGTCTGGTTCGCTGCTCTTTTGCTCTTTACGCAGTTGCGTGCACAGCATTATCAGCTCCTTTGTATCAAGCTTTTGTTTCTGACCAGAATAAAGGCTGGCTTCAAGCTGGTTGAACGAAGACTCTAATGGGGCACTGTTGAGTTTTTTCAAACACCTGTCCATGGTCGACAATCCTGAGTTGCCAGACAGAGCTTGAACCCATTCAATAAAACATCGGCGGATCTGAATCAGGTCATCGGCATTGCAGGCATTTGCAAATTTTTGCCAAGCTTCTTTCTCATTGAATCCCTTAGGCTCAGTGGTGGCAGAAGACTCAATTGCCGGCTTTCGGGAAGACCGGCATCGCCATAATGCCAATAAAGTGATCAGCCAGAGTAATCCAAACAGGGCAGATAAAGAAGGCCAAAGCCAGCCTGGTCCCTGCGAGGTGAGATTAGCAACCACAGGTGGACAAACCGTTTCTTCATTCTTCTCGGTAGCCTGGGATGGAATCTCTGGAGTCGTTGTTAATACTTCGCCGTTTTCCGATGGCAACACGGTGATGGTTTTGGCAGGAATGGTAGCGACTTTCTCGGTCTGGGTTTTGGTGTCAAACCATTGATAATGCACCGGAGGGAGTTCAATTTTTCCGGGACGGGTTGGAATCAGGGCGATGGCTTCTATCCGGCTGCCAATAACACCCGAGTCAGTCGCCTTGTCATCGGTCGCAGACTTGTCCGGGTAAGCATTGATGCCGTCGAGTCTGGGCATAGTAATGGCAGGCAACTGAACACCGGTCAGTCCTTCAGCTTCTACAACAATGGTTCGAGTGATGGCGTCGCCCACTTTGACCTTGTCCAGTGGTGCACTCCAGCCATCGGTCAGGGTCAGTTTTCGAGCAGGCAGCCAGACCGGACCTTTAAAGCTGTCTGGTTGTGGCTGGACATTGAGGGTGATTTCAGCAGATCGGGCTGCAACGGGTTTGCCGCCCATTGAAAAAATACTGCCAAAACTGTCCCGGCGGTCTGGCATGGTGGCTGAAAAAGTCAGGCCCGGAATGTCCATTGGACCTGGTTTTTGCGGATGAATCGAGAAGTTCAGTTCAAAGACACCGTATCGGGTGCCGTCGAGAACCGTCTCATAGTTCCGGGTTTCCCCCAGTTGCTGAACAATAGCACCGTCGATATTTACGGGTGAAAGTCGACGGTCGTCGTAAAGCTGGACCCGGTAGTAAATCTTCAGGGTCAGGATCACCTCTTCCTGAACATAAGGTGTTTCATTACTGACTTCAGTTCGGATGAAAACCGGACCGATCCCGCCTGATCCGACTTTTTGTTCAGTGGGCGTGTTGGATACTTCCAATCGAATAGCTTTTGAAGTCATACCTTCCAACTGCAGGCTGGGTATCAGCAAACGGCCGGATTTTTTAGGTGACAGCGTGATAATCCAGTCACGCCAGGATTCATTTTTACCGTTAATAATTCGAACCTGACGACTTTGGCGGGTCCCCAGTATGTCAAAGTCATTTTCCAAAGGTGACAAATCGGGGGCGGCACTGGTATCACTGTCTGTTCTGAGGGTGAGTTCCAGAGTCTCGTACTCTGCCAGATGAGTCCGGTCAACAGAGGCAGTCAGTGCAGCCATCCCCTGTGCAGTGAGAAACAACCCTGTCAGCAGAATCAGTATTTTACTGAGTTTGAAAAAAATTGGCTTCACCATGACTGCTCCTGTTGTCTTTTTTGCTCTCTCTGCTGTTGAAGGAATTTGCGCCTGAGCAGACCACCGGGGTCGTCCGGTATGGTTTTTAACCAGTTTTCAATGGCCTGCTGGTCCGGGCTGGTGGTTTGTTGTTCTTCAGGATACCCAAGTGCTTGTTGCTCCTGATCACCCTGTTCCTGAGGCTCTCCGGCCCTGGCTTGTTGTTGCTTGTTCTCAGCCGGATTCTGTTGTTCAGACTTCTGATCCTGCTGACCAGAGTATGAGTGCTCTTTCTGATCTTCCTGTTGCTGCTGGCCTGACCGGGATTGAGAAGATTGTTCTTGCTCCTTATTCTGCTGACCAGAATTTTGCGGGTTCTGCGGTTGCTGAGTTTCCTGACCCTTGTCGGAACCTTGTTGTTGATTATCAGAGTTTTGTTGCCGGTTCTGTTGTTGATTATCAGAGTTCTGTTGACTCTGACCCTGCTGGCTCTGATCTTTTTGTTGATTCTGCTGATTCTGCTGATTCTGCTGATTCTGCTGATTCTGCTGATTTTGCTGATTTTGCTGATTTTGCTGATTTTGCTGTTGGTTGTTGTTCTGATCCTGTTGCTGTTGTTGCTGTTGTTGCTGTTGTTGCTGTTGTTGCTGTTGCTTCTTCAGTTCTTCAATCAGCTTTTTATTGGCGGCGGCATCTTCCATGGCAGGGTTTATCTCAAGGGCTCTGTCGTAGGCTGCTACCGCTTCATCGAGTTTACCGGCTCTGGATAGAGCATTCCCCTGATTGTAAAAACCGTTAGCGGTATCAGAACGGGCAAACTCAGTGGCTGCTTCTTCATACTTACCTGCCTGGTAGAGAGCTTCAGCTTTCCAGTCCGGTTGGGTGAACTTTTCAGCGGCCTGTTCGGGCTTTTTGTTGTTGAGTGCTTCCATAGCCTGTTGGTTACTGTTTTGCCAGAGACTGTTCCATTCCAGGGCTTGTGCTGGGGGGGAGGGGAGTATCGCTGCCACCAGAAGGATAGTTAACCAGCCTTTTCTGAAACCGGCCAGTGCCAGAGGCAACAACAGCAGAACTAACCAGAAGCCGGCATCCTGCCATTGGTCAAACTGACTCTCAACTCTGACTGAGTTGTCACTTAGTCCTGCTTTTGGCAGAACGGCTTTCAAATCACTATCATCCAGAGTCATGTCGGCATAGACGCCACCTGTCGATTGTGCAAGCTGACGCAGTTGCTGACGTTCCTTCTTCGGAATAATAATGGTGCCTTGTTTGTCTTTAAGAAAGCCGCCTTCGGGCAGGCTGATGGGAGCGCCTTCCTCGCTGCCAATGCCCAGAATTGAGAGAGTGCTGCCGCTGTCCTTCAGCAGTGAGCGTATCTCGCTGACCTGCGTATCTGGAACCTGGTCGGTAATCAGGAGGATATCGCCTGCTTCCCCTGCCCCCTGCTTCAGTAATTCAACGGCCTGCTCAAGGCCCTTCAGGGCATTATCTCCCTGTTCCGGCATGATCTGGGGGCTCAGCGCCGGAACCAGATTGGCTAAAGTACGATTGTCGTCTGTTAAGGGGGCCGCAGTGTGGGCCGAGCCTGCGTAGGCCACCAGAGCAGAAAGCCCGTCCTTACGCATTTTAAACAGGTCCAGCAGTTTGTAACGAACTCTGGAAAGTCGATTGGGTGTAACGTCTTCAGCATACATTTTGTGCGACATATCCACCACGACTACCATGGGCTGAAGGCTCTTGTTGACAGGAGTGGGGATTTTTTGCCAGGTTGGACCTGCCAGCGCCACAACAGCCAGTGTCCAGCCTGCCAGAAGCAGGTAGACCGGGAGTCGGCTCTGTTTCTCATTGCGACCCTGTATAAGGTGTTGTAATAATTCGGGGGCGATAACCCGTTTCCAGTCTCCGGTCTGCAGTTGTTGACGCCAGAGAGCGGTCAGCAGAATCAGACACGGGATGAAGGCCAGCAACCACAGAGGGCGTAGAAAATGGAATTGACTAATAAACTCATTCACTGACGATTCCTCCCTGTCTGGCTAATGGATGCTTCAGGAAAGGCTCTCAGTGTTGCCATAATCAGGCTGAGAATCAGGGCCAGTGCCAGAGGCCAGAAAAACAGCGCTATGCTGGGCCTGAAGCGTTCTTTGTTCTGCTTTACAGGCTCCAGGTTGTCGAGTTCGGCGTATATTTTTTCAAGCCCTTCGGTATTTTTTGCCCGGAAATACTGTCCACCCGTGAGCTCTGCAATTTCTTTCAGGGTTTTTTCGTCCAGGTCTTCAGAAGGGTTGATCCGACGAGCGCCAATGGATGAACCAAAGAGGCCGGGTTGAATCATTTCATCCGCTCCCAGGCCAATAGTATAAATGCGAATGTTTTCTGAAGCGGCCAGCTTTGCAGCCTGGACAGGCGTAATCTCTCCAGCGGTGTTGGCACCATCGGTCATTAGTATCAGAATCCTGCTGTCCTGGGGGCGTTTGCGAAGATGCTTGACTGCCAGACCCAGGGCATCACCGATGGCAGTTTTGTTGCCTGCCATGCCAATCGAAGATTCATCCATGAGGGTGCCAATGGTTTTCAGGTCAAAGGTAAGAGGTGCTTGCAGGTAGGCCTGGGTTCCAAACAGAATCAGTCCAAGTCGGTCGCCCTTGCGTTTGTCAATAAAGTCGTTGAGGACATGTTTGGTTACCACCAGACGATTCACTGCCTGGCCATTCAGTTCCATGTCGGCGATTTCCATACTGCCGGAAAGGTCGACGGCGATCATCAAGTCTCTTCCTGATCTCTCTATTTGAACCGTCTCTCCCAGCCAGACCGGTCTTGAAGCAGCCACCACCAGCAGCACCCAGATTAGCCAGGGGATCAGCCTCTGCCAACGCTTAAGTGTTTCCCGGTGCTCAGAATGCTCACCGGCAATGTCGGCCAGATCTCGATAAAAAGGGATTCTTAAAGCTGCACCAGCGGCACGGGGGGCAGGGTTTACAAAACGATAAACCAGCCAGGGCAGGGGGGCGGCCAGTAACATCCAGGGCCATTGCAACTCAAGCATGGTGTTTCCTGATCCAGCGGACTGTCAGTTTATGGAGCTGGTTCACATCAACCTCTGATTTGTCTTTCGCGGTGGGCATTTCTTTCTCTGTCGACATCTCGTTTGCCACAGACATTTTTTGAAAACGTGCGTCGCCCAGGGACTGTCCGGGTTTCCCGCTGAATGCAAGGATGCCACTCTTTCGGGAGAGAAACTCCAGCCAGGGGGCGCCGTGAAGAGCAGCAACCTGTTCGGCCGGGTAGGCATGCAGTGCTGTCTGTTTTAGTAAACGGTTACAGTCATTGGCAAACTGTAGTGAATTCTGGTGATTCTGATAGGCGCTGAAAATAATATGGGCCTGTTTGCGTGCCTGCCTGCGATAGCGATTTCGACGAACGTAGCGAACCAGAAATAACGTCGTCAGGGTGACAACCACTATTATCAAAACGGCGGATAGCCACCAGCCGGGAGCCAGTGGCCAAAAACTGACCGGGTCAGGTAGATGATTGGGTCGGAGTTGATCCAGAGGGTTTGGTGTCATACCGACCTCCGGGGAGTTATACGGGAGCCAAACCAGGCTTGAAGTTGAGCGCCTGTATCCTGGTCAGCCCCAAGCTCCAGAAGCGGCACCTTGAGACTGGCAAGCTGGCTTTTCAGAGAGTTCTGAAAACGATGATGCCGGGATCGGTATTGCTGGCGAAGGTTTCTGGAGCGGGTGTTGATGGTTTGCTGATGCATGCCATTGGTAATGTCATAGCGTCCCGGTCTGGGTAACTCAGATTCCAGCGGATCTGTCACTTGTATGGCCATTAACTCACAATGTCTTGAAAGCCGGGAAAGGTGGCGAAAGCCTTCTTCGTCAAGCTGCTGAAAATCACTGATTACGAAAATATGAGTACCCGGATGAGCGACCCTGCGAGCGTGTCGAAACGCTTTGCTTAGATAGTTGTCCTGTTGTTGATGAGGAATGGTGTCAGCCTTCAGGCTTCTATTATGATGTTCAAGCTTGTTGAACAGGTGCATAAGGGTTTTTTTGGAACGCTTGGGACGAATCTCACTGAGTCCCTGCTCATCAAAAATCAAACCTCCGATACGGTCACTGTGCTGGAGAGTGGCCCAGGCCAGCAAAGCACCGGCTTCGACAGCAGTGACAGACTTGAAGTTCAACTGACTGCCAAAAAACATCGAATGACTCTGGTCAACCAGAACCAGAACCGGGCGTTCACGTTCTTCCCTGAAAAGTTTGGTATGAGGTTTCATCCTGCGTGCTGTGACGCGCCAGTCAATGGACCGGATGTCGTCACCCGCTTGATAAGCACGAACTTCCTCAAAGTCGATCCCTCTGCCTTTGAAGGGAGAATAGCCTGTACCCGCCAGCAAACTGCGGGCATGGTTTTGACGGAAAATGGCCAGTTCCCTGGCCTGAAAACGCAGGCCGACCAGCTCTTTCAGTTGCGAGTATGCTCCACTCATTCTTTGCTCCTGGCTCAGGCAACAGGAACCAGGTTCAGCAACTGATCAATGATGTGATCAGCGTCTTTTCCTTCGGCCTCTGCCTCAAAACTCAGCAGAAGACGGTGCCGAAGGACATCGTGGGCTACCGCCTGCACGTCATCCGGGCTGACAAAATCCCTGTCGTAAAGCCAGGCTCTGGCGCGGGCACACCGATCCAGGGCAATGGTACCACGGGGACTGGCACCGTAATCGAGGTATTCACCCAGACGATCATTGTAGAGGGTAGGGTGACGGGTGGCATTGATCAGCTGAACGATGTATTCCTCAACCACAGGCTCCATATGAACCGCCAGGGTTTCCTGTCTTGCGGCCAGAACGTTAGCCTGGCTCAGGAGCGTAACCGGTTTTGCCGGAGACTGTTTCATGGCTTCACCTCGGGCGAGCCTGAGAATCTGTCGCTCGGACTCTACATCGGGGTAACTGACCCGGACGTGCATCAGGAAGCGGTCCAGCTGAGCTTCCGGCAGAGGGTAAGTACCTTCCTGCTCAATGGGGTTCTGGGTGGCCATGACCATGAATACTTTAGGGAGTGGATAGGTTTTTCGACCCACGCTGACCTGGCGCTCAGCCATGGCTTCCAGCAAAGCGGATTGAACTTTGGCAGGAGAGCGATTGATCTCATCGGCCAACACCAGGTTCTGGAAGATAGGGCCGGGCTGGAAACGGAAGCTACCGTCTTCCGGGGTATAAATATCGGTACCGGTAACGTCTGCCGGCAGCAGGTCCGGTGTGAACTGGATACGGTGGAATCCAGCCTCCAGACCATCGGCCAGGGCCTTGACGGCCCGGGTTTTTGCCAGACCCGGAGCACCTTCGACCAGCAAGTGTCCATCGGCCAGCAGGGTAATCAATAAACGGTCTACCAGGTGCTCCTGTCCGATAATACTGTTGCACAGGTATTGCCTGAGTTCATTCAATACTGAATTGTTAGACATAGAATCTTGAATCCCGGATAGCTTCTGGCGGCTGAGCGGTGGACATGCCTGACAGCTGCCTGTGATTATATGAGTTCGTTATCGTATCCGAACAGCGACAACAGATACCTTATTCATAAGTACTCAACCATACGAAATCATATTTTCTGACTCATTGTTCAGGCACTCGCGGCAACTGCTCCTGCGTTGCTCTAGGAGCCTGACCGAGAATAGACTGCCCTACGCGGCAACTGCTCCTGCGTTGCTCTAGCTCCTGCATCCATGCAGTCGTGCGGCGGCAGCAAATTGGTCTGAAAATCCGCTTTTGTTCGTCAAATAGCTCGCTATTCTCCTTACAAAACCGAATTTTCATCCTCAATTTTCTGCCGTCCTCGCTACGGGCGCTATTCTCGGTCAGGCTCCTAGCTCCTGCATCCATGCAGTCGTGCTGCGTTGCAACTCTGGTCACATAGCTTCTTGCTATGTTCCCGTCGTTGCGCCTTGCAGAGCAACTGCCCAATAAGTCAGAAATATTCGATTCCGTATGGCTGAGTACTTACTGCTTTTATAAGATTGCTTTTATAAGGCTTCGATAGTGTCAGCCGCTTCGGTTCACCCTGTTCTACCTGTTGCACTCAGCTTCGTCAGCGGATCCATCCATAATTGACCCTGTTGAAAGTCCATTTGGGCAAAGCCCAAGGCCTTTACCTATAGTTCAGGTAGAGACTCTGTAATATAGGTTCAGTAGTCGCTCAGGTCTAGTCGTCCACGGGAAGCTGTCCGTTATCTGACAGCTTCTTTTCAAATTCTGGACAGAGTGACTTCAGACTCTTTTATAAAAGCGCAAAGGCCGATAAGTTAGTAACAGGTCGGGTAAATTCACTTTTAGACAGCGTCTTTCCCTGAAAAGTTTCCTTTCAGGCTATAAACCTGTTCATTGTGCTCATTCCTGCCAAAAGATTTCTCGAACGCAACCGTTATTATTCAGAAGCTGTTGACGAAGTCATTTTCAGGCTGACAAGGACGTCAACGGCCGTTGGCTATACATTTCTAAACCGGAGATGCCAGAATGGGTCATCGCGAGACTATGGAACGAAAGGAGTATCTGGACAAAATTATTGAGGAGTTAAGCAGCCAGATACCCGAACAGCAGAAAGAAGCCCTTCGTGAATTTGTGTACCAGTACTATTCCATGGATATCCGACGGGAGTTGAACAAATGCAGGCGTCGGGACCTTCTGGGCTCAACCCTTTCGTTCTGGAAGTTTATCCAGCACCATGATCCTGACAGTCCGGAAATAGAGGTATTGAATCCGGATTATCCCCACCATGGCTGGCACTCAACCCATACCATACTCAGACTGATTCATCGGGATATGCCTTTCCTGGTGGACTCCCTCAGAATGAAACTGAATGAGCGTGGCTTGACCATACATAACCTGCGCAATACCGTCATTCATAACCGCAGGGACAGCCAGTTTAACCTGGTGTTCGATATGAGCACCGAGGCCACGGTTCACAGGGAAGCGATTATCTTCGTAGAGATTGATCGTCAGGATAATGAAGAAGAGCTGGAGGCCGTTGCCGAGCAGGTGGCCGCGGTGATGGCTGATGTGGCCAGGGTGGTTGAAGACTACCGGTCCATGTCGAGTCGTGTCGAGCAGTTGGCAAGCTCTATGGTCGGGGGGCAGGCAGAGCAGGTTAAGGAGTTTCTGAACTGGCTGTTGAACAACAACTTTACGTTTCTCGGTTACGAAGAGCTCCGGGTGGCAGAAAGTGAAGGTCAGCGCCAGATTATTCGTCCTTCCGATTCATTGCTGGGACTTTTGAGAACCACCCATAAGGGGGAAATCGGTCAGCACGAACTGGAGCCTTTTATAGAAAAGGACTTCTTTGAGCAGAAAGACTGGCTTTCCTTCTCCAAGGCGGCTGTCCGATCCAGTGTTCATCGTCCCGCTTATCCCGATTTCATCACGGTAAGACAATTTGCAGAGGATGGCTCGGTGGTGGGTGAGACCAGAATTGTGGGTCTCTATACCTCTCCGGTTTATCGTCAGAGCCCTTTCTCGATACCTTATATCAATCACAAGGCCCGGGAAGTGATTGAGCGTTCCGAGCTGGATCCCAAAAGTCATCACGGCAAGGATCTGGAGCAGGTTCTGGAAGTTTTCCCCCGTGATGAACTGTTTCAGACACCCAGAGAGCAACTGTTCACCACGGCAATGTCCATCCTCAGGATTCAGGAGCGCAAGAAGATCCGGATCTATATCCGTCAGGACCCTTATGGCACTTTTTGTTCCGCACTGGTGTTTGTCCCCCGAGATGTCTATAGCACCAGCCTGCGGCTCAAGATGGAAGAGATTCTCTGCCGACGGCTCTGTGCGGTTGACTCGGAGTTCACCACGTATTTTTCCGAGTCTGTTCTGGCCAGGGTGCACTTTATATTCAAGCTGCGTGGGCGAATTGAGTATGATCTGGAGGCGATCAATGATGAGCTGACCCTGGCCACCCGCTCCTGGATTGATGAGTTTCGTTCAGCGCTTCTGGAATCCAATGGCGAAGCCAAGGGCAATCAACTGGTTGCCAGATATGCCTCAGGATTTTCTGCCGGTTACAAAGAGGCATTTTCGCCAGAGTCAGCGGTTGTTGATGTTGAACACTTTGAGCGCATCAATGAAAAATCAACACTGTCTATGGGATTCTACCGCTCTCTGGACGATGAGCCTGGGCGTATTCATTTCAAGCTGTATCACTATATCGAACCACTGCCACTGGCTGACCAGATCCCGATTATTGAGAACCTGGGGCTGAGGGTGCTGGCTGAGTATCCCTACCTGATTCGCAAGAGCGATGGTCAGCTGATCTGGATTCATGACTTTCTGTTGTGCTATGACCCACAAAAGTCGATGGATATCCAGAAAGTTGACAAGACCTTCAAGGAGGCATTTGAAAAGGTCTGGTTCGGGGAAGCTGAGAATGACCGGTTTAATCTGCTGGTGCTGGCTTGTGGTATGAGCTGGCGTCAGGTAGCCATGCTGCGATCCTATTCCCGGTACATCAAACAGATTCGGATGGGTTTCAGTCAAACTTATATTGCTGAAACCTTATGCAACAATATAGAAATTACTCGCATGCTGGTGGCCTTGTTCGAAACACGCTTTAACCCTGAGTTGTCTCTGTCCAACTCTCAACGGCTTGGACGACAGCAGCAGATTCAGCAAGCGATTCTTGAGGCTCTGGATCAGGTGACGGTGCTCACTGAAGACCAGATTGTTCGCCGTTTTCAGAGTGTGATCATGGCCACCCTGAGAACCAATTTCTACCAGCTTGATTGTGATGGTAATACAAAGTCGTATATTTCCTATAAATTGTCACCACGGGAAATTCCTGATATTCCAAAGCCAGCGCCACTTTACGAAATTTTTGTTTACTCGCCCAGGGTAGAAGGTATCCATCTCCGGGGTGGCAAAGTCGCGCGGGGAGGGCTGCGCTGGTCTGACCGGGTGGAAGATTACCGGACTGAGGTTCTGGGTCTGGTCAAGGCTCAGCAGGTCAAAAATGCCCTGATTGTTCCGGTGGGTGCCAAAGGAGGTTTTGTTGCCAAACAGCTGCCGGTAGATGGTCATCGGGAAGCCATTATGGAAGAAGGGGTGGCCTGTTATCAGACGTTTATTCGTGCTTTGTTGGATATCACTGATAATCTTTCTGAATCCGATGTTATCCATCCGAAGTCTGTCGTATTTTATGACGATGATGATACTTACCTGGTGGTGGCAGCTGATAAGGGAACCGCCACTTTCTCAGACGTTGCCAATGAGATTGCTCACGAATACGACTTCTGGCTGGGCGATGCTTTTGCCTCCGGAGGCAGTGTCGGTTATGACCATAAGAAAATGGGTATTACTGCCAAAGGGGCCTGGGTTTCGGTACAGCGTCACTTCCGTGAGCGGGGAGTGAATGTTCAGGAAGATCCCATCTCGGTCATTGGCGTCGGAGATATGTCCGGGGATGTTTTTGGTAACGGCATGCTCTCTTCTGAAACATTGGAAATGGTCGCTGCCTTCAACCATCAACATATATTTGTGGATCCAAACCCTGATGTAAAACGCAGTTATCTTGAACGGCTGAGGTTATTTAATCTTCCCCGTTCCAGCTGGCAGGATTATGACAAGTCTCTGATTTCCAAGGGCGGTGGGATCTTCTCCCGCAACGCCAAGTCCGTCACGATATCAAACGAAATGAAGGAGCGCTTTGATATCAAAGCAGGTCGAATGACGCCTAATGAATTGATACGTTCGCTGCTAAGGGCTCCCGTCGATTTGATCTGGAATGGTGGTATTGGCACCTATGTGAAAGCCATTAATGAAAGTCATGCCGATGTGGGTGACAAGGCTAATGACCCACTGCGTATCAACGGCTGTGAGCTCAGGGCCAAAGTGGTAGGTGAAGGTGGTAATCTGGGTCTCAGCCAGTTGGGAAGGGTTGAGTATTCCCTGCAGGGTGGCGCACTGAATACAGACTTTATTGACAATTCTGGCGGGGTTGACTGCTCTGACCACGAAGTAAATATCAAGATTCTTCTCAACGATATTGTCGCCAGTGGTGACATGACCGTGAAACAGCGCAATGCATTACTGGAACGCATGACTGACGATGTTTCCAGACTGGTTCTTTCCAATAACTATCGCCAGACTCAGGCGCTTTCCCTGGCAGAATTAGAAGTCCGCAATCGCATGGATGAATACCGGCGCTTCATGGAGTACCTGGAAGGGGAAGGCAAACTTGACCGGTCTATTGAGTTCCTGCCTGATAATGAAGCCCTTGCAGAACGGTTGTCAGCGGGTCAGGGGTTAACCCGTCCGGAATTGTCGTTGCTGATCTCATACAGTAAAGCGGACCTCAAGGAAGCATTGATCAGTTCGGATGTTATTGATGAGCCCTACATGACCCGTGAGTTGCATACCTCTTTCCCTGATACTCTGGTAGAAAAGTTTTCAGAACAGATTGATCAACACCGTCTGAGAAGGGAAATTGTAGCCACCCAGACAGCTAATCACATGATTGACATGATGGGGATCACTCACGTGCTCAGGGTTCATCAGACCACCGGTGCCAGTGCGGCGGAGATTGCCCGGGCCTTTATGGTCAGTCGGGAGGTTTTCGGTATCTCTGATTACTGGCAGGCCATCGAAAATATGGATAACCAGATTCCCAGCAGTGTGCAGCAGAAAATGATGGTGTCGCTGATCAAACTGACCCGTCGTGCCAGCCGCTGGTTTATCCGGCTCAAACGTCAGGATCTGGTAGCAGCAGAGTGTATTGAACATTTTGGTCCACTGATCAGTAGCTTTATCGAGTCGTTTACTGAATACCTCAGTGAGTCCGAGAGAGAAGAACTGGATAGCAAAATGGCTGAGATGATCAGTCATCAGGTGCCAAAAAATCTGGCCAAAGTCGTTTGTAGCCTGAGACACCTGTTGAGTGCCCTGTCAATTATTCAGGCCGCCGATCAGACCGGGCAGCCTATAGAAAAGGTCGCCCGGACTTACTTTGCAGTGGGTGAGCGACTGGAGCTGAACTGGTACAGCGCACAGTTGGGCAATATAGAGGTTACCAATCACTGGCAGTCATTAGCCCGTAATAGTATTCGTGACGAGTTGACCTGGCAGCAGATCGCTTTGACGGTTGCATTACTCAATACCGGCAGTGAAGAGGAAGACCTTACTCTTAAGCTGGATGAATGGATGGTGCAGCACCAGGGGCTGGTGGCTCGCTGGCAGGCTATGTTATCCGAAATTCGTAGTGCCAGTGTGCACGAAATGGTGATGTTTACTGTGGCCAATCGGGAGCTGATGGGGCTGGCTCAGGCGAGCTAGCAGCCTGTCGGACTTAAGACTGTCCTACACGGCAACTGCTCCTGCGTTGCTCTAGCTCCTGCATCCATGCAGTCGTGCGGTTGCAATAAATTGGTCTAAAAATCCCTGTTTCTTCGTCAAATAGCTCGCTATTCTCCTCAGAAACAGAGATTTTTATCCTCAATTTCTTGCAATCCTCGCTACGGACGCTTAAGTCCGACAGGCTGCTAGAAATGTTTTTTTTCGTTGTTTGCACTTATTAACTCAGGCAGGGAGGCCTATTGCAATGAGTGACGGTAACGCAGGTGGGCCAAAAGCTGCGGGTTCTCAGTTTGCTGATTTGATGCGCAACGTCACAGAGCTTGAGAATATTCATAGAAAAGGAAAAACGGGCCGGGTTGAAGTCACTGGCATTTCGGGTGCAGAAGTGAAGGACTCTCCGGTTACTTTCAGGGGGAGAAAGGTCGTCAGCGTCAAACCCCGTCAGAACCTGCTCAAAAGACTGATTGCCTTTTTTTCTCCCACCCGTCGTGCAAGAGAGCAGAGAGCCCGGGAACGCGAAGCAAAGGCTTTGTTGCATGATCAGGTGTTGCTGGCTCTTGGCGACAAAGGTCTGGATAAACAGGACAGAAGACGTCTTGTAAATGATGTGGCCAAGGGGATTATTCCGGGTTTCAGTAATGTCGAGAGGCGAGAGATAAAGGATAGAAGTCTTGATGCCTTGTACAGGTCTAAGTCCATGAGAATGATACTGAGTGAGGCAGAGCAGGGAATAAATACCTTTCCAACACTGACCGACAGCATTCCATCCGTATCTCTATACAAGGCCCGTGATGCCATTAAAGGCTACTACACGACTCTGCTGCTTGATCCTGACCGAATATCCCATAACAGCCCAACGCGTCAGGATCTTGAGAAGCTGGAACAGCATTTTAAAGAAACCCGTCAACCTATAGCTTACGAATATCTGGTCACTGAGGTGATTGAGGAAATCGTTCACTCTTTTCGCGAACGCCTGCCGCAGGATGAATATTTCGATCTATTGTCAACCTGGAGTGACGAATATAAGCCAGATCGTGAACAAGTCCTGGCCGGACTGCTGAGACAAATATTTTTTAATGCCACCGTCGAACGGCCATCCATTCACGGCCGTCCAAGAGATTTGGTACTGGAAAAAAGCTATCGTTTTATTCAAGACATGTCCCGTCATCAGGGACTAAAAGCTCGATTTGATCTGACCAGCAGAGTTATTCACCTGGAGACTCAATTCCACAAGGATAAAGCTCAGGTGTGCCGGAAATTGGATCGACTGAGTGCTGAAGTCACAGAGTTGGATTTAGAGGGTATCAAAGAACGCCTGAAAGCCGGTGAAGAGTTGAGCCAGAAGGAAGGACAGCTAATAGCAGAGTCGCGTCGTGTATTACTTGATATCCAGTTAACGGCAGGTAGACGATGGGATCTGAATCTGCTGTCGCAGCCTGAACAATGGAGTGGTCAGAAGGATTATCTCGTCAAGCTGTTAAAGATTCAGGAAATCGGCACTCTAAGAGGGCAGCAAATTGATCTGGCGCAGCTCGACTGGCTGATTAAGCAACATGATGATGCCAGAACTCACCCTCGGGTAGCTATCGAAGGAGCTGGCCTCACGGGACTGATGTTAGCCTTGTCACAATTCGAAGCCGGTGCCAACGTTTCCCTCTTTGAGAAAAGAAGTTCTGAATATGACAAGGTTCAGATAGTCAGGCTGGACCGCAAATGGATGGACATGCTGAAGTTTTATCTGGGTGAACACTACCATGAACTCTTTGGCGAAGGAGGGGAAGGCAATGGCATTGTCCATCCCGATGGCATTGGCGAGATAGCGACTGATCGTCTGGAAGAAGTATTGCATGATCGACTGGCCGAATTAATTGCAAGGAATAATGAGCAAACCAGTGATAGCGAGGTGCCTTCGAGTCTGGAAAGAATCGTTGCTTTTGAGCTGGAAAGGATTGAGCCGGGAGAGGAGGGTTACCAGATCAGAGCCCGTTACAACCCCGCTTATGATTCAGCACAACTGTCCAAAACAAAGGATTACACCCCTGGGAGAGCGCTTAAGCACCGATCCGTGGATATGCTGATCTGTGCTGACGGGAAAAATAGCAGGCTGCGAGGCAGATACATGACCGATCATCTGTTCAGTTTTGCCAAGCCATACGGTGTCTGTAGCTGGGAATTTAACAAAGGTAAGGCGTTCTCCAAAAAGAGCAGGACGAACAGGGTTGGCCTGGTAAACTTTGAACGTAAGAAAGGTGAGGAGTTACAGCTGGTCAGAGATGAGCTGGTGGGCGATTGGAAAAACGTAGTTAAGAAAGGCAAGGCATTACCCAACCAGAAGCAGAACACTTTTCAGGATTTCAGGGAGATGGTGGTCTTTAACAAAGATTTTCATCAGCACTTCAACAAGCTGCTTACGGGAGAGCTATTTTTTTTGCGACAGCCTGATGAATCGATAAAAAGTGCCGTTGTCCCGGAGGATCTGGCAGAGTTGGAGCGCCTGACTCTGGATCAGGGTATGCAGACCCGCTGTTTTGAAAACAAGGATCTGGTTTACATAGGCATGGAGTTGCCAGAACCCTTTGATCAGTATTGTAAAAAGCTGGAGGATGAAATTCTGCAGAAGGAGCTGAGCAGCCTGGGTTCAAGACTGGATCCCCTCACTGCAGAAGGGGCTGTGAAAAAAGCCAAAGAGGGGGTCAAGATGGTTCAAAAAGCCTGGTTCCAGGCGGTCGCCCATTATTACGGAATTGATCGATCAACGTCATTGGGGGCCACATCGGATAAAATGAATCAAAAGTTTGCTTCGGTCTTTCCGCTGAGCCAGCAACGGGTTAAACAAAATGTTGTTACCGAAAAAGCCCATGGACATAATTTGGCAGTGACGGTAGCCGGTGAAGCTGCAGCCAGCTCTCATTTCATGACTGGCAGTGGACTGAGCGGTGCCAGGGAAAATATTCTGCATTTGCAAAACTTTACCCACAAAACGGCCAAAGATACCTATCCATTTGATCCGGCTCAGCATCAGGCAGATCTTGAGGCCAAACAGAAGATAACCGCTGATGAAATTGGTAGGCGAGACGGAATACTCATGATGAGCTGAAGACCTGATTTTGACGGTTGCATTGATCAATAACGGAATTATTTGTTTATCGTTGTATTTGTTTAATTACCTGGGCAGGGAGGTCTATAACTATGAGCATCGAAGGTGCAGGTGGACGAACACAAGCGAGTTCTCAGTACGCTGATTTAATGGACAATGTTGGGAAGCTTGAGACGTTTTGCAGACAACGAAAAGCAGCCCGGCTTGAAGTGATTAGCGAGTCGGGGGCACCAGGGCAGGACACTTCCGCTACTTTCGGGGGGAGAAAGGTCATCATTGTCAAACCCCGTGGAAACCTTTTCAAAAGGCTGATTGCCTTTTTTTCTCCCACTCGCAGCGCAAAAGCGCAAAGGGCCAGAGAGCGTGAAGCAAAGGTTTTGTTGCATGACCAGGTGATGAAGGCTATTGAGGGCGGGGAGCTTAGTAAACAGGACAGAAAACGTCTGGTAAATGATGTGTCTGGTGGGGTTATTCCGGGTTTCAGCCGTTCGGAAAGAGAAAACATAAGGGAGAAAATTCTCTACGCTGTTCTCAGGACTGAGAACATAAAAACGATGCTCAATGAAGCGGAAGAGGGAATAAAATCCTTGCCGGGACTGATTGACAAGATTCCAGCGGTATCTCTGCACGATGCTCGTGAGGCCATGAAAGGCTTCTATATGGCTTCACTACTCACACCAGACCGGGTAAGGCATGACATCAGGCTGGAGCAGGATTTTGGCACGCTGAAGCAGCATTTTGATCGCACCGATCAATCCGGGGATTTTCAGTGTCTGGTCACAGATGTGGTTCGGGAAATTCTTCATTCGTTGCCCGAACGGCTGTCGCAGGATGAGTATGACGATCTGTTGTCAATCTGGGGTGACGAATTTAGAAGTTACAGCATTCCGGAGCGTGATGGACCCCTCAGCACAGTGATGAACCAAATATTTTTGAGTGCTGTAGGCAAAGAGTTTCCCTTTCACAGCGACCCAAGAGATTTGGTACTGGAAAAAGACTACCGTCTTATTCAAGACCTGAAGCGTCATCCGAAACTGAAAGTTCAATTCGATGGTCGCAGGGAATTTTCCTTCCAGGATAGGCAGTTATCTGCGGATAAAACCAATGTGAGAAAAACATTGAATCGACTGAGTGCTGAAGTTACCAGGTTAGATGTAGATAAGATCAGAGAACGCCTGAAAGCCGGTGAAAACCTGACCAAAGAAGAGGGGCAGCTGATAGCAAAATCACGACGAGCACTGCTGGATATCCAGTTGACAGCGGGCAGACGATGGGAGCTGAGCATACTCTCGCAGCCTGAACAATGGCCAGGTCAGCAGAACACTCTCACCAAGCTGTTAAAGATTCAGGAAATCGGCACTTTGAGGGGGCAGGAGATTGATCTGGCACAGCTCGACTGGTTGATTAAGCAGCATGATGATGCCAGAACTCACCCCCGGGTAGCGATTGAAGGGGCGGGTCCCACCGGGTTGGCTCTGGCCTTGTCACAATTTGAAGTCGGTGCCGATGTTTCCGTCTTTGATAACAAAAGTACTGAACACGACAAGGGTCAGGTGGTCAGGCTGGACCTCAAATGGATGGATATGCTGAAGTTTTATCTGGGTGAGCACTACTATGAGCTCTTTGCTGAAGGTGAGGAAAGCAAGGGCATTGTTCGTTCCGATGGTCTTGGCGAGATAGCGATTCAGCATCTGGAAGAAGCCTTGCACGATCGACTGAACGAGTTGCGGCAAAGGAATAATCAAACCCATGAGGATGACGAGCCTTCCAGTCTGGAAAGAATGGCTGCTTTTGAGCTGGAAGGCGTTGAGTCGGGAGAGCAGGGCTACAAGGTCAGAGCACGTTATAACCCTGCTTATGACCAACAGGCCGGGGCAAAGCATGACACCCTTGAGGAAGCGGTTGTGCACCGACCTGTGGATATGATCATTTGTGCCAGCGGGAAAAATAGCCGACTCGGAAACAAGTTCCTGAGGGATGGCATGGACAACTATGGCAGGTCATACACTGCCTGCAGCTGGGAAGGTAAGCAAGGTGAGGAATTAACCAACCAGGGGCTGAATACCTTTCAGGATTTCAAGAAGACGGTGGTCTTCAACAAAGATTTTCATCAGCACTTCAAGGAACAGCTTTACCGGGAGTTGCAGATGTTAAAAGACTCTGATGACCCCATAAGGAACGCCGTCTTCCCGGAGGATCTGGCAGAATTGGAGCGCCAGACGCTGGATAAGGGCATGCAGACCCGCTGTTTAGAGAACAAGAATCAGGTTTACATTGGCATGGAGTTGCCAAACCCCTTAGATGGGTATTGTCACAAACTGAAGCGAGACATCAGGGATCAGTTACTCAAGAGATCGACTTCTGGATCGGATCCCACCCATTCACAAGAGGCTTTTCAACGGGCTACAAAAAAAGCCCTGGAGAGTGTCAAAAAGGTGGTTCACAAAGCCTGGTTGCAGGCGGTTGCCCACTATCATGGAATTGATCAGTCCATAGGGGCTACATCAGACAAAATCAATCACCATTTTACTTCAGTCTTGTGCACGCGGCATCAACGGCTCGAGCAAAATTTTGCAATCAGGGAAGCCCATGAGCATCAGTTGGCGGTGACGGCAGCTGGTGAAACTGCAGTCGGTGATCATTTCATGCTTGACAGTGGAATGAGCGGTGCCAGAGAAAATGTTCTGAGTCTGCAGGACTTTACCGATAAAACGGCCAAACATACCGATCCATTTGATCCAGACTTGCATCGGGCAGAGCATGAAACCAGGCACAGCAGAACCACTGGCTATGTCAGTGAGAACGCCCGGATATTTCTCAGGTGAAGGCCCGGGTTGATTCTCCGGACTGAGCAATAACAGCCTGATCAATAATCAGAGCCTGCTCTTCTTCGGTCATATTCTGAAAGTCAGGGTTCTCTTTCAATTGCTGTCGGAAACGGGCAACCCTGAGCCTTTCAACGTCTTCCATGGTCCGACCCTGATCTTCCAGCCGATTGGCCAGTGCTGTACTCATCTGTTTAAGGTTGACTTTTCGACCCTTGCCAAAGTCGTCCTCAACGCTTTTTGCGGCCGTGTGAACCGCCAGTTGCAGTCGCTCCAGCGCCGCCGATGAAATGTCCTTCTCCAGACGGTTATACAACTCACTCATGACATGGTTTTTGATGGTCAGCAGGTCGTCACGACTGAGAGATCGGTGCGAAACACTACCATCCTCGTCTAAAACCCTTTTGATCGGTCTGCCAAGAGCAGCCATTTTCAGCAAATAGTGACCCCTGATCGTTTGCCTCAAAGTGTCTTCCAGAGTCTTCTCAATGGCTGGCAGGGTGGTGCCGGGGGTGGGGGTACCACAATGGCGGTTGATGGCCAGAGGAATCTCCAGTAATTGATCCTGAATGTAATAACCAATGCCACGGCTGATCTCTGGAGGATGAAGCCCCAATTCCCTGAGTTTTCTTCTGAAGGTGTTAAAGGCTTTGTGATCTTTGGTCAGGGTATCGATCCTGTCTTTATAGCTTTGGAGGATCATCAGGGCTTTCTGGTTTTTCAGAATGCTTTCTGCCAGTTCTTTTCTGGAGTCAGCTAATTCGCTGACTTCCATTTCCACCCCGGCGTTAACGCTATCAACCAGGTGTTTGTCCTCTTCGGTTTGACACCATGGCTGCCAGTAGGTATTGGCTACTTCGGCGGTGATGGTCTCCCGCAGGTATTGCTTGAAAGAGCTCTGGGCGGTCATTTTAGCCATCATCCGTCGTGATGATTCCATGCAATGCGCTTCAATACGGGCTCTTTCATCGGAGCCTTCCGGCAACAGCATCTGGTAATAGTGAAGGCCGTCTTTGTAGGTACAAATCAGGGCCTCGACATGATCCAGAGAGTTAGATAGTCGACTGATGACGCTGCCGGCAGTCAATGTCGTGACAATCAATTCGAAGCTGGAGGCGACTATGGGCCATAATGCCGCAGTCAGAAGGCTCCCGTAGAAAGCGCCACCAGCTACCAGAGCTCCGGTTGTGACTGAGCCACCCAGAACGACCAGGCATTTGGCACCTTCAGCGGCGAGCCGACTAAAGGCTCCGGCTTCCTTTTTGTTGTAGGCATGGATCGCTTCTGTCAGTCGGTTGTAACGGACCCGAAAGGGGTTGAAGTAGATGTTAAAGAAGCTTCTGGCCAGACCTTCCTTTTTAGCAACGCCTCTGGCAATCAGTGCCAGCTGATCCATGGGGCTGGATGTGTTGGCAAAGGCTGGTCCATAGTTGATCAAACGATTCAGGACTCGAACCTGACGACCATCAAGTTGATTGACGCCTTCACGGATCGCAACGGCTCCCGTTGCATGAGCTGTTGCGGTAGCGACGGCTCCTGCCAGTCCGCCAACGGTCCAGCCCATTACGCCACCTGCGGGTCCGGCAATCAGGGCGCCTGCTGTCAGTCCGAGAAGATTACCCAGTCTGGAACCTGCCGTATGGTTGGAAAGGTCGGCAAAGAAGTTCAGGGCGATAGAGCCTTTCAGAGCCAGGTCTGATACATGCAGCAGAAATTGGAACCGTTTTAACAATGCCGCCTGTTCAGGGTGGTTGGCATAGCTGTTTGTAGGGTCGAACATTTCATTAACGGCTTTATCTCCTGCAAAGCAGGAGGCTGCCGACTCAGCCGACATTCTTGCCTGAAGTTGTGAAACCAGTCCTGTATTGCCGGCGCCTACCAGTATTTTTAACTGCTCAACAGTCTGGACAGAGTCTCCGACCAGACGACGGAACATTCGTGGATGGCTCTGGGCGATTTCCACTATGCCCGAAAGTGTCTCACAGGCCTGCTTTTCCAACTCTGTGTAACTGCCGTGTACTCCGGTCAGTACACCCCAGGCACTGCCTTTACCGCTGTACCAGTCCTGAATCGTGGCCGCGGCGGGCTGCACAATGTTGGACACTCGGTTAAGGATACCAGCGGTAGAACCGGGAATGGACTCGCAGGTTTTCAGAAGCTCTTCAGTGAACGAGTAGCCTACGGCTTTCAGATCTTTAAGATGTTGAAGTTCGGCCAGTTTGTCATCAAATGATTTTCTATGGGGCCAGATGATCTGATACCCCACCGCCATCATAGCCTCTTCACCCGAATTGACGGGCCTGACCGGGGCTGTTTCCTGCAGTGCCTGATCCATCAGTTTGAGTAGTTGCAGGTTTTCCTGATAATCACCTGAACTCATGACGGGGGTCATTTCAGGGTGTTCTATCAAGGCTCTGGTCTCTGCCATCACCTGTTCTTCCTGAGCCAGCCGGAGGTCATGATGTTTCTGCTGATAAGCAACTATGGATGAGTAGCTTGGGTTTTTATGATAAGCCTGCAGGTGATCACTGTATTGCACGATGGCGTGATACAGCTTCATTTCTGCATCGGCCTCTTGCCTGCAGGTATTCAGCTTGTGCATGAGATGCCCGGTGGCAGGGGGCTTGAGCATAAAGATCCGTTCTGAAACTGGAGCTTCCAGCTCCAGTTTCATAAAGCGAACCAGTTGAATGGCGTGATGGAAATGCTTTAACTGTGTCAGCGTGTCAGCAGTCATTTCCTCATGCTTTTCCATCGCCAGCATAGGGCTAACCTGCTGCTCTGTTTCATTCAGCTCATCGATGGAGAGTTCCGATAACTCTATCGACATTAAGTGTTGGTAACGCTGTTCGAAGTAGAGCTTTCGGCATTCCATTTCCAGAAAGTCCTGAACCTCTTTATGATCAGGATTTTCAATAAAGTCCGTCAGTTTTTCGGGCGTGCAGGGCGTCTCGGCAAGCCACTTGAGACGGTTCGATAATAATTGCAGTTGCTGACGACTTTGCCATTGCCCGGAGCGCATCTTGTTTCGGGCTTCATTAATATCAGCGCTGCAGCGATCCAGCAGCAGTTCGTGAACAACCTGCGGGATTTTCCAAATCATTGTCCCGGTCAATTCTGAGCAGTTATTCCAGTCACCGGGTGGTGGAAAATAGAGTCCCTTGAGCGCTTTTTGAGCGTTCATTTTTTTCAAGGTCCCGGCAGCCGGTTTGGCTCCGGCATTTTCTGGTTTGAAGGGGTCGGTCTTTACGTTCTGTACGAAGCACTCTTGAAGCACATGGTAAAAAGGTGTCTTGCCATGCTGTGTTTCAAATTCAAGTAACTTTTCAAGCAGAGCATCGTAATCATCAGCTGCTAAAAGGCTGAATAAAGCTTCCAGCTGTTTTCTGGCTTCCGGTCTGCTGGAGGTAATGCCCCACCAGTTTTTTTCTATGTCCTCAGCCAGTGCCAGTAATCTCTGTTGTAACAGGGCAAAACCACTTTGCGGACACTCATCCAGAATCCGTTCGAGAATGCCATAGGGATGCAACATAGAGATGACTTCAGCATCCATACCTTCTTGTTTGAACCTGTCCAGCAAGTCGGGATACTCACGGATCAGGGTTTCCCGGTCCTGAGCCGAGAACTGCCAGTGATCCTTTTGGGGGATGGGAAGGGGATTTGCCGTTTCCGCCAGCCTGGCATCGTAATCCTTTATCCATTCCGGGTTGTCGTCGGCATCCTCAAAGAGTTCATTTTCATCATCAATATCAGGAGCAGAAATGGTCGTTTTTCCGAAGAATGCGGTGGGGTTAGATTGAGTGACCTGGTGTTCAGAGAGAGGTCTGGAGAAAGGTGTAGAATCGCTCCCGGCCTCTTGACGGGGAAAATAGCTTCCTGTCTCCGCCAGAGGTTTCTGCGCAGGGCTCAGGCAAGAGTCAGGCTTGCCTGGACAACCTGTGCCTTCTAAAACACTTCCCATCGATACTTCTAACATATCTGGCCTCCTGCCAATATCAGATAAAATGGGTCCCTTACTAATTAAGACCCTCTGGATGGCAGAAAATTTCCATTTTGGTCAGAATAACTGTCCGTCTGGTTAGTCCCAGTCAATTCGGAGTTATAAAAACCCCAGCACAACACTGGTTTTCAAGATGAAGCTGCGTATAATTCCGCAGGTTTATCTATTATCCGGGGCTTTTCATGTATCAACTGGGCCGAAAGTTATTATTTTGTCTCTCTGCTGAAAATGCACACGATGTGGCATTAGAGATGATAGGTGCGGGCCAGCGGCTTGGCCTGACCGGTGCTTTTGTGCCATCTGTGCCTTCCCGTCCCAGGGAAGTTATGGGGCTGACCTTTGAAAACCCTGTAGGCCTGGCAGCCGGTCTTGATAAAAATGCAGATTGCATTGATGGTCTCGGCAGTCTGGGTTTTGGTCATATTGAACTGGGTACTGTGACACCCCGTCCTCAACCCGGCAATCCAAAGCCCCGGTGCTTCCGGATTCCGGAGCGTCAGGCGCTGATCAACCGCATGGGGTTCAACAATAAAGGGGTTGATCACCTGGTTGAAAATGTCCGCAGGTGTCATTACCAGGGCATCATTGGCATTAATATTGGCAAAAACTTTGATACTCCGGTAGAAGACGCCGAGAGTGATTATCTGACTTGCCTGCGAAAAGTGTATCCCCATGCCAGCTACATCACGGTTAATCTCTCATCCCCTAATACTCCGGGGTTGCGTCAATTACAGTTTGGTGATGCTCTGAAAAGTCTGCTGGATGCCTTGAAGAAAGAACAGGCTTTATTGACCGAAAAATACGGTCGCAGGGTTCCGGTAGCTATCAAAATGGCACCGGACATGGATGAAGATGAAATTGCTGACATCGCGCGTGAACTGGTTTCCTACGAGATGGACGGGGTTATAGCGACCAATACCACGCTGTCGAGGGATGCTGTTGTGGGCTTGTCCAATGCTGATGAACAGGGTGGGCTCAGTGGTGCGCCATTAAGTGACCGCTCGACAGAAGTGATTAAACTGTTGTCTTGCGAACTGTCCGGAAAACTGCCTGTTATTGGTGTGGGCGGTGTCATGGATGCCCGAACCGCAGCGGACAAGATCAAAGCAGGGGCCAGCCTGGTTCAGCTCTATTCAGGTTTCATTTATAAAGGCCCTTCACTGATTCGTGAAGCGGCAGAGGCCGTTTATTCCTGTGATCATGGTTGAAGGCTCGGATAGTCTGATTATGGTCAGCCTGGTGAGCTTTTGAAACACTTTTAAGCAGGGTCTGACTAAGGGATATGCTTTTTCGGTTGTTATGATGAAAGAAGCCCCGGAAATCCGGGGCTTATATGGGCTTTAACAATAGGGTAACTCATAGAAAGGAGGCATTATTGGCCCGTTGCAGGCCGGAAATGCCAATCAAGCCATCCCAGTTGTCTACGCGACCCTCCCGCCAGCCCGTTAGCCAGGCTTGGCGAAGTTGGGGGTCCGTATGTGGGCAGATATCCTTCGAACGTCCAGACGCACCTGTCCGATATCCTTTGGTAAAGGCTCTGTCTGTCATATCCCTTTTTTGTCTTTTCATCATGTGGAACTGCCTCTTGCTGATTCGTTTATCAATGCCTCCCTGGCACCCTGTTACAGCACTTGGAAAATTCCCTGATCCGGTCTGTTGTGATAACTCCGGAAGCCCACCAGGTTATATGCAAGTTACATGCAACGAGGGAACTGGGAAAAAACCAGAGAGCAAACATACAGGGAAAGTCTACGGTCTAATTTCTAACGAAGTTTGAACAGGCTGTCGAGAAATCAATCCTGATAAGGACTGAGTTTTTAAATTATTTTGGAATATAAGTTATGAATACGCCTCTTACTGAGCGCTCTCTGGAACTCTTCGCCAGCTGCCCCAAGGGGCTGGAAATCCTGCTGGCCAGAGAGTTGGCGGATCTGGGTGCTGAATCTGTCCAGGAAACTGTCGCTGGTGTGAGTTTCAACGGCAGTCTTGAGGTTGCTTATCGCAGTTGTCTCTGGTCCAGACTGGCAAGCCGGATTTTACTGCGGTTGGGTGAGATCCGATCTGAGAATAAAGACAGCCTGTATCAGGGGGTCAGAACGTTTGAGTGGGATGATCACCTCGACAACCAGAGCAGCTTTCGGGTCGACTTCAACGGCTCCACCCCAGATATTAATCACACCCGATTCGGTGCCCAGGTCGTTAAAGACGCCATTGTTGATCAGTTAAGAGATAACCATGGCTGGCGGCCCTCTGTGCAAGCCACTAACCCCGATTTAAGAGTCAATATTCATGCCAGGGGAAAAACAGCGTTTGTGTCGATTGACCTGTCAGGTCAGAGTTTGCATCAACGGGGCTATCGTCAGGAATCAGGTGAAGCGCCTCTGAAGGAAAATCTGGCAGCAGCCATTCTGATAAGGGCTGGCTGGCCTGAAATGGCGGCACAGGGTAAACCGTTAATGGACCCCATGTGCGGTGCCGGTACTCTGTTAATAGAAGGTGCCATGATGGCGGCTGATATTGCCCCCGGTCTGCTCCGAGCCCGTTTCGGTTTTGACCGCTGGATGGGGCATGTGCCCAAGGTATGGACGAAAGTGCTGGAGGAAGCCAGGGAGCGTCGGCAACAGGGGCTGGCTAACCTGAGTTCCCATATGACTGGCTTTGAAGGTCTGGGTTCTGTTGCTCATCGTGCCAAGTCCAACCTGGAAAGGGCAGGGCTGTCGAAAAGGGTCAGGATACGACAGCAGGAACTCAAGGATTTGGCGATGGATTCTGACGTAGATGCGGGATTGGTAGTTTGTAATCCTCCCTACGGTGAACGTATGGGCGATGAAGCCAGTCTGGTCTACCTCTACAAACATCTGGGTGAAAAACTGAAGGAGCATTGCCCGGGCTGGCAGGCAGGCATATTCACCGGCACGCCCAGTCTGGTGAAAAATCTCGGAATGGGGCCAAAAAAGAGTTATTCACTCTTTAACGGTGCACTGCCCTGTAAGCTCTTTCTTTATGACATTCGCAGCCGTGAAGCGAGAGAGGCTGTTGCAGAAAAACAGGAACGGAATCAACCAGAGGCCAGAACAGTTACCTATATTTCTGAAGGGGCTAACATGTTTGCCAATCGGTTGAAGAAAAATTTCAGGCAGATGAGCAAATGGGCCAGAAAAAACAACATTGACTGCTATCGCCTCTATGATGCCGACATGCCGGAATACGCTGTAGCGGTGGATGTGTATCGTGACTGGGTGCATGTTCAGGAGTATGCAGCGCCTAAATCCATTAACGAGGAAAAAGCTCAGGAGCGGTTAATCGAAGCCCTGGCAGTGACGCCTGAAGTGCTGAATATACCGGATGAAAATATTGTCCTCAAACGACGCGAACGTCAATCAGGTTCCAGTCAGTACGTCCGACAAGACGAACAGAAGCAGATGATGGAAGTTGAAGAGGGCGGATGTCGCTTATTGGTAAACCTGCATGATTATCTGGATACGGGGCTGTTTCTGGATCACCGACTGATGAGAATGAGATTGCAGAAAGAAGCGGCGGGCAAACGCTTCCTCAACCTGTTCTGTTATACCGCCACAGCAACCGTTCATGCCGCTATGGGGGGAGCCGTTTCTTCTACCAGTGTTGATCTTTCCAATACCTATCTCGACTGGGGTAAAAAGAATCTTGCCCTGAACGGTCTGAGCGAGCGCCGTCACCGAATGGAGCGGGAAGATTGCCTGAAATGGTTGGAAAAAGATACCAGCGAGTACGATCTGATTTTTATGGATCCTCCTACCTTCTCCAACTCCAAGAAGCTAAAAGATGTTTTTGATGTTCAGAAAGACCATTTCAGGTTAATTGAACTGGCAGTAAAGAGGCTGAGTAAGGGGGGGGTTCTCTATTTCTCAAACAATTTCAGAAAATTCAAACTGGATGAGCGTGTTGAGTCAGAATTTCTTGTCGAAGAGATCACTCATCAAACCATTGACCGTGATTTTCAACGGCGAAAAGGTATTCATCGAAGCTGGAAGATTATGAAAAAAGTAAATGGCACTAATATTTAGGCATTAGCTCTTTCCGGTTTGTCGGCATCCCCTCGTCTGGTTGTGCAAAAATCTCTCCTGCTTCCGGAGCCTGTCTAGGAGCCTGACCGAGAATAGCGCCCGTAGCGAGGACGGCAGAAAATTGAGGATGAAAATTCGGTTTTGTAAGGAGAATAGCGAGCTATTTGACGAACAAAAGCGGATTTTCAGACCAATTTGCTGCCGCCGCACGACTGCATGGATGCAGGAGCTAGAGCAACGCAGGAGCAGTTGCCGCGAGTGCCTGAACAATGAGTCAGAAAATATGATTTCGTATGGTTGAGTACTTACACTGGTCCTGGACATGGAAGTCTCTGTTTGGCGATGTGTGGTCTGATAATCAGAAGCTAGTTAAATAACCAGTAGCTCCCTGTCTTTTTTGCATCGAACTCACCTTAAATAACATATCCGGTCATGGATCACCGACTTTTACTCCAAAAAAGTATTTACTGCTAAGTGGCAGGGATGACTACGTTGAGTGACTTAAGAGTTAGTTCAATAGCCGCTTCACCCTCATTGGTGAACATCGGCTGTTGCCCCTCAGGTTTGAAAGATATCGGTTTATGTATCAGATTAAGACGCTGAAAAATCTTTTCCTGCTGACGATTCCATTCTTCATTTGGGTGCAGCTCGTTAAGGCAGAACCCGACAACATTTTTACTCACGACGATCAGGCTTCGTACGCTATTTCTGCGTCAGGCACTAATGCCTGCCCTTATAACCAGATATGCACGGGCGATATGGTACTGATCACCATGGATACTGATGATTTTATTTCGTGGAATTGGACCTTAGTCAGCACCAGGGTGGGTGTCGCAAAGGATGCATCTGATCTCAGTAAAGGTTTCTCCCCGGTGCAGAGCGGCGGGCCAGACTTTCATGGTTTTTACTATCGGGTAAAGCCCGGTAAGACTTATTACTTCAAGGCTACCTATCGCTATTATAAAGAGGATGATAAAGATAAAAGTGATTTGAAACGCGCCGCCGTCTATTTTTATTACAAATCCAGAGGTGATGCACTCAATCCCGTTGGGTCTGGCGCTGAAGGGCCGGTATCACCCATTGAGGCCAAAGCGATGCGGCTACCGCCAATACCAAAATGCCAGAGTGTCAAATCACCAGCGCAATTTTGTACCAATCAGGTGGTGCACATCTTCTGGAGCAATGATCGTGGCCTGGATGAAGATGGCAGTTTCAACAGTGTAACCGACGTTGACCTTTACATTGACGGCGAACACGTTAAACACGGCAAGGCACGTGACTATGATAGAGGCAGTTTCCAGGATTTTTACTACACACTCCCTTGGGTGAAAACCCACGGGGAACCGGTGAATTTCCAGGTTACATGGACGATCAGGAGATCACTCATTAGTCACTATGAAAATTCACAATCATTAATGACCAGATACACACCAGCATTAGCCCTGGATTGTAAACCAACTGATTCCTGGGAAAAGTGCCAGCATCGATTACTGGAATAATTACTCCATAGATTCCACTGCCGTTTCTGCATCCAGACCAGTGTGATGGTTGCAAAAGGATATCAGCGAGTGCGAACTGATTTTGCGGACCCCCCACTTTTTCCAACTGCAAGAGATTTAAGGATGTTTTTGTTGTTCAGAAAGGTCATTTCAGGTTAATTGAGCTGGCAGTAAATCAGAGCTACAATTTTCGTGACGATTCAGGCGACAACAGGGTATGAGGCCTCATACCCTGACTGCCCGGTTAACTAACCAGTAGGTGGGGAGTATGAAGCTGATCTCCAGGCTGGCATGGTCAACGATTCTTGCGCTCGCGTTCGGAAGTGTGCACGCACTGGATCGGAATATTTATTTTATAAGAAATTATGATTCCGACCATAGCGTGTCCTACTCTTTCAAGGCTGGGTCAGAGAGTTCTTGCATGTACGGGGTATATAATCCAATGACTGACTCAATGCCACCCCATTACTTAAATATCAGTAAACTTGGCCTCCATTATAAGAATGTCGTATTTACAGACTGTGGCGATGGCGATAAACCGCGATATCAGGATATCGTCATATCCCGGGATACTCCGCCCAAGGCGATCGCAGTCGTCAGGTGGCATATGCCGGTTTGTGACTTCTGTGAACCCTGGGCTGAGACTAAATCTGATCCTGCCAACCTATTAAAGTGTCCCTTTGATCATTTCGGACATGGCACTGATGTAATGCTCGTTGTGGGTCAGGATGTGGCCGGTTCAGGTGGCAGTTGCAGACACTACAATTTCCGGGAATGACAGCATAAAAGTTTATGGTTGGCTCATAGCTGAAGGCTTTGTGAAGGTGGTGTTCTTTTCTCTTCTCTTCAAACCATTGATTGTGATTTTCAACGGCAAAGATGTTTTTGTCGAAGCGGGAAGGTTATGTAAAAGGAAGCAGCTCTGATATCCCCTTGTCGGGCTATGCGAAACCAACTGGCCAGGTACTTAATAAAAAGGGTAAGGGCATTCTTACCGTGACTTGATTCTTGTTCACAATTTAGCCACTAACGTTAGGGAAACGAACTATGAAGGGTTTGGTTATTTGAAGCTGAAGATTAAGTTGCTGGAGGTCTGGGACAACTTTCTTACCGGCATTGTTAATCTACCCTGTGAGGAAGTGCCCGACGTTGAGCCCAGAGATGAAGAGCTTAGCAAGGCCGAAATCGACGAGCTTGAACAGGATTTTTAGGAGGGAAATGATGAAAAGTTTGTACGAAATTGATTACTACAAGTGGTTGGAGCAGCAGGTATTTTTACTCAAAAATCGGGATTTTGAGCAGCTTGACCTGGACAATTTGCTTGAGGAGTTGGAGTCGAGCTTAATGAGTTGTAAGCGTGAATTGCGGTCTTACTTGAACGTATTGTTTTTGCATTTGCTCAAATATCATTACCAGAAAACTGTTTTGAATGACCCATGGGTGGAGGACAGGGTGGCCCATCTTTGGCTTGTTAGTATCATTAATGCCCGTTCGCAGATCAAACTGCTGCTTGAAGAGAATGCGCACTTGAAGCCTGTCGTTGCTGAGATATTTCCGGAAACGTATCAGATGGCGAAAAGGGCTGCTATCAAGGAAATGAACAGTCATGCCAGAAGCACAGCACAGCGTTTGAACAAAGACAGCTTTCCAGACCAATGCCCGTGGACGTTTGAACAGACTATGGATGATGACTGGTTACCTGAGGAGGTAAACGATGAAAAGTTTGTATGAGACTGATTACCATAAGTGGCTGGGGCAGCAGTGAGATTTACTGTCTGAAAAGCAATTTGACCAATTGGATTTAGAGAATCTGTTGGAGGCCATGGAACACGAGATGGGGGGGCAGAGGTTTTTTACTGACCCATCAAAAAATCAAAGGGAGAACTCTCAATAAGTTTATAAATAACAGAATATGTTTCTATGACTTATTGAAATCTCTCTCATCTGAAGAGGGTGTTGCAAAACTCCAACAACACGTTCCCACGCTCTGAGGCCGTCGCAAAAGTGCTGCGCTTTGCTGGTGCTGCGTTAAAAAGTGGCTCAAAATGTTTATTTACTCGCTGTAAACTGCGACTTTTCGTCACTTTTTTCCTTGTCTCAGCTTTGCTCGCTGGTTTTTGCGACTGGCTCGCTCTGCGTGGGAATGCATGCCTCCCCTGAAAAGCGAACTCTACAGTGTGAGACAGCTACGGGTTCCCACGCCGAAGCATGGGAACCCGGGTTTTAATTTGTCATATTTTCACTGTATTTCCTTCTACACGGGATTTCTGGCTTACCTTCAACAAAATCAAAAGCTCAGACATAAAGGTAGGTCGACCATCATTCGCAACGGGTATCTGTCAGGGCGGGAGATACAAACATCGGAGTCAGGGGGGGTTACATGCAGCAATCTTTAAATGTACTGAAACAGCCCAAGCCGTTTTATCTGATCTTTTTTCTTGAGCTATGGGAGCGTTATGGTTACTACGGACTTCAGGCTATTCTGGCCGTCTATCTGGTTCGTGAACTGGATATTTCGGAGTCTGAGTCGTTTATTATCTTTGGTGCCTTCAATGCTCTGGTTTTTGGTCTGGTGGCGATTGGTGGTTTCCTTGGAGATAGGGTACTGGGTACCAAGCGGACTATAGTTTTCGGGGCCCTGGTGTTGATGGCCGGTTATGCCATCATGGCTTTGGCAGGCAATGACATTCAGATGGTTTATCTTGCCCTGGGAACCGTTGCAGTGGGTAATGGACTGTTTAAGGCCAATCCTTCTAGCCTTCTGGCCAAGTGTTATAAAAAAGGCGACAGTCGTTTGGATGGTGCCTTCACCATGTACTATATGGCGATCAATATAGGTTCCTTTATTTCCCTGCTGAGCGTACCTTATGTTGTGGATCATTTTGGCTGGAGCCTGGGCTTCATGGTTAGCGCATTGGGGCTGTTTGTGGCTCTGGCTAACTATTTCATCATTCGTCACTGGGTAGCCGATTATGGCTCAGAGCCTGACTTTAAACCTTTGGACTACAAGAAGTTTGGACTGGTTTTTGTCGGTGTTATTGCTGCGTGTTTTGTCAGTGTTTTTATCCTGAATCATCTGTTTATTGCCAATGTCCTGTTGGCGATGCTTGGAAGCAGTGTGGTATTGATCTTCCTCAAGGAGATTCTGGGCTCTAAGGGTGTTGAGCGTGGCAAGATGATTGTTGCTCTGGTACTGATGCTCGAAGCCGTTATCTTCTGGGTAATGTACTTCCAGATGCCAACATCACTGAACTTCTTCACCATCCATAATGTTGAGCATTTTGTTTTTGGTTTTGAAATTAACCCGATTTCCTTCCAGTCCCTCAACCCGTTCTGGATCATGGTAGCGAGTCCGATACTGGCTTACATATACAACCGTGGTGGTGTGACCGGTAAAGACATGAGTATGCCAGCCAAGTTTGCCATGGGGATGGCCCTGACATCGGTGAGCTTTGTCCTTATTCCTCTGGCTGCCCGGTTTGCCAGTGCTGAAGGGCTGGTAGCTCCGGGCTGGATTGTTGGTACTTATCTGGCTCAGGCGCTGGGAGAGCTTCTGATCAGTGGTCTTGGCCTGGCGATGGTGGCTCAGCTGGTGCCTGAGCGTATGCATGGTTTCATTATGGGGGCCTGGTTCCTGACGACTTCTGCAGCCTCTCTGTTGGCTGGTTATGTGGCGGGCCTGACCGCTGTTGATGCCGGTCAGTCAGCGACCGCACTGGTTACTCTGCCGATTTACAGCCATTTCTTCGAAGTTATGGGTGTGATTTCAGCAGTGGTTGCCCTGATCATGTTTCTGACGACACCTAAACTGAACAGATTGATGAGTCCGGTAGAAAAAAGTCAGGAGAAATTGGCAACAGGCAGATTGTTCTGACATTTTAGTGTTATGAAAAGGTGGCTGTTTAGTGAGGGCCACCTTTTTTAATGGTTCAGCTTTATTACTGCTATCCATCTGGACAGATTGATGAACCCAAAAGATAAAAGCCAGACGAAACTGGCAATAGCCTGATTATGCAGACCTTTTGGTGTTATAAAAGGACGACCGTTCAAACACGGTCGCCATTTTTAGTGGTTTGCTCCGCTCACGGCTGTCTGACAGCCGAATCAGTGGCAACAGCGGTTGGCTCGGCTTTTTGGAAGTTGGGGTGAACAACCGCTCGCAGAACGGTTTTATCTTCAAAATATACTGTCATGTCCTGATACTTCCACTTGGTAATTGCAGGTTTTCCAACCGTTTCAGATATTTCAGGTGGTCCCAGACGATCCTTGACCGACTCCATGCTTTGACCTCTTTCCGGCAACAGAACTGTGCTGCGGAGCTCAGCCGACTGACTGCCAACGGGCACCGCAATGGTGTCACCGGTTTCTGCTGCAAAAGCATTCTGGTTGAAACTGACAAGACCCAACAAGGTCATGGATAGGGCTAATGACGTTATTGATAACAGATGTTTCATGACAGGCATACTTTCTCACTACTTTTTTGTTCTCATGGTCAGCTGCAACAGCTCTGCAGCCCCGGTTATCGTTGTGGGAGACTGTAGCTTTTGCAAGGAAATGCAAACAACCTTATTGTACCAGGCCGTTGGGGTTATAATAGCGAACTTCGCAACTATTGACGCCTCATAAATTCTAAATGTTCAGACCATTACCGTTTTTTGTCGGCCTGAGATATACCCGGGCCAAACGAAGGAATCACTTTATTTCCTTTATTTCACTCATGTCGATGGTTGGGCTGACCTTGGGGGTCTGCGTACTGATCATTGTCATGTCTGTCATGAACGGTTTTGACCGGGAACTGAAACAGCGCATACTGGGTATGGTTCCCCATGCCACCATTACTTCGGCATCCGGCGGCATGCCCGACTGGCAGGATATTCTTGAACAGGTCTCCGGGCAGGAGGGAATTGTTGCTGCTGCTCCTTTTGTGGATGGTCAGGGGATGCTGACCAGTGGCAGTCAGGTTCGGGGGGCGATGGTTTACGGGATTGATCCGGCCTACGAACAGCAGGTTTCAATTGTGGATCAGCATATGGAGCAGGGATCTCTCGATAACCTGAAACCCGGAGAGTTTGGCATAGTGCTGGGTGAGATCATGGCCCAGTCCCTGGGGGTGACGACCGGTGACAAGGTGACCATGGTTCTTCCTGAGGCGAATGTGAACCTTGCCGGTGTTTTCCCCAGACTCAAGCGTTTCACTGTGGTGGGTATTTTTTCAGTGGGCGCTGAAGTGGATGGCAGCCTGGCTTATATCAACATTCGGGATGCTGCACGATTCATGAGAGTCCCGGAAGGTGTTGAAGGCGTTCGGCTGAAAATGGAAAACCTGTTTGCTGCACCCAAACTGGCCTGGGATGTTGCCATTCAGCTGCCCGGCCGTTACTTCGTGCAGGACTGGACTCGAACCCAGGGGCAACTGTTTCAGGCGATCCAGATGGAAAAAACCATGGTGGGCCTGCTATTGACGCTGATTGTTGCGGTAGCGGCATTCAATATCGTCTCTACTCTGGTGATGGTGGTGACTGACAAGCAATCAGATATCGCTATTCTGAGAACACTGGGCGCCAGTCCGAAAACTATTATGGGTATCTTTATGGTACAGGGCTCTCTCATTGGCGTTGTGGGCACATTACTGGGGGTTGTGCTCGGTATTATTGCGGCATTGAACGTTTCTGAAGTTATTTCAGCGCTTGAGTCCTCTCTGGGTATCCAGTTCCTCAGTCCGGATGTTTATTTTATCAGTTATCTGCCTTCTGAATTGCAGTGGCGCGATGTTGCTGCCATCAGTATTGCAGGTCTGTCCATGAGTTTCCTGGCTACTCTGTATCCCGCCTGGAGAGCCTCTAAAACCCAGCCAGCAGAGGCACTTCGTTATGACTGAGTCAGTAAAAGCAATATTGGAGTGCAAGGCACTTGCCAAAAGTTTTGATGAAGGTCCTGAAAAACTGGAAGTCTTGAAAGGCTTGAACCTGGTCGTCGGTCCTTCTGAAAGGTTGGCGGTGGTTGGCAGCTCCGGTTCAGGGAAGACGACATTACTGCAACTGCTGGCCGGACTGGATCGCCCTTCTTCCGGTGAAATCAGAGTCTGCGGCCATGATCTGTCGACGATGAAAGAGGCTCGGCAGAATGAGCTGAGAAATCGCCACCTCGGTTTTGTGTATCAGTTTCATCATCTGTTACCCGAGTTCACCGCCCTGGAAAATGTCTCTATGCCGCTGCTGCTAAGAAAGAAAATACCCATCAGGCAGATTAAGGAGAGAGCCGAACGGCTGTTGGAGGCAGTAGGGTTGCTGGCAAGGGCCAAACATAAGCCCGCAGAATTATCCGGTGGCGAGCGCCAGCGTGTAGCCATTGCCAGAGCCCTGGTCGCTGAACCTGATCTGGTGTTCATGGATGAACCAACGGGTAACCTGGATCCTAACACTGCCGAAAAAGTACACGGTTTAATGGCGACTCTCAGCAGGGAGTTCAAGACCAGTTTTATAGTCGTAACCCATGACATGAATCTGGCCAGGCAGATGGATCGGGTGTTTCGACTGGAGTCTGGCAGGCTGATTATGGATTCTTAAGCCTGCCGTAGCTCCAAAAACGCTATGCCCACTGGCATGGTTAATGAGGCTTTGATAGCATGGGCAAACGGTAATATTGCGGTTTGCCCCATGCATCTGCTACCGCACAGGGTGTGCAGGTTATCTCGATACTGAGTACCTTCTTTCGATATTGTTGTCTTTTAATCTCTTTTTTTCCCAAATGGTAGAGACCTATGCTTTCCTATTTGCTGGCTGGTGACCACGGTATTCCTCTGATTCTGGTGGAAACTTCAGATTATGATCGTTGGTTTGATGAGCAGCCAGAGCCCCTTCAGAACTGGCTGACCTGTACGGACTACAAAGGGAAAGGTATCAGTCTGATCCCCGGTGAAGAAGGTGTCATGGGGCAGGTCATTGTTGGAGTTGAAGATCTGTCCAGTCACTTTATCTGCGGTGATCTGGTCAATCAGTTGCCCATCGGAGACTACAAACTTCAGGGTGATGAACACCTGCTCAAATTGGCTGCATTCAGCTGGGGACTGGGTGCCTATCAATTTAACCGTTACAAAAAAACTGATCAGAAAGAGTGTCCAAGATTGATTCTGCCGAGCCAGGCTCAGGTAGAAGAAGCTGAAAAGTTTGTTAAAGCGTTGGCTAGCGTTCGTGATCTGGTGAACACCCCGGCAGGCGATATGATGCCTGAGCATCTGGGCGAGGCGGTGGAAAAGCTGGCTGAAGAGTTTGGTGGTAAAGTCAGTCAGATTGTCGGTGATGAGCTGTTGGCCCAAAACTACCCCACCATTCATGCGGTAGGCCGAGCCAGTAGCCATGCGCCACGACTGATCGATATGACCTGGGGTGACGAGAAGCATCCATTCATTACTCTGGTGGGTAAGGGCGTCTGCTTCGACAGTGGTGGTCTGGACATGAAAGGCGCAGCCGGTATGCGCTTGATGAAAAAAGATATGGGCGGTGCCGCTCACGTCATTGGACTGGCCCGTCTGATCATGGACTTCAACCTGCCGGTTCGCCTGAGAATGCTGATTCCAGCCGTAGAAAATGCGGTTGCCGGCAATGCCCTGCGTCCTGGCGATGTTGTTAAAACCCGTCAGGGTTTGACAGTAGAAATTCACAACACCGATGCAGAAGGTCGTCTGGTTTTGTGTGAAGCACTGACGGAAGCCAGTACCGAAAATCCTGAAATGATTATCGATTTTGCCACGCTGACTGGCGCCTGTCGTGTCGCTCTGGGTACTGAAGTGGGTGGTTTTTATACCGATGATACGGCTCTGGCCTGTGAACTGATGCAGGCGGGTGATAAAACGGAGGACCCGGTCTGGCGCATGCCGTTGCACAAGGGCTACAAATACATGCTCAAAAGCGAAATCGCTGACATGACCAACTGCGCCAGGGAGCCTTATGGGGGTTCTATTACTGCAGCACTCTACTTGCAGGAGTTTGTCGGCAAGGACATTCCCTGGGTTCACTTTGATATCATGGCCTGGAATATTCGTAATCAGCCAGGTCGTCCTATAGGTGGAGAAGCTTTCGGGGTTCGTGCCGTGTTTGAAGTACTGCTGGATCGCTACGGACAGTAATCTGATTGCTGTAGAAAGAAGCCACTCCTGATTGCAGGCAGTGGCTTTACCTCAGGGGTTGATAGATAGAATTTCCTGCGACGGCAAGATGTAGCATATGGCGACAGAAAGAAATCATATGATTGCGACTGATTTTAAACAGGTACTGAGAAGCCTTCGAGATGAACTGGCCGGATATGAAAAGAGTTCTCTTCCTTAGCTGCCAATCAAAGCCCAGCTGAAAGCACTCCCGAGGATGGGAATAGGTCGTAAAAAGCCGAGCACAAATTCGCAGTCGGCTTCTCTGGCTTTCAGTTTCTTGCTAATTTAGTCGATTTTCAGAAACCGTAGATGGCACTGAGAGAAATCGAATGAGTTTTAGGTTTGGTTTCTACGTCTACCCCGTAGTCATAGTCAATATCATCGTACTGGGTATACCTGTATTCAGCTCTGAGTGAAAGGGGGAGATCGGGGTCATTTTTTAACTCTACACCGAATCCACCGTGCCAGCCGGTAACAGTATCATCCCCTTTATCACCGTTAGAGGTTTTACCTTCTGACTTTGATTGACTTATTCCGAAACGACCATAGACGTTTACAGTATCACTATGAGCATTGCCTATAATCAGGCTTGCACCATATTCACCTTTGAATTTGATCTCTTTTTCAAAGGAACCAAGCTTGTACTCAGCCTTAGTGTTGTGGTGGTTATATTCAGCTTCCAGTCCCACATACATACTACGGTCCAGAAAAAAATTATAACCGGCAAAAGCGCCATAGATACTCCCCTGGTTACCAAAAGAATCAACCTTCAGTGTTCCATGCTCCATCTTGCTATTGATGGATTCATATCCGACTTTACCTCCAATGTAGAAACCATCCTCAGATGCAAACGCAGAACTGGCAAAGGTAAGGGCTAGAGCTACAACCGTGATTCTCATAAATATTTTCCTCAGTGTTGTTGGCTAACCACCGCCACAAGAAGGTGCTGTCTGAATCTCAGTGCGGTTCTTTTACATTACAGCACACTATTGGATTAACCAACCCACCAACCTCAAAGAAGGAGTAGTGGTCATTTCAACTGATACTTCAGCAATGCTGGCCTGATGGATATTGGCCTGCAGAATACAGGTCCGGAAATCAATCAGGTTTTTGAACCGGGTAAAATGTTGTACGACAGGTAAAGGGCTTTAGAAGACTTTTTTGTCTTTTATTTATGACGCAGCCATTGTCGGTGTTTGATCCGTGGAATCATACTTTCTCAGCCTGAAGCACATCCAGTACATTAATCCGTAGAGTGTCATTGAGCCCACTAATACTCCATGCCAGGCTGCCTTCTGCCAGCAAGCGATCAGTAGAAATCCTCCCAGACTGCCTCCCAGATAATAAGCAACAAGATACAGTGCGGTAGCCGTAGCTTTGGCACGGGTTGCATGATGACTGACCCAGCCATAAGCCAGAGAGTGAACAAAGAATGCCCCGGAACTGATCAGCAGTAATCCGATAATGACCGCCGTTAACTCCTGCAGGCTGGCTACCCATACGCCACTCATGCTGATAAATGTTCCGATCAACAGGCCCTGAGTGGTGGTGCGTTGCTTACGCCAGTGCCCACTGAGTCGGGAAGAGAGGGTGCCGCTCAGGTAGCAGAGAAAAATCAATGCAGTCCAGCCCGCGGGAAGAGAGTAGGGAGGAGCAATCAGTCTGAGACCTGTTACGGTGTATAGATTGACGAACAGGGCAAAGTTCAGTCCACCAATTAATACAGCCAGAGACAATTTCGGGTTTTGCAGGTGCCCGGCAATATTACGTATGGCTTTCTTAACACTGAATCCGGGTTCTTGTTGAAAATGAACCGCTCTGGGCAATAACGCATAGACAATCAGCGCACACAACAGGCTAAACAGCGCCATGGCCGCAACGGCTGTTTCCCAGTTCCACTGTTCGCAGACCAATCCCCCAAAGATACGACCACTGATTCCACCCAGAGAGTTAGCGCTAATATAAGTGCCGATAGCCATCGTAAGGGCGCTTTGGGTGAATTCTTCTGCCATGTAAGCCACTGCTACGGCCGCAAAACCGGCCAGGGCGACGCCCAGCAGTGCCCGGGCAACAATCATAACAGTCAGGCTGTTTGAAAGGAGTATACCCAGTCCTGTCAGAGGGACCAATGCCAGGCTGATCATCATCACAGGGTAGCGTCCCAGTTTTTCTGAAAGAATGGCCCAGGGTAGCAGAGTCAGCGCCAGACCCGTAGTGCTTGCCGCCAGAAGGCCATTGGCTTTGAGCACGGAGACCGAGAATTGATCGGCCATGACCGGAATCAGTGGCTGAAACAGATACAGGTTACAGAATATCAGGAACGATCCCAGTGCCAGGGCAAAGCTGGCTTTTCGATAAGAAGGTGTGGCAAGATCGATCATGTTATTGCTTCTGTCAGCTGCTAAATCGTACATTCTACAAGTCAATTTCTTCTGAGCTTATAGATTTCTGGAATGCTAATTTATCTGTATTGAGCCATGCTGTTGATTCACAATCCCATCCCGGAATACAAAAATCTTCTGTGCAATGCACAGAGTCAAACTCAGTAGCTACCCGTTCCCTGTCGATATAATCATCATTTTCTGCATGGGGGAAGTTTTTCACTAAGTTTTCATATTTTTCAAAGGAATCAATCTTAAATATTTTTGCTGTTTCTGAAACTGTAAAGTGAGCAGCATCGTTTCCTAACAAGAATCTTAATCCATTTTCTCTGCACCACTCTATCCGGGCAGTTGTACTTTTACTGTTGATGGCGTCTTTTTTTAGAGTGCAGGTCCAAAAAGCATTATCAGGTTTATCTGATGGTTATTCTCAGCCACAATGGGAATACTTTATCTTTAGTGATAGAAGGACTAAGTATGTGTCCGTTTTTTACTTTTCCCTCTTTTCTGCTGGTGATTAATCTTTGCAAATCAAAGTTTTCATTACCTCTAAGTCTAAACACCTGAGATGAATGATAATCTTCAGACGTCCTAAGTTGACTGGTTGCAGCAAAGGCGTGAAAGTTTGTTGACACAGAGGGCTGAGTAGGGGCTGTATTCATAGTAAATTCCTATCATTTTTTTATTTTAGAGAGCTCATTCATCATAAAGTTCATAACAATCTGGCTAGCGCATCTAACATATGCTTCCAGTTCGTTCCGGTGCTTCGCCCTGAAACCAGTGCAAGAACGCAGACAATCGTGCTATAACCCCAATGTTTGAGCTCGTCACGCAAAGTGAATACCGAATCTGTGTACCTTTCACTGAGTCGGTAAAACTGGAAATTGTCATGGTCTGGCGAAAAAAAGTGATCTCTCTGGCCGACCGAACCTTCAGGGAGTTTGTGGAGGAGAGGCGTGCAAAAAAGCCCTGATGCTTTCTAAGTGATCCAAATTCGCCAATCGTCCGTATTGGCTCTAATATTGGGTTTTGAGACCTTACTTAATCACCGCAAGAAGGTGTTTTGTATGTTAAGAGTACTCTATCGTCTGCCTGACCTCACCTTCGCTCAAAAGCTGAACGACCTTGCCGAAGCCGAAGGGGTCTCCCATAATCGGATCCACATTGCTCACAAAGATCATCTGGCGACGCAGAAAAAGCATCTGAATGATCTGTCCTTTCTCGAAGAGTACGACACTGTTCGTTCAGGTGAGAGAGGGTTTCTCATTGGTATCCTGCTGACAGTACTGACCGGCCTTGCGGTCCACGAATTAATGGAGGGGCATCCGGTTGCCTCGGTGGTCACTTTTTTTGCATGTATGGTGGTACTGGGTTACTCCACCTGGCTGGGGGGGTTGATCGGAGCTTCCAGTGACAACTTCAGGCTTCAGCCTTTCCATGATCACCTTGAAAAGGGTGGCTCTGTGGTCATGCTGGATGTTGAATCTACTTCCGTTTCAAAACTGACGCGCGTTATTGCAGTTCAAATCCCTGAGGCGGAACCGGCTGGTAGAAGCCAGAGGCTGGACAACCCCTTCATGGGATCATGGTTACTCAGAAAACATTCGTGAGGCTAGGTTATGAATCTGAAAACTCTGACTGCCATTGTTCGCCAGAAGCCGACGCATCTGGAGTTGATTTCGGCTGAAGGTGACATCTATCTGTGCCGGATTAACGACAGGGAATGGCTCACCGAGCGTGCAGAAAATAAGCCCAAAGTCTTTCATAGCATCTTCGAAGCCAAATACACTTTGGGCAAGGATCTTTCGGGTCAGCTGGATATGGTGATGTCTTCAGCCTATGACGAGATGATCAGCTCGGGTGATTCCGGTGAAGGTAAAACTATTCGTCATGGGCTTTTAAAAATTGATCGATAGCCCAACACCATTGATCACCTGATCGATCAGGCAACAGGTTCTGATCTCGTAAGTTCAGCCTGAATTCCACAACTGAGCGCCATTCTGTGGAGCCGGGGTCTGGGCCGTGGCCCATGCCATCGCCTGTGGGCACTCTCGACTCTACGTACTCGTACCAGCTTTCGGTGCACATCGACTTTTTTTCTGACCCGCTATGATAAGAACACCCCGTCAGAAACAAGCCGATGGCTAACCCTGCCAGAAGATTGTGAGACTGCATCGCTTGCCCTCCTCCATTTATCGAATCCCCGCTTGAACCCCGTAATTTCATCACCCTAGGACGTGAGTGCCGGGATCTAAGCCAAGCTTGCAGAGCAAGCCTCTTGAGCTATTCTACAATGGTCGTTTCTTCAGAGACGATAGCATTCTCCAATTTAAAGGTATGGGCATCGGCCGACCTTTGCAGAATTAATCAAAGGTCACCGAAGAGAAAATGTCCGTTTTAGTCGATCAGACCCGCTTCACGTGCCTGGGCAGTGAGGGCCTCGCGGAAATCCGGATGAGAGATGGCAATCAGGGCTGCGGTACGGTCTTTGAGGGGCCTGTTGTGCACGTCGGCAACACCGTATTCTGTGACAATGAACATAGCGTCACTGCGAGGTGTGGTCACCGGGGTTCCAGCGGGCAGGGTCAGTTGAATGCGAGATTCCAGACCGTTTTTGCCTTTGAAGACAGACGACAGGGCGATAAAGGACTTGCCACCTTTGGACATGCCAGCGCCGCGAACAAAATCAAGCTGACCACCTGTGCATGAAATCTGATTCAGACCAACACCTTCAGCCGCAATCTGACCGGTCAGATCGCACATCAAAGCTCCGTTGATGGAAATGAAATTATCCTGTTCAGCTATTTCTTCCGGCCTGTTCAGCGTTGACAGGGGCATGACATGGGTGTCGTCGTTGTTATCCAGAAAATCCAGAAGTTCCCGACTTCCTACAGCCAGTCCATAAACCAGTTTGTTTTTGTCAATGGTTTTATTGCTGTTATCAATAGCGCCAATTTTAATCAGGTGCAGCAGGGAGTCTGTCATCATTTCCGAATGCACGCCCAGATTCTTTTTGTTTTCCAAACCATAGGCAACCGCATCTGAGAGTCCGCCAAAACCGATCTGAATGGTGTCTCCATCATTAATGTAAGGCAGAATGTGGCTCGCAATACTCTGCTCCAGTTCGCTTGGCTGGGCCTGAGGCGCGAAGGGCAGTTCGTGATTGCATTCAACCAGTTTGTCAACCTGGTCTACATGGACAAAGTTACTTTCACCTTTAAGATAGGGTACCTGGTCGTTAACAACCACGATCACCTTTTCGGCATTTTCGACCACGCTGTCGCCTAACAGGGCACCGATATGACCCAGACTCATGAAGCCATTTTCATCAGGTCGGGAAACTTCCATCAACAGAACATTCGGCTTCATGATGTTTTTCATAAAGCTCTGCGTCTGGGAAAAGTGCACAGAATTAATCTTTATATTGCCATGAGGCCCCAGGAATTTTCTCTCCAGTGGCCCAGTAAATAAGCAGTTGTAATTTATGTGGCCTTTAAATTCTGCCTTGAGAAAATCAAAAGGAAACATTAATAGTGCACCGAACAGTTCAACGTCTTTTAATTCATCTTTACGATGGCAAAGCTGTTTAAGAACCGGAATAGCAACACCATTGGCACCACCAATCCAGACCCTGTCCCCGGACTGGATTTCATTTGCCGCACTTTCCAGCGGGGACCATTTACGATCGTAGGTTGATTGCCAGTTTTTGATATCAAATTGAGCAGTCATGGTGACTCCTTTTTTATAGGCACAGAGTGACCCGCCCCGAAAATATCTGTAACTCAGGGTCTTGTTTGGTAACGATGAGGTCTTCACTCTACATCAATGATCCATCAAAAACTTGGCAGGATGCGCCATGTACTTGTTTGTTAGCGACTCTCAATAAAGGGTTTGATTTGAGTCATATTTCCTACCGTTTTATTTTTTAACCTTGCAGGATTGGACATTGCGGTACTGCCTTGGCGACAAACCTGTCCAGCTTTTAAAGGCTCTGGAAAAACTGCTTAAATCGCCAAACCCTGACTCATAAGCGATCGTGGACAGCGGTGTGTCGCCGGACTCAATCAGGGCAATCGCTTTTTCATGGCGTATTTTGTTAACCAGTTCCCGGTAACTCAGCCCCAGCTCTGTCAGTTTTCTCTGGAATGTGCGACTGCTCATATTCATCAGGCTGGCCATTTCACCAGTCGTTGGCGGTATAAGCGGGCTTAACTCCAAGAGTGAGCGACTGACTTTTAAAACAAGGTTGCTTTGTTCGATCATTAACAGCTTTTTCTGAACCAGTGATTCAGTTGCCTGAAGCAGCTCGGGGTCAGTGGTGCGCAGAGGCTGATCCAGCGCATCAACACTGAATTCTATGCGATACTGAGACATGGAGAATTTCAGAGTGCTCTCCAATTTGTCCTCAAGTCTTTTGTGGTATGTCGGTTGTTCAAATGGCAGGTGTATCGTGATTTCGGCTTCATTGTCCCAGCGTATCACCTTGGTAACAGCTGAAACCAGGGCCATCATACCGTGTGTGGTCAGGTTGACCTGTTTATCGAGAGCGTCACTGTCAATTAATAATAATGAGGCTGTCCCGGCTTTTTGATTGAAGATGATTCGGGTGGTTGTTGTGATCAGCGATTGATACATTTCCAGTTTTTCAATTCGTTGCCTGAGTGATGCAGCACTCCACAAGACGATACCCAGCGACTTGATATCAAGCGGTTGAAGTGAAAGCCCCAGGTCGACCGGTAACAGGGGGTTGCCAGTTTGCTCCACGGCCCAGTAGAGCAACCTGCGAGCGCCATCAACCGGGACTGGCCTGTCGCAGTTCGACCAGCTTTCAAGGGGAATATTAAAATGCTCAGGAGATAATGGATTCACCCCATGTTTCTGTATTTGCAGAATAATCAGGTCAAACCAGCGTCCACTGACCGTTCCGCGGTATTTATTAATCACTTCCGATGACGAATCGGTGAAAGACGTTTTACGGTACATAAATATCTGGTTCGCTATAGAAGTGTGCTGGCAAACATGCAAACTTGATGGATTAACCTTTTAGCCTGGTCTGGCGGGCCGACAGACAGTCCAGCGACGAAAGGCGCTTGGAGTCCCGGCGTGTTCGTCATCGTGGTAATGTTTGCATCACTGCCGTTCAGCACTTTTAATGCCTGTTGCAGATTATACCGCTCAAAAAGAGACTTTAAACTGATACTTTCGTGATTCAAACAGCGAGCAAAGTTCCTTTGGCTGTGATTGCTTTTGCGGCAGAAAACAGTGTCACAGAGCGAATATACGTATTTTTCATGTGATTTACTGATAAATGTCTGGGGGGAGACCCTTCCCATTACTGTTCAATCCACAATGACTCTTCGTCTTGGACTCTCTATCCTAACTGTGTGTTCAAGAAATAAACAGAGAAAACAGCTCTAGAAGCCAGTAAATAATGGAGAAAGTTGATTTTTATCCTTCGGAAAAAGGTCAACAGGGTTGACGGGGGAGTGACTCAATGCCCCCTCAGAAATGACCATTGAGCCGGCTGGCGGAAAAGTAATAGTGAACTTACTCTATAGAATAAGGGTCTAAATAGTTGACTTATATCAATACTATCAAGGGGCTGATCCATTAGCTTTGCGCGCTCGATTTGTGTGAACTGCTTATGAAACGATCGCCCGATTGGTGATTTCCGAAGTATGAAGGGGTCTTTCAGAAGGGGGAATGGTACGGAAGGATTAATGAGCAAACAGCCAAAAGCCGGGCGCTCAACCTTTCCATGATTGTCAACCGATTGTCTGAAAGGGCGTGAATTTCATTATAAATAAAGTGGGGTATGGTATGGGTGAAACTCAATCTCTATTCGAACGCATGGCCAGCACGAGCCTGGTTCTGAGGATAATCGCAGGCATTGTAATGGGGGCAGGCCTTGCGGTCGTTGCTCCTGATATGGCTATCTCTTTCTCTTTGCTGGGTTCTCTGTTCGTTGGTTCCCTCAAAGCAATAGCACCTGTTCTGGTCTTCGTGCTGGTGGTGGCTTCTATTGCCAACCAGAAAAAAGGTCAGCACACCAACATGAGGCCCATCATTAGCCTCTACCTTATCGGCACCCTGGCGGCCTCTCTGACGGCCGTTGCCATGAGCTTTGCTTTTCCGGTTACCCTGACTCTGGTCACCAATGAAGCCAGTGCCAACCCGCCCCAGGGCATTGGTGAGGTTCTGAACACCCTGTTGTTCAACATTGTCCAGAATCCCGTTGAAGCCCTGATGACCGGTAATTTTATCGGTATCCTGACATGGGCTATCGCACTGGGCCTCGCTCTGCATCGTGCTTCTGATAGCACCAAGCGTGTTGTTCATGACCTTTCTGATGCGGTATCCAACGTCGTCCGGTTTGTGATCCAGCTGGCACCTTTGGGTATCTTCGGTCTGGTCGCCAACACCATAGCCCAGACTGGTTTCTCTGCTCTTGCTGATTACGGGCAGCTGCTGATGGTTCTGATCTGCTGTATGCTGATTATTGCGCTGGTTGTGAACCCGCTGATCGTGTTCGCCAAACTCAAGCGCAACCCGTACCCACTGGTTTTCCAATGCCTGCGTGAGAGTGGAGTAACCGCATTCTTCACCCGTAGTTCCGCCGCTAACATTCCAGTGAACATGGAGCTTTGCAAAAAGTTGAACCTGCATGAGGATACATACTCTGTATCCATTCCCTTGGGAGCGACTATCAACATGGCGGGGGCTGCCATCACCATCACTGTAATGACCCTTGCTGCTGTCAACACTCTGGGTATTCAGGTGGACATGCCAACGGCTCTGATTCTGAGCCTGATTGCTGCTGTGTCTGCCTGTGGCGCCTCCGGTGTGGCAGGTGGCTCTTTGCTGCTGATTCCTCTGGCTTGCAGCCTGTTCGGCATCTCTGCTGATGTGGCTATGCAGGTTGTTGCCGTCGGTTTTATCATCGGTGTTATCCAGGATTCTGCTGAAACTGCACTGAACAGTTCAACCGACGTTTTGTTCACTGCTGCAGCCTGTATCTCTGCCGAAGAGAATGGTCAGACTGTCGATGTCATCCGGCAAGCTAATGCCTGAGACTGAAGTATCATTCAGTGCATAAAAAAAACCGCCAGCTGATTCTGGCGGTTTTTTTATTTGTTGAGCTATCAGGAAGCTTTGAGGTCGAACCGGTCAAGATCCATCACTTTGAGCCAGGCTGCGGCGAAGTCGTGAACAAACTTCTCACCGGCGTCGCAGGAACCATAGACTTCGGCTACTGCACGGAGCTCCGAGTTTGAGCCAAAAACCAGATCTACCCGGGTTGCGCTCCACTGACTGGCTCCGGTTTTACGATCATGGCCTTCAAAAATACTTTTATCTACAGATGTAGCTTTCCACTCAGTGTCCATATTCAGTAGATTGATAAAGAAATCATTGGTCAGGGCATCTGATTTAGAGGTGAAAACCCCATGCTGACTCTGGTCACTGTTGGTATTAAGAACACGCATGCCGCCAATAAGAACCGTCATTTCAGGAACGGTCAGGGTCAACAGCTGAGCCTTGTCGATTAAAAGTGCTTCTGCAGAGACAGCCATGGCACTTTTCTGATAGTTTCTGAAGCCGTCCGCTAAAGGCTCCAGTAGCCGGAAGCTCTGAACATCCGTTTGCTGCTGTAAAGCATCCATACGACCAGGGTTGAATTTCAGGTCAATATCGTAGCCTGCATTTTTGGCAGACTGTTCAACAGCGGCACAGCCACCCAGGACAATCAGGTCGGCCAGGGAAATCTTTTTGTTAACTGATTGAGAACCATTGAACGCTTGCTGGATATCTTCAAGCTGCGGCAGAACGCGAGAAAGTTGTTCTGGTCTGTTGACTGCCCAGCTTTTCTGGGGCTCCAGCCGGATTCGGGCGCCATTGGCGCCACCACGCATATCCGAACTTCTGAAGGTTGAGGCAGAAGCCCAGGCGGTTGATACCAGTTCACTGATTGAGAGTGCGGAATCCAGAATCTGCTGCTTGAGTACGACCTGATCCTCCTTGCTGACCAGTTCATGATCAACAGGCGGAATGGGGTCCTGCCAGATCATCACTTCGTCAGGCACTTCCGGACCCAGGTAACGTGCCCTGGGCCCCATGTCTCGGTGAGTCAGCTTAAACCAGGCTCGGGCAAAGGCATCGGCAAACTGATCCGGATTTTTATAAAAGTTTCTGGATATTTTTTCATAAGCTGAGTCAAAACGAAGTGACAGATCGGTAGTCAGCATGGTGGGCTGATGACGTTTTGTTGGATCATGGGCATCAGGAATAGTAGCTTCACTGTCTCTGGCAACCCATTGATAAGCTCCGGCCGGACTTCTGGCCAGTTCCCATTCGTATTGGAACAGATTTTCAAAATACAGGTTGCTCCACTGGGTCGGCTGGCTGGTCCAGGTCACTTCCGGTCCACCCGTGATGGTATCGCCGGCTTTTCCGCATCCATGGCTGCTGCTCCATCCCAGTCCCTGCTCGGTTATGTCTGCTGCTTCGGGTTCAGGACCGACCAGAGAGGGGTCACCCGCGCCGTGAGATTTGCCAAAAGTGTGGCCACCAGCAATCAGAGCAACGGTTTCCTCATCATCCATGGCCATACGAGCAAAAGTACTACGGATTTCCACAGCAGCGGCTTTTGGGTCAGGATTGCCATTAGGGCCTTCGGGGTTGACATAGATCAGGCCCATCTCGACGGCGGCCAGTGGCTTTTCCAGATTGCGTTCACCGATGTGGCGCTCATCACTTAGCCAGGTTTTTTCGTTGCCCCAGTAAATGTCTTTTTCTGATTCCCATATATCTACTCGTCCGCCGGCAAAGCCAAAGGTTTTAAAGCCCATTGATTCCAGAGCCACATTGCCTGCCAGAATCAGCAGGTCGGCCCAGGACAGTTTTCGGCCGTATTTCTGTTTGATAGGCCAGAGCAAACGACGGGCCTTGTCGAGATTGGCATTATCCGGCCAACTGTTAAGGGGGGCAAAACGCTGGCTACCTGTTCCTGCACCACCGCGGCCATCAAGATTACGATAGGTTCCGGCACTGTGCCAGGCCATCCGGACAAAGAGAGGACCATAATGACCAAAGTCGGCGGGCCACCAGGACTGGGAGTCAGTCATCAGTACTTCGAGGTCAGTTTTGACTGCTTTGAGGTCCAGGGTGTTGAACTCGGCTGCATAATCGAAATGCGCACCCATCGGATTAGAGGCAGCACCGTGTTGTCGCAGGATTTCCAGCTTTAATCGGTTGGGCCACCAATCCTGGTTGGATGTACCGCCACCAGAGGTATGATGCATAACCGGACATTGACTAACAGACATACAGAGCCTCCTGTTCGTCCCGACAAATTGCGGAACATGCCTTTTAAAATTGCTTTACCCGGATGAAGTCAAAGAAATCAGATGATAGGAAGTTTAAGAGTCAACGGCTGAGTCAGCAAATGATAAAGTCACTGTTTCGGAGTTAAGAATCCTGATTAATCAATGCCGAAAAAAAGCTCTGGATCAGTAATCAAAAGCTCTTGAGCCGCCTGAATGCTATCCTCCATATCATCCAGAGTGGCTTTCTGGCCATTGGTATGATCTGCCAGACAACCTCCCAAGGCCTCAATATCATCAGCCGTTTGGGTAGTGACAACCATTTCATCCTTTTCTTCAAACATGGCTCCACCACCAGGTTGAAGTTGGGACTTTTTCCTGATTTTACCGATAATGGTGACTTGATCTTTACCGGCAACAGAGCGGATGGACATGGTTTTGATCTTACCAAACGACTATCGCTGAAGGTAATACCGGTTTGATTGACTGTCAAAATGGCCACCTTCCAGCGGGATTATCGGTTCCATACAAAGTCCATCTGTCTTGCAGTTTTCTCTGCAAGTTCCTGACTGTGCAGTAAACTCACCAGGGAAAGACTCATATCGATCCCGGCGGTAATACCGGCTGATGTCATAATAGAGCCGTCTTTTACCCAGCGCTGGTCTGAGACCACATCCAGTTGTGGATAATGTTGCCTGAGGTCAGGAATATCTTCCCAGTGAGTAGTGACTTTCTGGTCGGTCAGAATACCCGCTTCGGCCAGGATAAAAGCGCCAGTACAAACGGATGTTGTCATTTGTGCACTGGCTGAAAAGGTTTTTAGCCAGTCCAGTACGTGAGGTTTTTTCAATTCGGCATTATGCTCGCCGCCGACTACCATCAGTAGGTCAACAGGGGGGTGGTTGTAGAATCCATAGTCAGGGTTCACGCTGTATCCTGCCCGGGCAGTAACGGTTTCCCCAGTCTCTCCTATCAGAAAGACATTAAAAGGCTTGCCGTCTGCACAGACCCGGCTGGCTGTTGAAAATACTTCAAAAGGACCGGAAAAATCCAGTACTTCTGCATTGTCGTATATATAGATGGCAATATTCATGGGTTCTTATTCTTGATTTGGCGCTTATTGAGTTTCTCGAATATAAAGAGATCTTCCCAGTGAGACAAGCGATAGAGCAGCCACATATGGCTCGGAGGGTTTCGAAACCCTCGCACTTCAGTAAGTCGCTGACTCTGATGCTCTGATTGTTCCGAATGACTTTGGAGCAGCGAAAAACCTGTCAGATTTTGCGTTTATCGAGGGATTGTCAGTAATCATGCTCGGCGCCGTTGGTTACAGCGCCTGTTGCATCTGACTTCAAAGCCTGTCTTTTGTCACCAGATTTTTGTCTGAATTTCGGCTCAAAAAGGACATCAGTTGTTCTAAATTCGGATTTGCGAACAGTGTAAACAGGACGCGTTCACAGGATTCCCCTGCAACCAGGCTCATCTTGTTCACTTTGTGTTCTGACCACAGGTTCTCGAAAAAAAGGCAGCCATTTTCTGGATAGGAATATGTTTTGACCGTTTCAGGAATGTAGCTTTTCGTAGAAAAAAACTTAGAATAAAGTCCGGAAAAAAACGTTTCTTGTGCGCGTTCAGCAAAAGACAGCTCTCCGCCGGAGTACGTACCGCCTTCCTGCTCGCATGGCGAAACGACTGCTGTCATTGATAAACTGTTCCTGTCATAATGCCAATCCAGATGGGATATTTCCGGGAAGTCTGAATTGAGCGTATATTTTAGTATGCTGCAGTGAAATGGTACTCTCTGATCGGACCAATTGCCTAGTTGGGCCATTTTTTCAAGGTTGGAGCAGGTGAAATCAGCCACTGATTCAGTGACATTCTGTTCCTCAAGATAGGCTCTCACCAGATCTTCCTCAGCTAATTTACAAGACCTGTCAAATGCGATAGCGGGTACCCGTAATTCAGGCCCACAAAATGCCCCGAGCACTGGCACATAATAGCGATCCTTGTGGGGACTGCTGTCCAGGAAGTTTGGGTAGTATTTCATTTCTTTTCCATGGGCCAGATACTCCAATCTGTTACCGGCAAAGGCATCAAATCTTCTGGCTGCTTTTACGTCCTTGTATACCTTATGCACTAAGTTTTTATCTAAAAAATCATCATATCTGGCAATAAACCGGCCATTAAATGTTGGTTGAGTGGTATCCCCTGTCTTTTGACCGATTTCAGAGCGCCATTGGTCGAGCAGTCTGTTATTGTTTTGTCGGTAAATACTTGCCATTCTCATCATCGCCGTTCTCATCATCAAATACTCCTTGAAAATAAAATGGTTAACCTCTCTAACTTGGTACAAAAAGTTCTGATCAGTCTTTAAGTTTGACATTGGCAGTTATGAAAAAGTTCCATGTTGATTGCAACGGGGTTTTGCACTTCTTCCATGGGGTCGTCTATGAGAGCGTACTGATGTTTTCCCTCGACGAGGCTAAACGCCAGACAGATATTGGTGCCGCCAAAGCCGAAGCTTTTGGGCACAGGCTGTTATTTCCCGATTGTCATGATCGAACTCAGGTTATAAAGAGCATTCGGTAGTGGTTGACTAAATTTGAATTGTTATAATATAACATAATAATTCAGGGCGTACTCACCTGCATATTCACTTGGACCGGAACTATCCGTCATGACTCAACTACCCGTCACTGTGCTTTCAGGCTTTCTTGGCGCAGGAAAAACCACTGTACTGAGCCACATTCTCAACAACCGTCAAGGTAAAAAAGTGGCCGTTATCGTTAACGATATGAGCGAAATCAATATCGATGCAGCACAGGTTCAAAACGAAGTCTCACTGAGTCACCAGGAAGAGAAGCTGGTGGAAATGAGTAATGGCTGTATTTGTTGTACCTTGCGCGAAGATCTGCTGCTGGAGATCAACAAACTGGCACAGGAGGGACGCTTTGATTACCTGGTGATTGAATCCACCGGCATTTCCGAACCTTTACCCGTCGCTGAAACCTTTACCTTTGCTGATGAAAAGGGTGAATCACTGTCTGATGTCGCCACGCTGGATACAATGGTCACAGTGGTGGATGCGGTGAATTTCCTCAAGGATTATGACGAGGCGAAATACCTTCAGGAAACCGGGGAGTCTTTAGGGGAAGAGGATGAACGCAGTGTCGCTGACTTACTGGTAGATCAGGTCGAGTTCGCCGATATACTACTAATCAGCAAAACCGATTTGATCGAACAGCCCGAACTGGAACGTTTGACTGCGATCCTGAAAACGCTCAATACCAATGCCCGAATCATTCCCATTGCTCATGGTCAGGTAAATGTTGACGAAGTACTAAACACTGGGCTGTTTGACTTTGAGCGCGCACAATCAGCGCCAGGCTGGCTTAAGGAAATACGCGGCGAACATGTGCCGGAAACCCAAGAATACGGCATTGGAAGTTTTAGTTACACCGCCCGCCGACCCTTTCATCCAGATAAGTTTTACCAGTTTCTCCACTCCGCAAGAGACTATGGAAAACTGATTCGATCCAAAGGCTACTTTTGGTTGGCCTCTCGTCCGGAATTTGCAGGCCAATGGAGTCAGGCTGGCGGTATTGCACGTTATGGTTTCGCAGGTATGTTTTGGAAAGCTGTCCCGAAAGAGAACTGGCCTGACGATGAAGATTACCTTGCCTCCATTCAGAATAACTGGGTAGAACCTTTCGGCGATATGCGCCAGGAGCTTGTTTTCATCGGTCAGGGCTTGGATCAACACGCCATCACTAAAGCCCTCGACGATTGTTTATTGAAAGAAGAAGAGGTTCTCAAAGGTAAAGAGTACTGGGCAAGCTTGAGCGATCCTTTTCCTGGCTGGGGAGAAAGTCAATGAAGACAACATCACTGGGACATTGCACGTTGACTGAAGATCAGATTAAACAGGCTGCAGAGTCTGACTACATGAATACTGAGCAACTGGATTTCTTCAAGCATCAACTATTGCTGCTTCACGAATCGACAGAAGCCCGAATTCAAGAAGCCAAAAGTCAAATGGCCAGCCCACCGGAATTGAACGATGACAGTGACAGAGCATCCTGGGAAGAAGAGTGCAGCACTTCGTTGCGGATTTTAGATCGAGAACAAAAATTGCTGTCCAAGATCAGACAGTCACTGGAGCGTATACGATCAGGTACCTATGGTTACTGTCTTGAATCGGACGAGCCCATAGGCATCCCCCGTCTTCTGGCAAGACCCACAGCCGAATACTGCGCCGAAGTGAAAGCCCGGATGGAATACAGGGAACAGTCATACCGGGACTGAAGGTGTCAGTCATTGAAATAGGCTGCCGTCAAAGATTCCACAAATAGAGGGCGTCACTGGAGAAGACAGTGATCCGACCTATAGTGATTGCAGTACAACTCTATTTCATTCATGCAGAGGCTGGGATCGAATATGCTTTCTATTGAAATGGGCAGGAAAGACGGCATTGCTCTTCTGGAACCTCATGGACCGCTTTCAAAAGAGGATTTTGTTTCGGCCGCTCGACAAATTGATCCTATGATTGAAGAGAGAGGAGGGCTGGCCGGGTTGATTATCCATACCGATCATTTTCCCGGCTGGGAATCCTTTGGTGCACTGGTCAGCCACATCCGGTTTGTGAAAAACCATCACAAACATCTGAGAAAAATTGCCATTGTGACGGATGCAAAAGAGGTGGGGGCAAGGGAAAAAATGGCCAGCCACTTTATTGCCGCAAAAATCAGGCACTTCAAATACGAGCAGCTGGAGGCGGCAAAGCTCTGGATTCAGGAAGAGGATTGAGGCGGAAGTGGGCAAAACGATCTATGCGAACATTACACTTCAGAGGTATCCGGGCATTTGATTTTTAGCCACGGTATTTCTGAAGGACTTCGACAATTTCCACCTGGTAGTTCAGATACCAGAGTGCCTTGCCTTTTTGTTGGGCTATCAGGTGTTCAGGGTTGTTCTTCCAGGCATGGATGCTGTTTTTGTCTGGCCAGTATGAGATGGCCAGCTCCTGATCACCTTCAGTACTGGCTATAAACTCAATACAGCCGTATTCATTCAAGGCCAGCTCACGCATACGTTGGGCCAATTCAAGGTACTCTTGATCCAGCTGTTTGACTGTAGCTCTGAAAATGACAGCGTACATGGTCGTTCCCTGATTGGAGTTTTTAGAAGTCTCCTGCAGTGAATGGGTATTATTAACAGAGAGCACTGCAGAAGAGGCCAGGCATTCAGCATTTATTAGACATTGAAACAAATCCCGGAAGGCTGCGGATTCGCTCAATCCAGTTTTGGATTTCAGGGTACTCAGATAAGTCAAAGCCGCCTTCATGGGCAACATGAGTATACCCGAACAAAGACAAGTCAGCCGTCGTCAGCTGTTCCCCCACCAGAAAAGGGGTTTGTGAAAGCTGCTGTTCCATGACTTTAAGAGCTTTGTGGCCGCCTTCCTGTTTGCTTTCGAATTCATCTCTTCGATCTTCAGGCATTCCCAGATACTTATTAATAAAGCGTGCAACAGCGATATGGGGTTCGTGGCTGTATTGCTCAAAAAACTGCCATTGCTGGATTTTTGCCTGTAAAAAAGGGTCTGTTGGCAGCAGCTCAGACTCTCTGGCCAGGAAGTTCAGGATAGCGTTTGATTCCCAGAGACAACGGCCATCATGAAGCTCCAGCAATGGAATTTTGCCATTAGGGTTTCTGGCGAGAAAATCGGGAGTCTGTGTTTCATTATTCAAAACATCAATGGCAACCCATTTGTGATTCAGGTCAAGCAGGGCAGTGAGCAGTTTGATCTTGTAACAGTTACCGGACTGGATATCGCCATATATTTTCATATCTGAGGGAGCTCCCAATTAAGGTTTAGATGATTTATCGGGCCCAATGAAATCAGGATATTCCGTTATCTTTCCCTATTTGTTCAATAGCTTCCTGTTAAGGGCGCTTTTATTTTATTAAGCGACATTGTACCAGTTTTTTTCGAAAGGTAGATATTAGTAGCTGTCTTGAGATTCAGGAGGTTGAGCTCTTGAGACTGTCAGGGCCTGACAATCAGGCCCTGAGAGGTTATTAACGGTTGGCTGTTTGTTTTGTCTGAATTTGAACAAGATCCACCAGAACCATTCCAGCTTCCTTGATAAAGGCGTCTGTTTCTTTCTTTTTCTTTTTGGTTTCAGAAGAAGATTCTTCCTGCTCGGCTGCTTCCAGTTCATCCAGATTATTTAACAGGGGTTCTCCTTTGGCTTTTCTTAGCCGGTTCTCAATGGCCAGCCTCTGGCTACGCATGGTCTGGATTTCGTGCTTGCGCTCAGCTTCGTTCAGCGACACTTTTTCCTGATTTTCGTAGCGGGACAGGTACTCCTTCATTTCGTTCAGATAGACGAAATCCGGGTCTTCATCCGTTCGCTTGCGGTGCTTATCATCGAGAGGTTCCAGATAAGGTTTCATATCTGAATACTTTCTGTGAGGGATTGGCTTGATGGTATCCCAGGGCAGGGCGTCAGGCAGTTTGCTTTCGCCGATATCACGTCCGTCATACAGTGACGGAAAGGCAATGTCGGGCAGCACACCCTGGTTCTGGGTACTCTGACCGGAAATACGGTAGAACTTGGCCAGGGTCAGTTTCAGCTGTCCATGGTTAAGCGGCTGAATGCTTTGAACGGTACCCTTTCCGTAAGTCTGACCGCCAATCACCAGTGCTCGTCCGTAGTCTTGCATGGCACCGGCAAAGATTTCTGAAGCGGAAGCACTCAGGCGGTCAACCACAACGGCCATGGGGCCACTGTAGACCTGAGTCGGGTCCGGGTCCTGTTGACGCTCGGTGCGACCTCTGCTGTCCCGCACCAGAACGGTTGGGCCCTGATCAATAAACAGGCCAGTCAGCTCATTGGCTTCCTGCAAAGAGCCACCACCATTGCCACGAAGGTCTATGATCATGCCGTCCAGGTTTTCTTTTTTGAGCTTTTCAAGCAGCTTGCGCACGTCGCGCGTCGTGCTCTTGTAGTTGGGATCACCGGACTGAGCCGCTTTGAAGTCTATGTAGAAGGTAGGAATTTCGATAACCCCTATACGCTTGTTTTTATTATTCTGTTTAAATTCCAGAATGTGACTTTTCGCGTCTTGTTCTTCCAGCTTGACCTTGTCACGAATAATTTCGTAAATACGGGTGTTACTGCTTTTGCTGGACCCCGGAATAACCTCCAGTCTGACCAGGGTTTTCTTTTTACCACGGATCAGTTTAACCACGTCATCCAGACGCATTCCTACGACATCTTCCAAGGCACCTTTCTGGCCCTGGCCCACGCTGATGATTTTATCGCCGGGCTTCAGCTTGCCTGCTTTATCGGCAGGACCACCGGGGACTATGCTGACCACTTTCGTGTATTCATCCTCGGCAGACAGCACTGCACCAATACCTTCCAGAGACAGGCTCATATTAATGTCAAAGTTCTCGGCAGTCTGGGGCGAAAAGTACTGGGTGTGGGGATCGAAAATTCCGGTGAAAGAATTAATGTAGGTCTGGAAAACGTCTTCACTTTTACTCTGATGCAATCGGCGTAAAAGGTTTGTGTTACGTCGTTTCAATTGATCCGCAATTTCTTCATCGGTTTTGTTGTTCAACTTCAAGGTCAGTACGCTGTCCTTGAATTGCTTTTTCCAGAGGTTGCGCTGGGCCTTTTTATTGGCCAGCCAAGGCTGTTCCTTGCGGTCAACAATCAGGTTTTCTTTCTTTTTCAGGTCCAGTTTGTCGACTCCCTGCTTGACCTGGGCCAGCATGTAGCGAGCACGTTCTTCTGCCCTGACGGTGTAGCGATTGAATATTTCAAAAGCAGGTTTCAGGTCGCCGCTCTTCAGTGAGCTGTCGAGCTTTTCTTTGTAGGGGGCAAACTGGTCAATATCGCTTTGCAGGAAAAAGCTGCGGTTGGGGTCCAGACGATCGAGGTAGCGCTGAAATACTTTTTCACCACTCTCTTTGTCCAGCTCAATTTTGCGGTAATGGTTACGTGACAGCAGTTGTACCACATTAACACTGGCAATGGCCTGCTGCAGGCTGGGCTTTAGTTCTTCAACTGGACGCTCAAGATTCTGGTCAGCGGCAAAAACCGAGCTGGTGGTTAAACAGAGCGCGGTGAACAGGGCAAAAAAAACCGATGGTGTTTTCCTGGCGTTTAGCAGGGTCGGTATCATGGATTGTGAAGCTCCGTGTCGTTTTTCGATATCGGGTGTGCCGCCTCGGCTCATGAAGGATTACGTCCTGTTACAGAGTGTTTAAGACGACGTTCATCGACTATAGGACACTCCATCCCACTGTGCCTGAAACACTTGTACCAAAACATTCAGAACGTGCGTTTCAGCCTATTCTGCACCGGAAGTAATCCAAAGCCTGTCAAAGCCTTGTTATCGGGTGATACTGCGTTTGGAGCATTTGGCACTGCTGGCTTCCAGACAGTTGGTCCACAGACCCATCCCAAAGCATTGGTTGACCTCTATTTTTAAGTTACCAGTGCTTTGGGGGCTTTCTCAATCAGTTTTCTTCTGTGATTGTGAATATCCCCTGAGACATAATACAGTCTATAACTGAATGCAGCCAGTCAGGGGGCTTTCAGAACCGCTTCAGGCTGGTTAACCGCTCATTCAATGAAGTTCGATAACAGAGGTATTTCCATGATACCTGTATCGGCTTGATCACTAAGGATTGAGTAAAGATGCAAGAGAGCAAAAACTTTCACGGACTTGTGGCTATTGACAAGGCGTTGCAATGGCGGTCTTTTCCCGATGAGCCTCCGGGTAAAGATCAGGTAAAAGTTCGCGTAGTGGCCGCAGGTCTTAATCGTGCCGACCTGTCGCAGCAGGCTGGAACTTACAATCCACCAGAAGGTGTAACCCCCATTATGGGGCTGGAATGCTCCGGGATTATTGAGACGGTGGGAGCCGATGTCAGCCGGTGGTTGCCAGGCCAGCAGGTGTGTGCATTGTTACCGGGTGGAGGACTGGCGACGAGTGTAGTGTGTGATCAGCGGCTGTTGCTGCCGGTTCCCGGGTCACTGAGTCTTGTGCAGGCAGGAGGGATTGTTGAGGTTTACACAACGGCCTGGTTAAACCTGTTTCATCGTGGCAAGGTCAAAGCCGGAGACAAGGTTCTGCTGATGGCGGGTGCCAGTGGTGTGGGTACTGCAGTTCTTCAATTATGTGACCACTTTGGCATTGATGTGACGGTAGTGGTCGGCAGTGATGAGAAGTTGCAATTCTGCAGAGGGCTGGGAGCAAAAAATGGCCTGAACAGACATCAGCAGGATTGGAAGGCTCTTAAAGCCTTTGGCCCCTTTGATATGGTGTTGGATTGTTGTGCCGGAGACTGGCTGGAAAGATACCTGTCTTTAATGAATAACGGCGGAAGAATTGTCACTATAGGTTTAATGGCAGGCCGAAAAACACAATTGGATATGGGACTGCTACTAATGAAACGAATTCAGTTGATGGGATCAACCCTGCGTTTTCTGCCAATTACCGAAAAAGAAAAGTTGTTAGCCGAATTAATGGAAAAGGTTTGGCCTTTATTTGCTCAGGGCCAATTAAAACCGATTATTGATACGGTTCTTCCTATAGCTCAATATCAGAAAGCGTATGATTTAATGGCGTCCAATAAAACAACAGGCAAGGTGATTCTTTCCTTGCCTGCTTCATGATTTTGAGTCGCTTTAAAACAGTCATAAAGGCCTCTGATTATTCTGCTGTGGGCATTGAAAGGCGCTTGGCAGAATGTATCAGTTATACCCGAGCTCAAAGCATTCGTTGCCCTCAGGCTTGCTGGCTGGCAGCTGGTTGCTGTTTTTCATCAGAGGCCTCAGGTTTTTTGGGTAGGCTGTAGCATTATATGCGCGAACCTGTGGGCGAATAGTGGTTTTCCGACTTTTAAATGGCGCTGAGTAGTGATGTTTCATAGTCTTTCCTGACCGTGCTGGCTTTTGCATGAATACAATTTAAGAATAACAGCAACTCAACTATTAGGTTAGTCTGAATTTGTACTTAACTGAGAGTTTCAATTGCAGTTTGCAACGCTGTGTTAATAAAACGTTGCAATCTGTTGGAGGCGTTAAATTCTGGTGTGTTATACCCATCGTGCTTTCTAACTCCTGTGATGAGCATGGAGATTTGAGCCTTAGCTATGGCGACGATCGTCAACGCAGGATTAAGGTTCAAATCTTCAGCGCAATAGGGAGTTAGAAAGTTCGATTGGTATTAAACAGCTGTTTGATTCAACGCTGGAAAGACACTGGCATAGAAGTAATCTATGCCAGTACTGTATGAGTATAAAGAGAGGAGCTGGCTCTGATTGTCAGGAGCTTTCAGGAAGCTGAACGTTCACTTCCAGGGTTGAGCAGTCACCATCTTTGTCCAATCGAACGGAGATGGTGTTGTCAGCCACCTGGAAATACTTTTCTACGACTTTCAGTATGTCTTGTCTCATAGCCGGAAGAAAATCATGGCCAGAACGGTTCAGTCTTTCGTGAGCAACCAGTATCTGAAGACGCTCTTTGGCTACTGATGCACTGCCTTCGGATTTGCTGGATTTAAAAAATTGCAGCAGACTCATGCACGACTCCCAAAAACTTTCTGGAGAAAGCCTTTTTTCGGAGGTTCAATAAACCGGTGGGGTAATTCAGCGCCCAGAAAACGTGCGACCATATCATTGTAAGCCTGGCCGGCATCGGTGGTCTGCTGATGAATAACCGGAACACCATGGTTTGATGCCTTCAGTACGTCTTTGGATTCCGGAACAACCGCCAGCAATGGGATGGCAAGGATTTCCTGAACGTCTTCAACATTAAGCATATCGCCCATTTCTACCCTCGTCGGGTTATAACGGGTCAGCAACAGGTGTTCTTTAACAGGATCAAGCTTTTTTTCAGCTCGCCGGGATTTGCTTTGCAAAATACCCAAGATCCGGTCTGAATCCCTAACGGAAGAAACTTCAGGGTTCGTCGTTATGATGGCTTCGTCTGCAAAGTACAGAGCCATAAGAGCACCATGCTCAATGCCGGCAGGTGAGTCGCAGATAATGTATTCAAAATCTTTTGCCAGCTCGTCAAAAATCGCTTCAAGACCTTCGAGAGTCAGTGCTTCTTTGTCCCGGGTCTGTGATGCCGGTAATACGCTCAGATTTTCAGTGTGCTTGTCTTTAATCAGTGCCTGATGAAGAGCTGCTTCGCCATTAATCACATTCACCAGATCATAAACGACTCTGCGCTCACACCCCATGATAAGATCGAGATTTCGCAACCCGACATCGAAGTCGATCACGACGGTTCTGTGTCCTTTCATGGCCAGGCCCGTGGCAAATGAAGCGCTGGTTGTGGTTTTACCAACACCGCCTTTTCCTGACGTTACAACAATTATGCGTGCCAAGTTCAAATCCTGTGAATAGTAAGTGGTGGTCAATGTTCAAGTATTTATTAAAGCCTGCTGATGTGCAAGTGATCCTCAGCAAGCCCTATTAAAGCAGACTTACCCCAGTGGCGGCTCCAGGACGATTCTTCCGTCTGGCCAGTCAGCTTGTACTGACCACTGATGGAAATCAGCTCGGCTTCAAATCGATGGCAGAAAATCCTTGCCTCGGGGTTGCCATTAACCCCGGCAAGTGCTTTGCCTCTTAAAAGTCCGTAGACGTGTATGTGCCCGCCAGCCAGTAATTCTGCACCCGGACTGACCTGTGATAGTACAACCAGGTCGCCCGGGGCATAGACTTGCTGACCAGAGCGAACAGGTTGGTCGATAATTTTTGTTTCTGAGCCTGAGGTGGCTGAAGTTTCTTCTTTTTGCTCTAAGCGAGCAGGTTCATGACGTTCGACCGGCATCGGTTGACCGTTCTGTTGCATCATGACCACATTTTTCTCTGACTTTGTCTTCTGAAAGGGCAGCCAGGCTATGCCTGCACGCTCTGCCGTATATCTTAACTGCTCACTGCCGCGGACGGCTACCAGAATCATACCGGACTCCCTCAGCCGCCCGGCAATGGCCCTCAGATCAGAGGCAGCAATCGTTGCCGGTAACTTCTCTAAAGCCAATACAACCGGTGTCTCTTGAAAGAAGTGGGGTGCTTTTTCCGACATCGCCTGCAACTGCCTGCTAAAACTGATCAGACAGCTGTTGTGCAATTCAAGTGTAGTCAGCGTATAAATGCCACCTTTGAGCTGGAAGGCGGCTTTTGTCGGCTTTGAGGTCAGAGTTGAATTCATGGCGGCCACGTCATTTACGGAAGTAAGGTCAGTAATGTTCTTGCTGTATCTGACGGATAATAGGAAAAAGTTACAACGCTCTTCATTTTCTGGCCTATCGCTCCGTATTGCTTCTCAGGCTACGATCAAAAGCAATATTTCTCAAGTCATTTTACAAGCTAGCCCTTGATAAACATGACCTCAGTCCTGCCAGCTGAGATAATAGGGCCGGACAAAGGCAGGCTGATGGTCTGCCAGTTATGCAAGTTTATTGAAACAGGGTTTCTGGTGAATAGATGAAGTCGGATGAATTAAGCAACACTACGGAAGCTGATCGCTTTCGGTGGTCCTACCTGAAACCAAAGTTCTGGCCGGTATGGCTGGGGCTGGGGTTCACCGCCCTGGTGGCATTGCTTCCTTATTCTGTCATGGTGCGTCTGGGGCGTTTGATAGGTCGTCTTTTACTGCGCTTTGGTGGCAGCAGGGTGCGTATTACCCGGGTCAATCTGGCAAAGTGTTTTCCCCATTTGAGTGAGGCGGAAAGGGACGCCCTGTTGCAGAAAAACTTTGAGTCGGTCGGTATCGGCTTGATGGAAGTCATCATGGCCTGGTGGTGGCCAAGAGAGCGTCTTGAACGACTGGTGACCTACAAAGGCCTTGAACATCTCAGTTCAGAGACTGGCCAGGGTAACCTTTTGTTGATTCTGCATTTTACGACCATAGAAATATCGGGCGCTCTGATTACCCTCAGGCACAGTGTCGACGCGACCTATCGTGAACACAAGAATCCTGTTTTTGAATACATGCAGAGAAGGCAACGTCTGCGTTATGACCGGGGGAGCCGTCTGTTAGGTCGAAGGGATGTAAGGGGTATGCTGAGATCCCTGAGACAGGGAAAAACCGTCTGGTACTCTCCCGATCAGGATTATGGGCCTAAACAAAGTGTTTTTGCCCCTTTCTTTGGTGTTCAGACCGCATCGGTGACTGGCACTTCCAGAATGACAAGAATGGGTAAGGCCAGGGTGGTGCCCATGGTGGTCACCCGAAAACCAGGTTCCGAGGGGTATGTTCTTGAGGTGTTTGAGGCCTGGAAGGACTTTCCAAAGGGTGATGATCTTCAGGATGCGATCCGGGTCAATCAGTTTGTAGAAGAACAGGTAAAGAAAAAACCGGATCAGTATATGTGGTTGCATCGCCGATTCAAGACCCGGCCTGAGGGTGAGGTGGGTTTTTACAGGAAAAGCTGAATCGTATCTCGTAAGGTTAATACTCTGACTGTGGGGGGCCTCGTTTAGCCTAAACCGGTTGTGAATGAGACAAACAACAACCACTGGCACTGACCACGAAAAACATCGCGCCAGTGCCGTATGTGGTGTTAACCAGCGATCATCAATCGCAAACCATCCAGTCTGAGCATCGCTTTCTGAAGGCATTGATGACCCAGGGCGGCACGTAGTTTGAGGTGTTCAATCTCTTCATCACGTACGTTCGGGTTCACTGCTTTCAGGGCAGCCAGTCGCTTGATCTCTTCCGTGACATGGCTTAGCAGGTTTTTGCAGGCTTCGGTCACAATGGGGTTAACCTGTTCCTTCGCTGCTTGCTCTGCTTTGGCCAGCATGGCCAGAATCGGTTCCCGTTGCGCTTTCACCAGTTTCTTCGCCATACCTTTTTTGATGGGCTGAAGTTGGGCGTTCAGGGTATCGAAGGCCACTTTTTCCGAGAGGTTGTTCATGCCGGGATCGATCAGGCAGCGAATCGGTGTCGCAGGCAGGTATCGATCCAGCTGAAGTTTTTTCTCTCCTGAAGCTCCGACGACATAGATCGCTTCCAGCAGCATGGTGCCCGGTTTCAGAGCTTTGTTTTTCAACAGAGCCACCGAGGTATTGCCCATCTCACTGGTGAGAAGCATGTCCATGCTTTCACGAACCATGGGGTGCTCCCAGGTGAGGAAGTGCATGTCTTCCCGGGAAAGGGCCATATCCCGATCAAAGGTGACGGTAATGCCGTCAGCCGGAAGGCCCGGGAAGGAGGTCACCATATGACTGCCCGGACGCACAACGAGACAATGTTTGGAATGATCTTCTGACTCGACACCAAATCCTTCAAACAGCTTTTCCATGTAGCGCTTGAGCTGCCTGGGTTCTTCCTGTGCTTCGATGTCGTTAATCAGATCTTCACTGGACAGGGTGCCACGGGAGTTGATTTCCAGCAGGCGATCCCGACCATTGTGAAGGTGCTCGTTCATTTTTGCATTGAGTTCGGCGGTTTCCGCGATCAAAGGCTGAATATCAGCCAGTGTCGTTTTCTTCTCAGGCGCCAGTGCTTCAGTGAAGGCTTCACCTAATTTTTCAAAGACCATGCTGCCAGACGGGCAGGTATCGGCAAAGGCATTCAGACCCTGACCATACCAATGAAACATTAATTCCTGTCCGGTGCCCTCTATAAAGGGAACATGGATTTTGATGGTCTCGGTCTGGCCAATGCGGTCGAGTCGTCCAATACGCTGTTCCAGCAGATCCGGGTGAGCGGGCAGATCAAAGAGCACCAGGTGGTGGGCAAACTGGAAGTTGCGACCTTCACTGCCAATCTCTGAGCAGACCAGAACCTGGGCACCGTATTCCTCATCAGCAAACCATGCAGCTGCACGATCCCGCTCGACGATAGTCATGTTCTCGTGGAACACTGCTGTGGGTATGCCAGACAGTATTCTGAGAGCGTCCTCGAGATCCAGAGCGGTATTGGCATTGGCACAGATCACCAGCACTTTCTGTTTTTTAAGCAGCTTCAGCAGATTAATCAGCCAGTCGATGCGAGGGTCTACTTTCCACCAGGGGTCCATATCATCAACACAGATATGGGACTGGTAAGCCAGTTCGGGGTACAGCGAACCACGGGCTTCGGTTTCTTCTTCCTGGGCTATTTGATAAAGCTCAGGCAGCTTCTGGGCGTATCCCTGAACAACACGACCGGGGAATCCTCCCACGGCTGCACGGGTATTTCTGAACAGAACCCGGCCAGTACCATGGCGGTCGAGAAGGGTTTTTAGCAGTTGTTCGCGGGCCGTTTCTCTTTGTTCAGAAGGGCCATTGTTGATCAGGCCGATCAAAGGCTGGCAGTCCTGACCCAGGAAGCCGGTCAGGTGCTGACAGGCGACTTCCGGCAGATGGTCATTTTCCAGCAGCTCCTGAACCGCTTCGGCTACAGGCTCATAGCTTTTTTCCTCTTCCTGGTAGGCCAGCAGATCGTGGAAGCGATCAGGGTCCAGGAGGCGGAGCCGGGCAAAGTGACTTTCGGGTCCCATCTGTTCAGGTGTTGCTGTCAACAACAGCAGGCCGGGAATTTGAGACGACAATGTTTCCACAACCTGATATGCACGGCTGGGGTTTTCTTCTGACCAGACCAGGTGGTGAGCTTCGTCGACGATCAAGAGATCCCAGTCAACCTCCAGGGCCTGCTGGAAACGATTTTCGTACTGGCTCAGGAAGTCCAGGCTGCAAAGAATCAGTTGCCCGGTGTTGAACGGGTTTTCATCTTCAATCGCACGGCAACGCTCTTCATCAAACAGTCCGAAGTGTAGATTGAAGCGACGCAGCATTTCAACCAGCCACTGATGCTGAAGTGTTTCCGGTACCAGAATCAATACCCGACTGGCCCGTTCAGTGATCAGTTGCTGATGAAGGATAAGACCGGCTTCAATGGTTTTACCCATGCCGACTTCGTCAGCCAGCATCACTCTGGGGGCATGACGTCCAGACACTTCACGGGCTATATGCAGCTGATGAGGTATCAGGCTGGTACGGGCTCCGAGCAGCCCTCTCACAGGAGAGCGGAGTAGGCGACAATTGTTCAACAGAGTTTTGTAACGCAGGGAAAAGTTGCTGTTTTGGTCGATTTGACCAGCCAGCATCCTGTCCTGCGGCTTGTTGAAATGAATGAAGTTGCCCAGTTCCGATTCGGGAAGCTCTGCGGGCTTACCGTCGGGAAAAACGCCTTTATACAGCAGCAGACCATTCTCTTCGATGACTTCCGTCACCGTCATGGTCCAGCCTTCGTGACTTTCTATCTTGTCACCAGGATTAAATTGTACCCTTGATAGCGGGCAGTTATTAATGGAGTAGAGCCGGGTTTCACCGGTGGTTGGGAACAACAGGGTTACCATGCGACTATCGAAAGTCAGAACGGTACCTAACCCTTGTTCAGTTTCGGTGTCACTGATCCAGCGCTGTCCAGGAACGAAGCTCGTCATGTCGTGACTACATACCTTGCCAGACAAAAAGGCCGCTATATTAGCGGAATTCGCTGTATTAGCAACCAGTACAAGTGCTACTTGGCGGGCTGCTTCACTAGTGTCTTGGTCTGATAATGGGAAAAATGACCGGTAGAACCGCTGTTTTTGGTAAAAAAAAGGGTTTCTCTACCAAGAATGGAAGAAAGATTTTTTTTCACAAAGGGCTATTTATAGCTGAATCTGAAGTGAATCTGAGGGAAATGGATGACTGTTTTTGCCCATGCTCTTTATTCCTGACTCGTTCTAAATGAGGCTGTCGCAAAACTCTGGTTCCCATGCTTCAGCGTCGGAACCCATACCTATCTCAAGCTGTAGAGTCTGCTTTTTAGTGGAGGTAATGCATTCCCACGCAGAGCGAGGGTGTCGCAAAACTCTCTCCAGCGTGGGAACGAGTTGACTCCCGTCATTCCCGACTTCACGGGAATGAGGACCTCAGAGCATGGGAACGAGCTGTTGGAGTTTTGCGACACCCTCTCAGAGCGTGGGAACGAGTTGTCGGAGTTTTGCGACACCCCCCAAATGGGAGGGGGTAAAAAAGGGTTTCTGGCAGAGCGGATCAGGGCCTTCCGCTCCTGGTTATCGGATATTGGTGGGCCAGCTCAGGCCGAAGCCTCGTCCTCATGGTCTTGCTCAGAAGTCTGGCCTATCTCAAGCACCAGGTCCGGTTTGCCTTTAAAGGCTTTGGCGAAGGCTTCCTTGTTTTTGGCGAACATCAGGCCGATCTCTTCAGCCAGGTGTTCATCGATTTCAAAGCGGTCTTCCAGCAGGCTGGTGATATTCCCGGCCAGTTCCAACATGCGATCGTATTCTTCAGCGGCTTTCTTATCTGTAAACATGCTTCCGTCCCGGTCAACTCGCCACATGGGGGTAATAGACATGGGCCTCTCCTGTCAGGCTTGGTTTAGGTTAACTGTATATAAATACAGTTAACCTGTCCAGTGGGAACCCGGTCGGGGCCAGCATGGAAACTCATCAAAGCATATTCAGGGTATTAGCAAGAGCTCCAACCCATGGCTGGAGCTCAGATGGCATCAGCGATGTCTGTTCTTTTTGAAAACACCAGGCTTTTTGTGAGGCGAGGGCCGCTTCTTGTTGATAGCAGGTTTACCACGGGTGCCTCTGGTTTTCAGGCCGGTTTTGGTGTGTCTTGGATCAACTCTGCGAGTGGGTGCGTTGGGTGCGGGTGATAGTTGAACGGTTGCCGCCAGTTCGTCGATGTCAGTTTTTTCTACTTCTTCCCATTGACCCATGCGCAGGTGGTCAGGAATGATGACATTGGCAAAACGGACGCGTTTCAAGCGGCTTACTGTCAAATCCTGGGATTCCCAGAGTCTGCGTACTTCACGATTACGACCTTCCAGCAGGCAGACATGAAACCAGCGGTTGATACCTGAACCGCCTGAGTCAACAATATCGGTGAAACGGGCAGGGCCATCTTCCAGCTCGACACCATCGAACAGGTTTTTAACCTTCTGCTCTGTCGCATTACCCATGACTCGAACAGCGTATTCACGTTCAACCTGGTAAGAGGGGTGCATCAAGCGACTGGCCAGCTCACCATCGGTGGTGAACAGCATCAGACCGGAAGTGTTGATATCCAGACGACCAATGGCAATCCAGCGTTCGCCCTGAAGTTTGGGCAGTTTGTCAAAAACGGTCGGGCGGCCTTCCGGGTCGTGGCGGCTGCAAATCTCGCCTTCTGGCTTGTTGTAGGCAATGACACGGCGGATTCCGGAAGCATAGGTTTCCAGTTTGACCGGGCGGCCGTCGACAGCAATCTTGTCTGCGGCTGAGGCTCGGTCGCCGAGGCTGGCCTGTTCTCCATTGACGGAGATTCGGCCTTCGCTGATCCAGCGTTCCATCTCACGGCGCGAGCCCAGGCCGGCGCCCGCCAGGATTTTTTGCAGTTTCTCACCCTGGGGAGGAGTGGTTTCAGTTGTCATGGTATTTACGGCTATGCCGCTCTGTTTCTCAATCAAAGGGGTCAGAGTATAGCGATTCAGGATAGGTTAAGACAGCGTGGATTTCCGCGGCTGTTCTATCGGGTCATCAGGCATTGCTCAGGGGTTAGTTATTTCGTCTGATATTTCCACGGGTGTTTCTGTTTCAGAAGCAGGCTCTTCTTCAAAGGACGGATTTGTCGCCTGGTGTAAGACTTGATCCTCTTCGGCGAAAAGTTCTGCCGACTGATCCGATGTCTGGGTGTCCTGTTCAACCAGGGTGTCTTGTTCAACCAACGGTTGTGCGGGTTCTGGCTCTTCGACGTTCTTTTTACGGATCAGGTCGTCAAAGTTATCTGGCAGATCAGCTTCCAGTTCATCCAGTTCGGCAAATAGCTCATCAGAGGATTGCTCTTGCACCTCGGTGTCCTCTTGAGCTTCAGCGGCCTCTGCCTCAGGTCTGCTCTGATCGTTAGCTTCAGCCAGTTCCCGGGCTGCTTCTTCCAGATTACGAATCTCGGACAGGGGGGGCAGTTCATTGAGATTTTCGAGATTAAAATAGTCCAGAAACTGGCGGGTAGTGGCAAACATGGCCGGACGACCCGGTACATCCCGGTGACCTACCACACGTACCCATTCGCGGTCCTGAAGGGTTCTTATAATGTTACTGCTGACGGCTACCCCACGAATGTCTTCAATTTCCCCCCGGGTGATGGGCTGCCGGTAGGCGATCAAGGCCAGGGTCTCCAGCAGCGCCCGTGTGTAGCGCTGTGGTTTTTCTTCCCAGAGTCTGCCAACCCAGGGTGACAATTCTTGTCTGACCTGAAAGCGGTAGCCCGATGCCACTTTTTTGAGTTCAAAACCCCGTCCTTCACAGGCTTCAGAGATGGCCACCAGAGCCTCACGAATCTGGTTGCCATCCGGGCGCTCTTCCTCAGAATAAAGGTCTTCGGGGAACAGGGCGGCCAGCTTCTCTTCAGTCAGGGGTTTCTGGCTGGCCAGCAGGGCTCCTTCCAGGATACGTTGCAGTTGTTCTGCTTCCATTAGTCAATCCGGGCCTTTACGTGAATGGGGCCAAAAGGTTCATTCTGGATCAGTTCGATCAGGGATTCCTTGATCAGTTCCATTACCGCCATAAAAGTAACGACGACGCCAAGTTTGCCTTCCTCAAGCCGGAACAGGGCAACAAAGGGAGTGAAACGCTCAGAGGTCAGCATGGAGAGGACTTCACTCATCCGTTCACGGGTGGACAGGGCTTCCTGTTCAACCTGGTGACTGACGTACATTTCTGACCGGCGGAGTATTTCTCCCATGGCCAGCATGATCTCTTTGAGATCCACTGCCGGATGGGGGCGTTCCTGTTCCAGGTCGGGTGGGGCCGCAATGGCTTCATGCAGATCCCGGGTCATTCTGGGCATTTGATCAATATCTTCTGCGGCTTTCTTGAAGCGCTCATATTCCTGCAGTCGACGAATCAGCTCGGCACGGGGATCTTCTTCCTCGTCTTCGTCCTCATTGACCCGGGGCAGAAGCATTCGTGATTTAATCTCGGCCAGTGTCGCGGCCATGACAAGGTATTCCGCTGCCAGCTCAAATTGTCCTGATTCCATCAATTCCACATACTGCATGTATTGCTCTGTAATGACAGACACTTGGATGTTCAGGATGTCCATGTTGTTGCGCTTGATCAGGTAGAGCAGCAGGTCAAGAGGCCCTTCAAAGGCTTCCAGAAAGACTTGCAGGGCATCCGGTGGGATGTAAAGGTCGTCAGGCAGCTTGGCCATGGGCTGACCCATAACCCGTATTTGGTGTTCAATGAGTTCAGGCTCAGAGCCTGATTGAACTTGCGGTGTCAGCTCTTCAGGGGGTTGTTCTCCGGGCTCAGCCACGGTTTCCGTGGAGGTCATTGATGCTTCACCCTGTTTCGAATCCTCTAACTGAAAAAAAGCAGTTTGACCGACAAACGGTTAAACTGCTTTTTATGATGATCAGGCTCGAAGAGCCTGACCTGTATTTTGTAATAGCTGATACTTCACTGAAACACAGTGTTCAACGATAGTCCAGTCCTATAGCTTCCCGAACCTCCCTGAGAGTGTCCTGGGCTTCGTCCCGTGTCTTTTCGGTTCCCTCGGCAATGATGCTTTTTACGACATCGGGATTGTTTTCCAGTTCCCTTGCCTCTGTGCGAATGGGCTCCAGTTCTTCCTGTACCGCTTCGATCAGGGGTTTTTTGCAGTCAAGGCAGCCGATACCTGCCGAGCGACAGCCTTCCTGAACCCAGTCTCTGCGTTGTTGATCTGAATAAACTTGGTGCAGTTGCCAGACCGGACACTTTTCCGGCTCGCCCGGATCATTTCTGCGAATGCGGGCCGGGTCTGTAGGCATCTTTTTCAGTTTTGACGCAACGCTGTCCTGGCCTTCCCTGAGGCCGATGGTATTGCCGCAGGACTTGGACATCTTCTGACCATCCAGACCCGGCATACGGGGCTGTTCAGTCAGCAAAGCCTGAGGCTCCGGCAAGATAACCTTACCTGTCCCTTCCAGGTAGCCAAACAGTCTTTCCTGGTCGCCCAGGGTGATATTGCTCTGTTCCTTTAGCAGCGCCTTGGCCGTGGCCAGAGCTTCGTCATCCCCGTGTTCAAGGTAGGCGCGGCGGAGCTTTCGGTAGAGGTTGGCGGTTTTTCTACCCATTTTGCCGATAGCGGCCTCGGCGTTATCTTCAAAGCCGGGCTCCCGACCATAAAGGTGGTTAAAGCGTCTGGCGATTTCCCGGGTAATCTCCACGTGGGCTTCCTGGTCAGCACCAACAGGAACCAGGCCCGCACGGTAGGCAAGGATATCGGCGCTTTGCAGGAGTGGATAGCCAAGAAAGCCGAAGGTGGAGAGATCCCTTTCCTTCAGCTTTTCCTGTTGATCCTTGTAGCTGGGTACCCGTTCCAGCCAGGAGAGCGGGGTAATCATGGAGAGCAGCAGATTCAGTTCTGCATGCTCCGGAACTCTGGATTGTATGAACAGGGTGGCCGAACCGGGATTGATGCCGGTCGCCAGCCAGTCAATGACCATATCCCAGACTGAGTCTTCGAGTTTTTCCGGCTCTTCATAGTGAGTGGTCAGCGCGTGCCAGTCAGCTACGAAGAAAAAACATTCATACTCGTGTTGCAGCTGAAGCCAGTTTTTTAATACCCCATGATAATGGCCAAGATGTAATCGGCCAGTAGGTCGCATGCCAGACAGAACACGCGACTGTGAGTCTACAGCGCTCAAGAGGCTCTCCCGTTAGAATCCTGAATGAACAGAGTACGACAGTTTGCACGACGGTAAAAGCGTGTTTTTGCCAGCAGTGAATAAATTAGCCATGAGCGACTAAAACAAATTCTCGTCGCCATTGGGGATGAAAAATGTTTCACAGTAAAAAAATTCTGCCATGAAATCGGATTTCTCCAGCAACAGATTAGTGCATTGGACCGGATTCAGTTGAGAAACGGTTCCGGATTGCCTTTACCCTTTCGGAGGACTTCAGGCGTGTCTGCCAGCAAACTGATCACGGTGGTTGGTTCCATACCTCGATAGCCTCCATCAATGACCAGGTCGAGCTGGTTTTCGAGTGTTTCACGAATGTCGTATGGGTCCAGCATGGGTTCATTGTCACCTGGAAGCTGAAGGGTGCTGCTCATTAAGGGTGCGTCTAGTTCATTGAGCAGGGCGCTTACAATATTGCACTCTGGTACTCGTAAACCCAGGGTTTTTCTCTTGGGGTGCATCAGGCGGCGAGGCACTTCACGGGTGCCTCTGAGAATGAAAGTGTAAGGGCCGGGTGTATGATGTTTCAGTAGACGGTATTGAACATTGTCGACCTGAGCATAGGTGGCCAGTTCAGAGAGATCTCTGCACACCAGGGTGAAGTTATGCTTTTCGTCCAATCGACGAATCTGGCGAATGCGCTCAACCGCTTTTTTGTCACCGATCAGGCAGCCCAGAGCATAGGCTGAGTCAGTAGGGTAGGCAATCACCCCTCCAGCCCTCAGAATTTCTGCGGCCTGACGGATCAGACGAAGCTGTGGCGTCTCTGGGTGGATCTGGAAAAACTGACTCATGGCGGTTGTGTACATGGAACCTGCACCTTTTGAACCGTCTTTTGGACACTGTGTTCAAAGGGATGTCGACAGGTTGCCATTCTCTTGCAGTAAAAATGGAGTGCGCATCATACCACCGAAGTAATCCGGTGCAACGGTTCCGTTCAATTCGGGGCGATAATAACGGCTTTGATTTAGTGATAAGGTTTCACAGTCCTCAGTAAGTTGTGCAAGGGTTATTATTGCATTCTTCTAAAACATTAATAGCCGTTGATTTGAAATAGGTTGATAATTCTACTTCTTTAAGTTTTAGCTGTTCAGAAGTCAGCTTTGAGTTTTCTGAGGTATATGGCCTGGCTGATAAAGTATTAGTAAAATATTGAGCATCCATGCTACATAACCTCTTCCTGAACTGACCATTATGGCAGACAATATTAGAAAAGGTTCATAACACACATGTTACTCTTCCTTACTTTTTCATGATTTTCCGAAGTTGTACTTTTGCAATAGCCTGTGGAATGTATAAATGAGTTGAAAAATGTTAATTGCAGTTAAGAATTCTTGAACTTTTATTATTAAGCCGACTCTAAGTCACGGAGTTAATTGTTGATTCTTTTGACAATCGACAGTAATTAGTGACTTCGGAGAAATCAAGCATGGATGTAACAAGGAAGAATTCGAGTATTGTAAGCTCACTCTTACCAGAAACTAAGCAAGCTCGAATGGAAGGAAGGTCTTCTTGTGTGAGTGCAGGAAGATCTACCACAATAGTACCCGAAAAAAAACAAGATATTTACATGGATGTCAGTGTCTTTCGTGATAACGCATTTAATGTGGAACGTGTGAAAGTTAATGACAGGGAATGCTCAATATGTACTGATCCCATTAAATGGTTTTCAAGGTTATTGAAAACCCCCTGTGATCATCTTTTTCACCTGGGTTGTTTTAATGAGTGGCTGAAAACCAGTCTGTCAGACGGTAAATTTGAAAACTGTCCTTCATGCCCGGAAGAATTTAATGGCCTGGGAGAAAAACTGAACGAATTTGAAAAGCTGTTGAATGAGTTTGGCGGTTGTAATTCTTTAGCTGTTGCAAATAGGGCGATTTACGATCGGAGTATAAAGGAAACACTTAAAGCAGAAGTAAGTTATGAAACCCTGATCCATTTTATCCAGCTTTGCAGATATAACAGCCAGAATACAAATGTATCAGAGGCTGTCAATGTTTTAGGAAAAACAATGCTTCCAGTGACAGTATCCACTGTTGCTCATAAATCATGGATCAACTCAGCCAGCATTAGCCCTGATGGCCGCCATATGATCACCGCCAGTGACGATAGAACGGCGAAAATCCATGGCGTGATGGCCGACGAATCATGGGCGCAAGAAGTCATCATTGCCCATGATGATGTTGTCAACTCAGCCAGCTTCAGCCCCGACGGCCGCTATGTATTAACCGCCAGCATGGATCATACGGCGAAAATCTATGGCCAGAAGGATGATGGATCATGGGTAGAAGAATTCGTCATTACCCATTGTGACGGTGTCATCTCGGCCACCTTCAGCCCCAATGGCTGCCATCTAGTCACCGCCAGTATGGATCATACTGCGAGAATCTATGGCCAGAAGGATGACAAATCATGGGTAGAAGAAGCCATTATTACTCATGATGATGTTGTCAGCTCAGCCACCTTCAGTCCCGATAGTTGCCATCTAGTGACCGTTGCTGAGGATCATACGGCAAAAATCTATGGGCGAGCGGACGATGGATCATGGGAAGCCAAAATGTTCATTAACCACAATGATTCGATCAGCTCAGCCACCTTTAGTGCTGATGGACGCCATGTGGTGACTGTCGGTAACGATAATACGGTGAAAATCCATGGTCTGCAGGCGGATAAATCATGGAAAACAGAAATCGTTATTGTCCATGATAACCTTGTCAACTCTGCCAGCTTAAGCCCGGATGGTCGCTATCTGGTGACGGCTGGTGATGATCATAAGGCAAGAATCTATGGCCTTGAAGACGATGGAACATGGAAAATAAAAGCGATCATTTCCCACCATAAAAGTGTTATCACAGCCGCCTTTAGCCCAGATGGTAGCTGTGTGGCGACCGTTGGTAGAGATAATAAGGTGCAAATCACTGGCAAGCGGACCGATGGGTCATGGTGGAAAGAAACGACCATTCATCATAATGGTTCGATCAGATCAGCCACCTTCAATGCCGATGGCGATCATTTACTGACCGCCAGTTTTGATCACATAGCTAAAATCATCGGTCGCAAGGCTGACGGATCATGGCAACGCAAAGCCACCATTTCCCATTCTGAAAAGATCTTATCGGCCAGCTTCAGCAAAGATAGCCGCCTCGTGTTGACCAGAAGTTCCGGCCACTTAGCAAAAGTTACCGAACTATGGAGGGATGGTTAATTGAGCGAGGGAACGAGAGAATCAGTGTTTTCTGGCACTCAGGCATTAGAAAATCATCTACCATTTCTCCCAGACAGGCAGGGTACCCTTGGGAAGTTCTGGCGCTCTGCCCAGTTCTACCCAAGGGTTGGCGGGGGTATGAAAGTCACTGGCTCTTGAGGCTCTGAGTTCGAAGTCCTGGCAAAGGCTGGCCAGTGCTTCCCGCTGCCCGGGAGGTTGCTGGCAGCCACTGACTTCCAGGGCATGGCCGCCAGCCAGTTTGAAGTCTTTGACCAGAGCTCTGAGTTTGGTACGGGTCATTTTGTATTTTCCGGGGTGAGCTAACACAGCCGTACCATCCAGGGCTCTGATCCAGGCTATGGCCTGACCCATGGGAGGCCAGAACGCCTTCAATTTGCCTATTTTCTGGTGCGACAGATGCTTATCAAAAGCTGCTTGCATCTCTTTGATGTAGCCTTTTTCAATTAGCCACTGGGCGAAGTGAGGTCGGCCTGTCTGGATATTTTCCCTGGATAGAACAAAGCCGTCGGGCGATTGTTTCTGCCGGTTCAATGCCAGATCAATGACTTCATTCATCAGAGTGTCAGCACTGATTTTAAGTTTCAGTTGTTTCACCAGACGACTGGCGATCATCAGAGATCGCTGCTTTCTGGCAGAACACTGGTGATGGATGATTCGTTCAAGATCCGGGTCCGACAGGGAAAAGTTAAGACCGACAATATGGATTTCCATGGCAGACCAGGTGGTTGATAATTCCATCCCGGTTATCAGCTTGGGGCCTGCGAGCGTTTTATTGGAGAGAAACTGGTGTGCAGCCACCGAATCATGGTCCGTAATAGCCAGTATATCGACACCGTTATCACGTGCTCGTTCATAAACTTCCAGTGGTCCCATTGAGCCATCGGATGCGGTGGTGTGACAATGGAGGTCGACATTCAGGGTCATTGCGATACAAATAAGTAGTAACTGTCGGTACACTCTACCACCAATGGAACTGTAAAGGCTTTTAAAAAGTTGGCAGGATGGAGTCGACCAGACATGGCAATGCAGCCGTTCCATAGTAAACTACAGGATGATTTAACGAGCTCTGAACCTGGGCAGTGAGAAGCCCTGAGCGAAATATCGAAGTAAATCACAAGGTAACCCGACTGGTTTAATATGAAGCAACTGATTGATTTTATTCCACTTATTATCTTTTTTACGGTCTACAAGATGGACCCCAGAATGGTGGATATAGCCGGATATTCCCTTGAGGTCGGAGGGGCTATTAGTGGCACTTTCTTCCTGATCATTGCCTCTGTCATTGTTTATGGTGGCAGCTTCATCAAGAACAAAACCCTTGAAAAGAGCCAGATGATTACGCTTATGGCCGTGGTTTTATTCGGTGGCATGACCCTGGCCTTTCAGGACGAAAACTTCCTGAAATGGAAAGCCCCGATTGTAAACTGGATCTTTGCTGCCGCCTTCCTTGGCAGTCAGTTTGTTGGTCAGAAAAGTCTGGTTCAGAGAATGATGGAGCATGCCATCAGCCTGCCGGATGAGATCTGGATTCGCATGAATCTGAGCTGGGTCGTATTCTTTGCACTGTTGGGTGCCGCTAACCTTTATGTCGCTTTCACCTTCCACGAGTTCTGGGTTGACTTTAAGGTGTTCGGTAGCCTGATTCTTACTTTTGTCTTTGTTGTCTTGCAGTTCCTGGTGATCTCAAGACATATACAGGCTGAGGAAAAATAAATGCTTTACGCAGTCATCAGTGAAGATGTTGACAATAGTCTGTCTCTGCGCAAGACAGCCAGACCTGCTCACCTGGAAAGGCTTGAGGCATTGAAGTCCCAGGGGCGTCTGGTTCTGGCAGGCCCCTGTCCTGCTATTGACAGTAACGACCCGGGCGAGGCCGGATTCAGTGGCAGTATTGTTATTGCTGAATTTGACAGCCTCGAAGCCGCACAATCATGGGCTGATGATGATCCCTACGTGGCCGCCGGTGTTTATCATTCTTTGAGTGTGAAGCCATTCAAGCGAGTACTGCCCTGATTTTCCTTCCGGAAGTCTGTCATTTTTATAATTAGGTTTTACAGGCATCCTGCCCTATTCGAATAATTCTGATAACAGGGTAGCCTGGTTAAGAGAGAAAACGTGAAACGAACCTTACCCAAACTGTTTTTATCACTCAGTGGTTTAGTACTGCTGGGTTCAATGGTTCAGGCTGAACCGGTACAGGCTGAAACTCGTTATGTTACGGATGTCGTTTATGTGCCAATGCGGTCAGGGCCCGGTAATCAATACCGGATTTTGCACCGGGGCCTGAAAACAGGGCTGAAAATGACCGTCCTCGAAGCTGATGCCGGAGAAGGGTTCAGCAAGGTCAGAATGGCCGACGGATCAGAGGGTTATATCCCCCGTCAGTATCTGGTGGCCGAGCAGCCTGCCAGGGAACGTCTGCCAAAAGTGCTGGCAAACGTTTCGCGGCTGAGCAAAGAAAATACGGCTCTGAAATCTGAGTTATCTGCCACTGAGAATGAGCTGAACAATGTAAAAGGTTCTCTTCAGGAGACCACCGGATTGCTGGATGACAAAACCTCTCAGTTTATTGCCCTGAGAGAAGCCACCGCTGACCCTCAGGCACTGGATCGTCGGAACAAGCAATTGATGGAAGAAAATTTGCAGCTGAAAAACCGGATTGAGGTGGTTGAGGCTGAAAATAACCAGCTGATTCGCAGCAGCAGTATGCGTTGGTATCTCTATGGGGGTGGTACGATAATCATAGGGGTTCTGCTGGGTCTGTTCCTGCCAATGATCCGATTCCGCAAAAAGCCGGCGTCAGACTGGGTTTAAATGTCGTAAATAGTTGAAAAAGGCTCTGGTTGATCGTCAGAGCCTCAAAAATAGCTCAATGCAGCCGGAGCAGGCTGAAAATACCAGGGGCTCACTTTGATCGGAGTAACATAAGTCAACGGTCGTTGTGACCGAGATCCCTTTCCGGATCTATCAGGTCACGGACTTTCTGCTTGATCTGCTTGGGCTGAGGAAAGCCGCCATCCTGTTTTCTCTCCCAGATCTGTTGACCGTTCAGGGTGATGACAAAAATACCGCCTGTTCCGGGTTTCAGTCTTACCTCTCCCAGGTCAGTACTGAACGTACTGAGCAGTTCCTGAGCAAGCCAGGCGGAGCGAAGCAGCCACTGACACTGGCTACAATATTCTATTTCTACAATGGGTTTTTCTGTCACAGTCTACTGCCTTGGAGGAGTTGGATGAGTGATGGATTTTTTTATTTTTTGATTGAGCCCCTTGTTCCTGTCTGACTTGTTCAGAGGTTCGGGAAGCCGCTTCAAATCCTACCATGAGTTTATCAATCGAGCATGGTTAAAGGGCATTTTTTACTCAGCAGGCTCCTGATAGAATCAGCTCGTTAATGCAGTGAAGGAAGGGCCATGACGGTCATTGTAAATCCCGATATTGAACAATATTGCCATGACATTACCGGCGGTGAATCATCACTTCTGAAAGAGCTGGCCCAGGCAACGGAGGACCGGACCCGCTACCCAGGAAACATGTCGGGAAGAATGGTGGGACAAACCCTGAAACTGCTGGTGGCACTGAGCAATAGCAAAAGAGTGTTGGAAATCGGCATGTTCACCGGCTACGCGGCTTTATCCATGGCAGAAGCATTGCCAGAGAATGGTGAAATTTACTGTTGTGAAACCAACCCGCGAGCCATTGCTATTGCAAAGGAATTCTTTGACCGATCATCTCATTCTCATAAGTTGAAAGTACTTTTTGGCAAAGCGTTGGAAACCATCCCTACCATTGAGGGCGAGCTCGATTTTGTTTTCATTGATGCCGACAAAAAAAAGTACTTTGAATACCTGGAGCTTGTACTCCCCATGCTCAAGCAGGGGGGGCTTTGTGTCATTGATGATGCCCTCTGGAAAGGTGGTGTTTTGAATCCTCAGGATGAGCGGGACGAGGTGATTGCAGAGCTTAACCGTTATCTGTCTTCCAGAGAGGATCTGGATAATGTTCTCCTGCCTGTCAGGCATGGTCTTCATGTGGTACGGAAGATTTGATTGTTATCATCCTTTCGAAGTTGTCTTAATTGTGACAAGTTTTTAGGAGCCTGACCGAGAATAGCGCCCGTAGCGAGGACGGCAGTCTGTTCTCGGTCAGGCTCCTAGGGCATTAGTCCAACTCACTATTTGCAAAGAAAGATATGTTCTAGACGATCCATTGCTTCCCGGGAACTTCATCACCTATAGTTCGACTCAATCAAGACATAAGTGTTAAAGAAGAAACATTTCGGGGGAAGTCAATGGATCTGGAGACCATAAACCGAGAGCTTGCCGAGCGCTCGCCACAAGAGATAATCCGCTGGGCCCTGCAGAAGGCCTTGAAGCCGCTGGTCACCACCAACTTTGGTCCCCATGAGGCTGCCATTCTGCATATGGCTACCCGGATACAACCTGATTTGCCGGTTATCTGGATTGATTCTGGCTACGGGACACAGGCTACCTACCGCTTCGCCCGGGATTTAATTCAGAAGCTGGAGTTAAACATTCAGATTTACCATCCAGAGTACAGTCGTGCTTATCGTGATGCCATTATGGGTGGTGTACCGGAGGTGGATACGCCAGCCCATGATGAGTTTACCCGTCAGGTCAAACTGGAGCCTTTTGGACGGGCCATGCAGAGTTTTTCTCCGGATTATTGGTTGACGGCCATCAGGAAAGACCAGACAGCTTTTCGTCAGGGATTAGAGGTCGTCAGTGAAACCAAAGATGGTTATTACCGGGTGGCCCCTCTGTTGAACTGGTCAGAGCTGGATGTTGAAGAGTATCTGGTCATGAATGATCTTCCCATTGAAGAAGATTATTACGACCCTACCAAAGTGATTGGTAACCGGGAGTGTGGGCTACACACCTCGGTGTCCTGAGTTGTTAAGGGGGAGTAAGGACAGGCTGCCTGATGTTTCTGACAGGCAGCCATGTATTTGTTTTTCTTATTGCTCTTTGTTGGTCAGCTTTTCCAGACCGCGGTCATAGAATTCCAGCCAGTCATCCAGAACAGCTTTAACATCTTCCTTGGTGACTTCATCATTGTCCGATTGTTTATTAATTCCTTTACGCAGCACTTCACCCTCCAGCTTGCCCGTTTCGCCATCTCTCAGTTGTACTTCCAAATAGAGAGCTACTATGTAATCCAGTCGGTCGGTGGCTGTTTTGATCAGTGTTCTGGCAACGGCGACGGGGAGAACGAATTGCCTGGGTTTGAGGTCCTGCATTTCTGACACAATGCCGGTAATGGCAGGCTGAATGACCAGGACGCCCGGTCCCGGCTTCTCTGCCAGCATCCCACGCTGCTTCAGACCTTCTCTGAAACCATTGTTCAGGTAGTCAGCGACTTTAGTGGCCACTTCCCGCTGGGCATCATTGGTTGCATTGTAATTCGGAAACAGATTAACGGGCTCAACATAGACCTTCTTATACTTTTTCAGATCACCACTGACCCAGCGCATGGCAGTATCGTCATCAAAAGCAGTCAGTCTTTCATAGTTTTCCAGATAGCCGCTGAAGGGTTGTTCTTCAGTATCAATTTTTTGTTGCGTTGAGCAAGCTATGAGAAACAGGGCGCTGACCAGTATAAAGGGCAGAGCAAAAAGTCGGCGAGTTTTGTTATAAATTGTCATGTTGCGAGCCGTCGTTTGATTAAGGTGTTTGCTTTAACTGGGGTATAGTGTCTATCAATGTTTGTCTTTTGAAAAGTATGATTTACCGAGATAATCATTGCATTACGGAGGATAATCCAGTGATGACCTGCATGGATGCCAATAATCGGGACGAGAAAGGAGGGGGGGGGGCGAGCTGCTGCTAAAAAAGTCCCCCTGAAGCGGTTCTGAGGGGTTCTGCTGCATCCATTACTCTGGGCCAACGGTGTCTCTTGTGGCAACTTTGTTCGTTCTCTTCTGTTACGACATAAAGCCGGGTAAAAGGGCCATCAGTAGTGATCAGCCCCTGTATGAACTGTTGGTTTTCAAGGAGAAACCAATGACTCTCGCCCGCTTCATCTTTTTCCATAAAGGCATCGACACTTATTTTGACAGGTCTGGGGCTAAACCGGTTCCAAATACCCTTTTTAATGGATTCCAGTCTTGCCCAACCTCCCTGCGGTGTAAGGCCAGGCTGACCCTCACGGCGTCCCCAGGGAACCAGAATCCGCTGGCCCTGCCGGCTCATCACCGGCAGACGGGCTTTGGGATTTGGGAAAAAGGTTTTGATGGTCTGGCCATCCAACTCGAACTGCACAGCGCCGCACACGTCCCGGGGCTCTCCATTATTGATTGTGAAATGCCTTTCACCCAAGAAGTTGGCGAAAGCTTATTTTAGTGGCCTGCTCTGGCTGTGGCCGGTTGAGAGAGTTCAGTGTTTACTGCCGCCTTTGCAGTCCGGGCTAACAGGTGCCAGGCCTTTACGCTCGTACCACTCACCGGGGGTATAAGTATGAAGGGCCAGAGCATGAATGCCCCCCTGCATCTCATCAGACAGAATTTTGTAAATCAGCTGATGGCGTTTAACCGGCATCTGTTCCTCAAACGACTGGCTAACCAGAACCACTTTAAAATGAGATTCAGAGCCCGGCGGCACATTGTGCATATGGCTTTCATTTAATATTTCAAAGTGTTCAAGCTCCAGGGCAGTAGTCAGTTTGTCGCTGACACGATCTAGCATAGTCATACTTCCATTTCCACCTTTTTAATCTTGCTTGGACGATCAGATATATGATTTTAGATTAACAGGAAGACGGGGGGGTTGCGAAGGGAAAAGTGGATCAGGAAAACTCACTGTTCAGAGCGGTGAATTGAGCACCTGAGCGCAGAGAGCAGGTTTCCTCAATAGGTTTGCAGAATGATGCGTCACCAGCGCAAATAACTCTAATCGATGAGGCTTCTGATAAAGCCGAGTCCAGCCGTTGCCCATAATCCTGTCGTCCGGTTGTCAGAGCATAACTGAATTGATCCATTTGTGAGAGTGCTTCCAATAGCTCTACACCAAAGTGATCATTGCTGTTGGGTGCCTCGTGGATAAGATGAATTCTAAGTTGTGATGAGGACTCGGTATTGTTCAAAGCTTCACGGGCATAAGCCAGTATGGGGGCCAGCGCCACTTCCTGAGCGATCAGTATCTGGTTAGGGATATCCAGCAGGCTTCCACATAGATTTATTCCGCGGGGGCTGCTGATGCTGATTTTCTGTCCTGTTTCGGCAGAATCGTGCGCCCAGGTGCTGAAAGGATCTGCGACCTGGCGCTGGACCTGGATGACCATCGTCTGATCCAGTGATGGCACTGAGGCCAGATAGCACTCTTTCTTAAGTTGTAGCCCGGTATCAATAAAGACATGCTGGCCGGGAAAATAGTTCATCGGATGCCTGGGGGCGAGAGTCAGAGCCACAACGGTAGGGCATAAGAATTGTTTCCCGGTAATGATGGCTTGGGTGTGGCTCCTGCTGGGCAGGGAGACAGTCATATCATTTTCAGGCAGACACTGGCAGGCAAGAAAATACCCCTCACGAACTTTTTCACTGCTCAGGCCGACCTGGCTCCGCTCGGTAAGTTGACCTGTGTCGGCTTTCATCATGCAGGCATGACAGATACCTGAACGACAGGAAAAAGGTATTTTTTCACCCATTGCCAGTAAAGAGTCCAGCAGGCTCTGGTTTTTATCGACCGGGTAAGCCCGGTTAGACACTGTGATAACAGGCATGATGGTATCTTACCTTAGTGCTTTTCATTACGGAAATATCAATGTTTTCCATGGGTGCTGTTGTATCTAAGCAATAACAAACTTGTTGTGTCCCCGTGTCCCATCAGATTATAACAAGATCTTCAAATATACATCGCCTGACGTTCGTGTGGGAAAAATACTGTTTTACAGAGGAAAATAAAGTGCTCTGTAACAATTCAGTTTGCCCAACCTGGAAGTATGCAAGCCAAAAAATAGCTAATAGCCTATTGGTCATTAATGGCTTTATGACAAACTGAAAAGTTTAGATGTACTCAAATGAGTTTATTATCCCTGGCTTAGGGAGGGGACGCGTCTGAGTGTCATAACTAATGTCGCTCGTTTGACTGCTAATAACTGTTAGTCGCTAAAAGTGCTCTCGTCCACTATAGATGTAGACTAAATAACCCATAGAGTTTAAAGTAACATGAGCTACAGTCGCACTTAGTAAACCATAATGTTTAGTAAATTGTCCTCTTACGAATGAGTTGATCATTGATATCAGGACTTGTGCCATTAATGGGTTCTTGCCGGCAAGGTGTAAAAGTCCAAATGCTGTGGATTTGATGAGGTTACTCATAATAAATATTTTTTCATCATGATGGTTGTTGTCACTTAAAATGAATATTTTTCCATCAAATTTGGTGCTACTGTTAGTTGCCAATTCTATAGAGTAATTGATTAAAGGGAGTAACAAACCATTAAATATAGCCTCTTCAATGATAGCTCCTGTAAAAGCCTCTACAAATGTTAATTTTCCATCGTATGGGTCATGTACTAATGACAGAGGGCGTAAAATGCAAAAATACAAAATTCGATACTGTGCAGAATGTATTGCACCTAATAATAATCCATAATAAATTTGCTTATCAATATTATACCTCTTTATAAAACCGACTATTTTGTAAGGCTCTTTATCTTCAGTATTCACTGAATCTGAATCTGAATCTGTGAGGCTCATATTTGTTACTGCGTGTAAAGTGCTCAATTCATCCTCTGTTTTTAGGAGAGGTGCATCCGACTTTGTAAGAATGACCGTTATATTAGATTCTCTATCATCAATAGTTGCTGAATCTGTGAGGGTCATATTAATTAATGCGTGCAAAGTGCTCAATTCATCTTCTTTTTTTAGGAGAGGGGCTGACTTTGCATATTGAGTTACTAATGAGCAACATATTGCGATTATTAAAGTGTATTTTTTCATTGTATTTATCCCTTGAAAAAACAAGCATGGTAGCTGTCAAATGATTTTAGTTTGTTCCGAGACTTCGTCCTTTCACGCGTCTCCCCTTCGGTAAATGGCTGAAGCAGGCGTTATTTACTTCAATTAATGTGCACAGTTGACTTAAAAATATTTGTAATCAAAAGTTGATTTATTGCTGCATCAGTAAATTAAGTATTTTGTATAACGCTACTGTCTTAAAAAGCAAGTCCAGCGATACCACAGGTTTCTCTGAGTGCAGGTATCGAATACGAAAATTATCTATTAGGAGTAGCAATGATAATCGAATGTACTTTAGCTTTATAGAAAGATGCTCTGAAGAATCAGGAAGATCTGCTTTAAGTATTCTTGGCATTTGCATTTTTTCTCCTTAAGAAGCGATTTTATTGTTAATTATTAATTTGACTATGCTGTTGCCAAAGAGTTCAATGAATAGAAACAAGTATGTTAGGAATACTAACTATTTGGGACCAGAGCCAAACGAAAATAGCAGCAGGGTGCCAGCCTTCCGGTAACTTTTTATTTATCGCATAAAATTTCAGGCAAAGGGCTTGGCACAAAGTTGTAATCATCGTTATGCCTGGGACTACCTATTGCAATATGGGCACCTTCCAGAGCCAAGTAGTGCCCATTGACGCAGGCATAAGGTACAAAAATAATGCCTATGACAGCCAGCCATGGAAATTTTTCCTGCGATCATGTTTTTATGGCAAATAGCACACTCTCCCAGAAAAAAACCTTCAAAAAATTCATCAATGAGCGCGATAAGAAAAATATGTTCAAACTGTTTAAAAGCTAAATTTATGGTATATGCAAGCCACCCTTCAGGCTGAAAAGATAACTTTTGTTTAAGTTCTAAAACTAAAGTTTGATTAGAGAAGTGCAGTTGGTTGCTTTTTATTTGCAAAGTATCAGTTTGAGTATTACATATAGAATAAGAAACGATATCGTACTCTCGCTGTTGTATTTTTGCTACAACAAAGTCTTCATTAACTGAAAAGTCAATCCCTTTGGCTCTGTTAAAATTGCTTTTTGAAACTAGGGGATCATAGTTTCCATCTAAAAAAAAGACTAACTCATCGACCACTTCTTCTGACAGTACACTCAGTGGAGTTGAGGAAGAAGTATTACAATTAATATATTTGTTGCAACAAAGCTCAAGCCAATAATAGCTATCAGAATTTAATTTAGGAAAAGAAATATCAAAGAATATTTTATTTTTTTTGCCAGTCTGTGTTAAATCTCCTAAAATATGTATTTCGTCGTCTATTATAGAAGAGGTGAATGTAATGCTTTTCACACCACGGCTGCGTAATGGTTTTGATATATTGTGTAGAACGCTGTTTTTTGATAAGCCTGAAAACTCTATTTTAAAAACAGGGGAGCCATTAATTTCATCTGTTTTTATTTTAGGAATTTTACTATCACCTGGGGCCGCTCTATCCTCAAAAACATCATAAATAATATTCACAGGTATAACTGCAAGAGAAAATCTTAAAAGTCCACGAGCTACTCTATCATCAGCTCTTCGATGTAAATAAAATTTATAGTAGTTTCTGTATCCCATTGCTATTGCTGATGACAAACGAAAGATACCTCTTGGACTTATGTAATAATCCACTGGTATATAGATGTAGTAATACAATGACTCTTGAAAAGTGTGATACCAAAAATTTTGATCTTCCATAGTTACTTCACTCTCGTCATGTCCTTCATAATTCGAGAAACAAGCTGATGAGAGACATGAAATTGTAACGGATAGTAAAATTAGCCTCGTCCTAGATGCAAATTTATTCTTCAATTAAAGACCTTCATTTAATAGGACAGAATTAAAATACTACGACTGTAACGAAGTAGATTCAAGAATGGTGTATTCGTATGTGCCAAGATTTCTTATTTTTAAAGTCCCCTGACCAGATAAAGTCAGACAGGGAATCAGAAAGGTTGCTTGATATCTATTGGTTATTTTCTTGCCTCTGCGAAAGCCGGATTGCTTGAAATTTTGATATGAGGATGAGGGCAAGGACCAGAGATAAGACTCTGTTGAGCCCTGAGCCAACATACCGACTCCTGTAGCATGTTTGGAGATAAGTGACATTAATCTGTTTCCTGCTTCGCCTTGATTGAAGCTACTCGCAACCTGGCCTGGTGCGGACAAAAAATCAAAACTAAAGAGAGCTGTTCCATCGTTCAAAATGACAATAAAACCAATATTTTCACTCTGGTCAACCAGGCCATCGGGATCAGCTGAAAACTGAATAACGTAAACTTTACTTATAATTCTCTCTTTGAGATTTTTATCAACTCTCAGGGTGGTTTCAGACATGGAAGTAGCCAGTTGTAAATATTGATCAACATTCTCAGGCCTGGTGTGGCCAAGAATTTGTCGAGTTTTTGTACTGCCTGTACTATCCGCATAGGTGAAAGTGTTTGGCCCAATGATTTCTACGGTCGCCCAAGTCAAGGTACAGAAAGAAAATATATAAAATAGTAAAAGATACAGCATATAAAACATGATCTTACTCGTTTAAAAATACTTTTAGTATTTTGTGGCTACAAAGTACAACAAGGAAAGCACCTGAATATAGTCATAATCCCGTAAACTAACAAATTTTTCCAAAGGAATGCGCTGATGCGCAGCACTTGAACCTGAGGTTATGTGCTATTATAAGTGGCCAATTGGTCATCATGGATGAGCCAGAATGTTTCTGTCTGGTAGTAAATCAGGTAATAAACGATGCTTTTCTCTAGTCTTTTTGCAAGAATATTATTTACACTTGTGCTTGGGTTTACAGTAATCAATGCTTGTGCAGATGATGACTCAGTTGATAGCGCCACCGAATATAGCGTTGTTATTAATGAAATATATGACGAAATTGTCGTTGCACATCGGCAAGGGGATAATTGCCACCTTATTATTTCACACACTCTTGGTCCCTCACTTAATCAACAGCCACCACAACCAAGTGCTGCAATTATCTTTCCTGAGTCTTTTTACAGTCAAAACCCATCTTTTGTTGCAGAGCTCTGGCCGCCTTCTTACTCCTCAACTCCAGATCGCTTGTTCTCTCCTTCTTTAGAGGAAGGGGTAATGACTCATGATACTCTTCAAATGCTTACGCACGAGAATTTAATTCAAATGGCAACTGGGGCTGGCCAACAATCTGGTTTCGCAATCGCTCTCCCGATGGGGCCTATTGAAATTGAAAGACAGAATCAGTTATATGTGATTGATCCAATACTTCAAGATCCAATAGTGACTACTTGCGGAAGCACTGCTTCTTCATCCAGCATTGAAAATGAACCAGCACCAGGAGAACAAGGAGCTTCCGACAGAAGCACCAACAAGGAAACCTCGCGATCAAAGCGGAAAAGAAAAGCGCCTTCTGCAAACATATTGGCTGAGACCTCCCCACGACCGCCACCTGAAGAAGGGCCCTCTAATGCAGCTGCTGCCTCTGAAAGCTACGCTACGAATGAGCAGGATCACTACCAATTTCGTCTCACAGGGCATATTAATCTGGGCATCGAAGTCCCACATACATCAAGAGCAAAGAAAAACAGGAAGAGAAAGAATACGGTTAGTGTTCCAGTAACAATGCTTGTCAGCACCAACACTACAGAAGGCACAGTCAATATAGACTCTCTTTCATCCAGAAACTCAAAATTTACAATTAATATATCTCGCAAACTGTCTCAAGCCAGTTCTCCAGTCAAGGCAGTACCGGATAAAAGCCTCCGGGAAGTCTGGGAGATAATAGAGAGGCGGGCAATTCAAAGGATTATGGGAGAGGTTGAGGGCCCACAAATTTATGGTGTCAGGCAGATAATAAATTCCTCACCACCATCAGACGCCAAAACCATACCGTTGACTCCAAAAATAAATTTACAGGTAATCGATGAATCTGATTCCAAGGGCTCATTAGTAGATATTTTCATAGAATCGAGACCTTAACTTCAACTTCTTATCAAGTCCGGGGTTGCCTGTGTTACCGCAGGCAGCTATGTATTCGTAACTATTGTCTCAGTCCCATACTTTAGAGGCTATTGCAAAAGCTTTAACAAAACAACATAGGCTGTCGCCTGGCAGGTTAAAACCCCTATAGCGTAAACGAAAAATTCTTCACACATTAGCAACAACCTCGTCCTCCAAAACAGTGAAGCTTTCAGTCTGGAGGCCTCTTATTAAAAACACTGGTCAAGTGCAGCTTCAAGGAACGGGTATCAGATTAGATCGTTACTTGTCCAGTTGAATCCATAAGTACGCATTTTTTCAATGTTTTTAGAATTTATTTTATGTTTCAAATTATTCCAGTAATATGAAAGTAAGCTGTATGCTTTTTCATCTGTAGAGTTACAAACCGTAGCTATGACTGCTGAATTTACTGCATAATTTATAGATCGAGTGATGTATTTCTTTCTCTTCTCTGTTTGTAAAAAACAAATAATAATAATGAACCGCATCATTATGGTTTCCCATCAAAGAGTGACAAATGAAAGTTCATAGTAAATTCGCAAATTTCTGAGGTTTGTTGGGTTAAAAAAAACTATTTTTACCAGGCATGAGTTTAAAATATTTAATGCTTGTCCTAATTTTCCCATATTTCTTAAAGCTATTGCGTGGGAATACCCTCTTCACCCCATACCCCTTATGTGGCTCTGCTGAACCAGGCGGTAGTCTTCAATCGCGCAGTTTATCGCTGACAAAGCCTATGACTTTCTTAGCGAAGATGCCAGATGGTGAGTATGTTGTCATTCAATATCGATCTGTATTCTCAGGTAAGTGAGCTACTGAAATGCTGACTCTGACTAAAAGCATCAGGGCTGGGGTTTATAGGTTACTTCATTAACTGATTTTTAGTAACCGGTAACTGACTCACTTCCAATATATCAGCCTATTGCACTTGTCGTCTTTTTCCAGCCTGCCCTCTTCTGAAGAAAAACCTGCTTTGCAATGCTGTTCTGTTTTTTACTTTTTTGCGTATTAACCGAGAGCATTATTCTGCTCTGACCCGTGTTATCAGGTATTGTCTGTCGTTTTGTTTCGGCAATCCGTGATAAAAAGTGATAGATCCTGTTTTCAATCCATGTTTTCTGATGCAAAGCATTGATATACTGGCCGGGCAAATGAGGAGGGGAAGCTCATGGGAAACCGATGAAACTGTCGTGTTTCGAAGGGGTCTTCGTTGATATTCTGATCTGTATGACAGACGTTTCTGTTCAGATCAGAACCGAACAACAGAGCCGGGGAACCGGCCAGGGTCCTGAAGGCTGTTCTTCAGAGATCGCAATAGTTTGAAGCTTGCAAATCCGGGGTCTGTTGGAACTGTGCTTTAAGTCCGACAGGTTTCTGGACCGAACATGGGAGTTGGGGAGCGCAATGTCACTAATTCGTGAAGAGGATCTGATTGAGAGCGTAGCTGACGCTCTGCAATTTATCTCCTGTTATCATCCACTGGACTTTATTCACGCTGTTCATGATGCCTGGAAAAAAGAGCCCTCTAAGGCTGCCAAAGATGCCATGGCCCAGATTCTGATTAATTCCAGAATGTGTGCAATGGGCAAGCGACCCATTTGTCAGGATACAGGTATTGTTACGGTCTTCCTGAAGATCGGTATGAATGTCCGCTTTGAAAGTGGCCGAAGTGTCGAGGATATGGTGAATGAAGGTGTTCGCCGTGCCTATACGCATCCGGAAAATGTTCTGCGTGCCTCTGTTCTGGAAGATCCGGCAGGTGCCCGCAAAAACACTAAAGACAACACACCTGCTGTTATTCACATGACTCTGGTGCCCGGAGATACTGTTGATGTCCAGGTGGCAGCCAAAGGTGGAGGTTCCGAGAACAAGTCCAAGCTGGCCATGCTTAACCCGTCTGATGATATTGTTGAGTGGGTCAGGAAAACCGTGCCGACGATGGGCGCGGGCTGGTGTCCTCCGGGCATGTTGGGTATTGGTATTGGTGGAACAGCTGAAAAAGCCATGGTGCTGGCCAAGGAATCTCTGATGGATCCCATTGATATCCATGAACTCAGAGAGCGCGGACCCAGTAACCGGGTTGAAGAGCTGCGTTTGGAGATCATGGATGCCGTCAACAGTCTGGGTATTGGTGCGCAGGGTCTGGGTGGTCTTACCACGGTGCTTGATATCAAGATCAAGGACTACCCGACTCATGCCGCTTCTTTGCCCGTGGCGATGATTCCAAACTGTGCTGCCACACGACATGCGCATTTTGTACTGGACGGCAATGGCCCTGTTATTCAGGAAGCTCCGAGCCTAGATGATTACCCTGAAGTCGCTCTGGATATGAGTGAAGGGGTGCGCAAGGTTAATGTTGATGACATCTCCAAAGAAGAGATCAAAAGCTGGAAGCCGGGCGACACGGTATTGCTGTCAGGAAAAATTCTAACCGGTCGTGATGCTGCTCATAAGCGTATGGTTGACATGATGTCTCGTGGCGAAGAGTTGCCTGTTGATCTGAAAGGTCGCTTTATTTACTACGTTGGACCTGTTGATCCGGTTCGTGACGAAGTGGTTGGTCCGGCGGGTCCAACCACTTCTACCCGTATGGACAAATTTACCCGAACTATGCTGGAGCGGACGGGGCTGGCTGGAATGATTGGCAAAGCTGAACGGGGTGACGCTGCGATTGAGGCGATCAAGGATAACGAATCTGTCTATCTGATTGCTGTGGGTGGAGCCGCCTATCTGGTTTCCCAGGCAGTCAAGAAAGCGGAAGTCGTTGCCTTCCCAGAGCTGGGTATGGAAGCTATCTACGAGTTTGAGGTTAAGGATATGCCTGTGACCGTAGCAGTCGATCACACCGGTGATTCTGTCCACAAAACCGGACCACAAATCTGGAAACAAAAGATAGAAGAGCAGGTTCTGGCTATTAAATAAGTTTTCAAGAGCCTGTATCGGATCAGCCTCTCGGGGCTGGTCCGGCTTTATTCGTTAGTTTATTCCACAGTTGCCTTTCTTTTGACGATCTTTCTGCTCCTTTTAGTGGATTCTCAGAGTGCTCCTGCCTGATTGAATGGAACATAGACACTGCCAAAATCTGGATGTCAGGTGAGATATGAGCAGGGTTCTATAATCAATCTATTAGAACATGCAGCAAGGACGCACAATGGTTGACGATTCTGATCAGGCTCGGGAGCCTACCTCCGGCCGGGATAATCCTGAAAAAGCTGAGTTTCTTTTCTTCTGGCAGAACCTCTTTGCCAGGATTAAACGCCTCGTCTCAGATAGGGAAGACGTTATCAGGATGGATTCTGATTCCAGAATCGTCCGGGCTAATCTGTTGAACCTCCAAATTGAAGGTGGATTCGAGCACTTCTGGATTGCAGAGCATCCAGGGGGTGTTGTCGAGGACAATCATTGTGAGTCGGTCGTTGATGATGAGCTGTTTTCAGAGTTACTGGCTGCTGAAGAAGAGTGGATACGATTGCAGCAGATCAGGGATCAATTCCGGAAAAACACTGATTAGCTGCTCCCATAGGAATATTGTTAGTCAGACTGACGCTCTGGTTAGTTCTTAATCAATTTTATTACCCCATGATAGCAATAGCGAGAAAAGGAGCGGGTCAAAGGAGATAACGCAAAGGAGCAATTCATGTCCGGAATATTGGCAGTAGGACAGCCCTTGCCAAGGGTGTCCTCAATGAAACTCTTGATGGAGCTACCAGAGGTGCCCTTATGACCGCAGTGCTTTCCTGCAAAGTGGGAAAGCACGAATGTTATTTTGCCAGAAGACTTAGCTCCGCTCGCACAAGGCATTAGGGGAATATCAACAGCCGCCTAAGAGGCCAGTAAAAAAGGCCTGGCTGCTATTAGCACCCGGGCCTTTTTATGTTTTCAGAACTCAATAACAGATAAACTCAACAGCTAACGGATTTACAGAGCCTGAATCGCCTTGAGCTGATCATCGAGGCGTTCTCTGGCAGCCAGCGCTTCGGTCAACTTGCCGCGTTCCTTTGCAACCACTTCAGGTTTGGCGTTGTTGATGAACTTCTCGTTGGCCAGTTTGCCTTCAAAACGCTGAACTTCTTTATTCAGTCGTTCAACTTCTTTGCTCAGACGGGCTACTTCCTTGTCTTTGTCGATCAGGCCCGCCATAGGCACCAGAACTTCCATCTTGCCGACCAGCTGAGTCGTCGACATAGGTGCTTCCTCGTCAGAACCCAGAAGACGAATGTCCGACAATTTTGCCAGAGACTTCAGAAAAGCGCTGTTTTCATCAAGGCGACGTTGGTCGTCAGAAGAGAGGTTGCGCAGCAGAACATTGAGTTCACGGCTGGGGCCAATATTCAGTTCAGCACGAATATTACGGATACCGGTAATGAAGCCTTTCAGCCATTCGATGTCCTGCTCGGCAGTTTCGTCCAGCTTGCTTTCGTCCAGAGTTGGGTAGCTCTGTAGCATCAGGGTTTCACCTTCAACGCCGGCTTCTTGCTTGATGTTCTGCCAGATCTCTTCAGTAATAAATGGCATGAATGGATGAGCCAGACGCATAATGGTTTCCAAAACCCGCACCAGTGTTCGACGGGTACCCCGCTTCAGGGCTCCAGAAGCATCTTCACTCCATAGAACGGGCTTGGAAAGCTCCAGGTACCAGGCACAGTATTCATTCCAGATGAAATCGTAGAGATTCTGGGTCGCGTGATCCAGGCGGAAGTCTGCCAGATTCTTTTCAAGCTGGGCTTCAAGGCGTTGCAGCCGGGAAATAATCCACTTGTCCGCCAGAGTCAGCTCAACGTCGGTATTGCTCTGACCACAGTCTTCACCCCTGGTGTTCATCTGTACATAGTTGGCTGCATTCCAGATCTTGTTACAGAAGTTTCGGTAACCTTCCAGGCGCTTCATATCCCAGTTGATGTCACGGCCGGTGGAAGCCAGTGAGTAAAGGGTGTAACGCAGAGCATCCGTACCGTGCGCCGCGATACCTTCAGAGAAGGTTTTGCGGGTACGTTTTTCAATTTTTGCCGCCAGTTGTGGCTGCATCATATTGCCGGTGCGTTTTGCAACCAGATCTTCCAGGCTGATGCCGTCGATCATATCCAGAGGGTCCAGTACGTTGCCTTTGGACTTGGACATCTTGTCGCCGTTCTCATCTCGAATCAGGCCAGTCATGTAGACGTATTTGAACGGTACCTGAGGGTTGCCATCTTCATCTTTGACGAAATGCATGGTCATCATGATCATCCGGGCAACCCAGAAGAAAATGATGTCAAAGCCGGACACCAGAACATCTGTCGGGTGGAAGGTTTTCAGGCGTCCGGTGTTTTCAGGCCAGCCCAGGGTGCCAAAAGTCCAGAGTGCGGCAGAGAACCAGGTATCCAGTACGTCGTCTTCCTGTTTAAGGCTGACTTCGGCCGGGATGTTGTTTTCCTGTCGTACGTCTTCTTCACTGCGACCTACATAAACATTGCCCTCTTCATCATACCAGGCAGGAATGCGGTGGCCCCACCAGAGCTGGCGGGAAATACACCAGTCCTGGATGTCCTGCATCCAGGAGAAGTACATGTTTTCGTACTGTTTGGGGACAAACTGAATGCGGCCATCTTTGACGGCTTCAATAGCGGGTTTTGCCATAGGCCCGGCACGGACAAACCACTGGTCCGTCAGCAGAGGTTCAATAACAACGTCAGAGCGGTCACCGTAAGGCACCATCAGCTCGTGATCTTTAACTTCTTCCAGCAGCCCGGCCGCTTCAAAGTCGGCAATAATGGCTTTACGAGCAGCAAAACGCTCCATGCCACGGTACTTCCCGGGGATGGGGGCGTCCATGTCGTGATTGCTGGAACCGTCAATGTTAAAGACTTCACCCCGTTCGCTGATATGACCTTCCAGAGTCATAACATTAATCATGGGCAGGCCGCAGCGCTTGCCGACCTCGTTATCGTTGAAGTCGTGAGCCGGAGTGATTTTTACACAACCTGTGCCTTTTTCCATGTCGGCATGTTCATCGGCAACGATGGGAATACGACGGTTGACCAGTGGCAGGATAATGTCTTTTCCGATCAGGGCCTTATAGCGTTCGTCTGCGGCATTAACGGCAACACCTGTGTCACCCAGCATGGTTTCGGGACGGGTTGTGGCTACGACAATGTAGTCTTTGCCTTCAGCGGTTTTTTCGCCGTCAGCCAAAGGATACCGCAGGTGCCACATGTGCCCTTTGATTTCCTTATTCAGCACTTCCAGATCAGAGATGGCGGTATGAAGTTTGGGGTCCCAGTTGACCAGGCGCTTGCCACGATAGATCAGATCGTCTTCATAAAGGCGAACGAAGACTTCCTGAACGGCTTTGTAGAAACCTTTATCCATGGTGAAGCGTTCATTGTCCCAGTCAACAGAGGCTCCAAGACGACGCAGTTGACGGGTGATGTGACCGCCGGACTCTTCTTTCCATTCCCAGATCTTGTCGGTAAAAGCTTCACGGCCATAATCGTGACGTGTCTTGCCTTCTTCCGCCTGGACTTTACGCTCTACCACCATCTGTGTGGCAATACCAGCATGGTCAGTACCCACCTGCCACAGAGTATTGCTGCCTTTCATGCGCTGGTAACGAATCAGGGCGTCCATAATGGAGTCCTGAAAAGCGTGACCCATGTGCAGACTGCCGGTGACATTGGGCGGTGGAATCATGATGGAGTAGGGAGAGCCTTCGCCGGAGGGGGCGAAGTAGCCTTTTTCTTCCCAAGTCTGATACCAGCTGCGCTCAATCGCGTGAGGGTTAAACGTTTTTTCCATAACTACAGGGTTCTGACAGGTTCTGATCTAAACGGTGCAGTATACACGGAACCGACAGGGCAGTGTTAATAGGAGAAGTCACCTGTTTGAATGATAGAAGATGTTAATCCGATAGACCGTCGGGCATATGATCGAGAAGGTGATCCAGATAGTTGTTAAGCTCACGGTTCAGCTGAGCTTCGACCCTGACCAGCTCTTCATCGATGATCTCCTGAATCAGGAGTCGGGCCTGTTTGCGTAACCGGGTTTTCAGTTCAGACTCCGTGACACCGGGGTTAAGCAGGGGGCTCAGAATAGGCGGTTCCTGCGAATCATTCTGTTGATAATCCCCGGTGACATTGAGAACTGTGACGGTCTGCCTGGCCCCTTCATGCTCAGCAAGGTCGGTAAGAACAGGAATGTGTTGATTGAGATGATCATTGCGGTCTATCTCTTCCTTCAGAAGGCTTTTTAGTCTTTCCTGTTCATTCAGCAGACCTTCCGTCTTTTTCTGACTCATATTTTCTACCTGCTAATTTCTTTTTGCCTGCGAATGGCTTTTTACCCGCTAATGGCTTTTTACCCGCTAATGTCTTCAATCCCGGATTTGATGGGTTTCCGGCTGGATGCCATCCATAACATAAGTCCTGAATTTTTCACGGAGAACCTCAACCGGGCCCGGACTCTGGTCAACAATTTCGCAGGTTCGGACAAAATTTTTGTAAAAGTTCGGAATTTGGCCGGACAGATTGATCAGCAGGGTGTTGTCGTGCAACGATTTCGGTGGTTCATATCCCAGCGTGATTGGCGCTACCGTTGTCTCGTTGTGGATGATCTGGTGTGGCAGAAAACTGTCCTCACGCCATTCCCAAAGCAGTCGGTCCAGGGTTTCGCACTGGATATCATTATCCGTATGAATATGTACAGGCATACCACTACGCCACGCTTTGTCGGTCAGTCGACAGGCGAACTTTTTAACGGCTTGGGCAGACTGCTGTTGCAGTAAATAGAAGGTAACTCGAGACATGAGGTTGAGTGTAATGGGAAATGATGCTGGTTTAAAGTTCGTTAACAGTTAGCGTTTGGGTTAGCTGCGCACCGAAGGTGCCTCGGGTGGAGCCCT